>NZ_DUOE01000158.1 GCF_012838985.1 Corynebacterium sp. | reverse complement strand
GCGGTAGAAGGTCTGCGCGATGGTGGCGATGTTGGCGCCGACGGCCGGCAGCGTCGCCTTGACGATCTCCTCGTGCTCCGGGGTGAGCTTGCGGTCGCGGGCGGTGGGGACGGCGGTGGTGTACAAGGGTTCTCCTCGGGATCGGGCCTTCGTCGGCCGGTGCAGGTTCTGCTGCCCGATATTAAACGGCTTTATCCGTGTTTAATAGTTTTCGTGCCTGAGATTCAGGACACAGAGGATGGGTCATCCTTATTTCACGAAGAATTCATCTGCTCATGTCCGGGCCGCCACCTGGGCGACCTAAGTTCCCGAGTCGTCCTGTCACGTCCCCGCAAAACGCCACGGAGCCACCCCATGTCCCTCAAGGGCCGCAATCTCTTCAGCAACAAGTTCGCCTCCTCCCGCAGCTCCCTGACCTGCACCTACAAGTGCGGCAACGCCTGCTTCGGCGAGTGCGACAACAACTCCGACAACCCGTACTTCGGCGACCTGATGTCCCGCCGCGCCGCCCTGAAGGCCGGCAGCCTCACCGTCCTGACCGTCGGCGGCTCCGCCGCCCTCGCCGGCCTCGCCCCGGCCGCCGCCGCCCGGTCCTCCGCCTTCGGCTCCTCCCTGCCGGGTGACTCCGGGAAGGGACACACTTCCACGAAGGGCCTGCAGTTCGACAGCGTCGCACCGAACAAGCTGGACGAGGTCGTCGTCCCGGCCGGCTACTCCCAGTCCGTGCTCATCGCCTGGGGCGACCCGGTGATCGAGGGAGCACCGGAGTTCGACGTCCACAACCAGACCGCGGAGGCGGCCGCGGGCCAGTTCGGCTTCAACAACGACTTCGCCGGCCTCCTGCCCCATCCGACCGACCCGGACCGCCGCGTCTACGTGTGCTCCCACGAGTACACCACCGAGCCGCACATGCACCCGGGCTACGACTCCGACAACCCGACCGAAGAGCAGGTGAAGATCGGCTGGGCCAACCACGGCCTCACCGTCCTCGAGGTGTCCACCGTGCCCGGCTCCGGCGACCTGAAGCGCGAGTTCGGCCCCCTGAACCGCCGCATCACCGCCACCACCCCGATGAAGCTCGTCGGCCCGCTCGCCGGCTCCGAGTACGTGAAGACCTCCGCCGACCCGACCGGCACCACCGTCCTGGGCACCCTGAACAACTGCGCCGGCGGCGTCACCCCCTGGGGCACCATCCTCTCCGGCGAGGAGAACTTCGACCAGTACTTCGCCCACCGCGACTCCGTCACCGACCCGCAGGTCAAGGCATCCCTCCAGCGTCTGGGCATCCCCGCCGGCGAGTCCTACCGCAAGTGGGAGCGCTTCGACAGGCGTTTCGACGTCTCCCTGGAGCCCAACGAGGTCAACCGCTTCGGCTACATCATCGAGATCGACCCGTACGACCCGACCTCCACCCCGGTCAAGCACACCGCCCTGGGCCGCTTCAAGCACGAGGCCGGCAACATCCACATCACCGCCGACGGCACCGTGGTCTGCTACTCCGGTGACGACGCCCGCTTCGAGTACCTCTACAAGTTCGTCTCCTCGAAGAAGATGATCGAGGGCGATCTGGCCCACAACATGACCCTCATGGACCACGGCACCCTCTACGTCGCCGTCATGGAGGGCAACTCCCCGCAGGAGGAGATCGACGGCTCCGGCCAGCTCCCCTCCGACGGCGCCTTCGACGGGGCCGGCCGCTGGGAGCCGCTGCTGACCGTGGACAACGAGGGCAACGCCACGTCCCACGTCGCCGGATTCACCGCCGAGGAGGTCGCCGTGTTCACCCGTGAGGCCGCCGACGCCGTCGGCGCCACCAAGATGGACCGCCCCGAGGACGTCGAGGTCTCCCCCACCACCTCCAAGGTCTACATGGCGCTGACGAACAACAAGTACCGCGGCGCCGCGGAGAAGTCGAAGGAGGGCGTCATGGAGTACGCCCCGGTCAAGGAGAACAAGAACGGCCTCGTCATGGAGATCGAGGACGACCACGCCGGCGAGGAGTTCACCTGGAACCTCATCCTCGTCGCCGGTGACCCGGACGTCGCGTACACCTACTTCGGCGGCTTCGACAAGTCCCGGGTCTCCCCGATCTCCTGCCCGGACAACCTGGCGTTCGACGAGTTCGGCAACCTGTGGATCTCCACCGACGGCAACGCACTCGGCTCCAACGACGGCCTCTACGCCATGGACGTCGAGGGCGAGAACCGCGGCGAGCTCAAGTGCTTCCTCACCGTCCCCTTCGCCGCCGAGACCTGCGGCCCGGTGATCAACCGGGAGCG
>NZ_DUOE01000157.1 GCF_012838985.1 Corynebacterium sp. | reverse complement strand
GTGGCGAAGCGCACGAGCTTGCGCACGTCGGACTGCTTCACGCGACCATCGATGTAGTCCCACAGAACCTCACGCGGCGGGTAGGAGGAGATCGGCTTGCCGAAGTGCTCGTCGAAGGTGTAGTCCGCGAACTCGAGGACCTCCTTCGGGCCGTTCGACCACAGGTTGCGGTACATGCTGGAGTGGACCGGCTCACCGTACTGGTCGGTGCCGGTGCGCCAGCTGTAGTTCCACTGGCCGCCCCAGTCGTCCTGCTTCTCGAAGCACACCAGCTCCGGAATCTCCGCACCCTTCTTCTGGGCGGACTCAAAAGCCCTGAGCTGGGCGATTCCGCTCGGGCCAGCTCCGATGATTGCAATGCGCTGCTTGGTCAAGCATGCCTTTCCGGCCCTCCCGGGCCTCAACTCTTGCGTGGAGGGGCCGGGGCCCTGGTGGGGCCTCAGCCGCGCGGCACGCGCTCGTATTTCTCAGTTAGCTTGTCGACGGCGGCCGTTCGGCGGCGCACCTGCGCCGGCCGGGAGAAGCAGAGCGGGCCGTCGCACCCGGGACCTGCCGTGGCCGGGAGGCCTGCCGTGGTCAGGGTCTGCGACGGCCACCATTCATAGCGAAAAGCTCTGAACTGGGCCACACCCAAGACATAAGACTATCACATTATGTGCATTAATGCATATTTCCCTGGTGATAAGCCTGTTGAGGAGCGCTTTTCGACGCCCCGCTACCTCCTCTCCAGCGCCCCCTGCAGGGCGCGGCTCACGCCCCACTCGACCGGCCCCCGACGGAAGCGCAGGCGCCACAGGGAGGCGGCGACGAGGAAGCCGATGAGCTGCCACACGAACAGCTGCGGCCAGAACGGGTCGCTGTAGACCTCCATCGGTGGCGGTGACACGTAGCCCACGCCCGGGACGTACATCTCCCAGCCGGGGTCCGCCACCTCCGGGACCTCCTCGACCGGGAGGCTGACGAAGCTGCCCTTGACGATCGTCGTGATGATCACGTGGGTGACATACACGGTGAAGGACATCGAGCCCAGGGCCCGCAGCGGGTAGCTCAGCACCACCGCTGCCGGCACGCGGCACAGGAGCAGACACGCGGCGATGACGGCGAGCGCCACCCCCGTGGAACCGATCATGTCGAGCAGCCCGCCGGTGTGGGGCTCGGCGGTCAGGGCCGCCGCCCGGAAGCTGAGCTCCTCACGGGGGCCGATCCCGGTGGCCTCGACGACGATGAGGCTGAGGGCCAGGAGCAGCAGTCCCAGCGACAACAACCAGAGCTCCCGCCAGGCCGTGGCCCCGGTGTCCAGGGTCAGCCGGTGGACCAGCAGCCCGACCAGTGTGTACAGGAGCCACGCCGACAGCGGGTAGGAGCCGAAGAAGAGATCCGTGAAGGCCTCCGAGTGCCAGTCGACCTGCCACCTCTCCTGCGCGCCGAGCAGCAGCGGGCCGAGGACCAGCAGCCCGCCGAGCAGGACCGCGAGTGACCTGGTGGACCAGTGCACCACCGGGGCGAGCAGCAGGTAGGACGCACCGATCGCGATGAGCACCACCAGGATGCCCGCCTGCAGCGCATCCACCACCACCCCGATGACCACCAGGAGGATGCCGCGGACGAGGAGGGTCACGCGGACGTCGTGAAGCGTGGCCGCCCGGGAGGCGATGATCCCCATCGACACACCCGCGAGCACCGCGAAGAGGACGGAGGGGTGCCCGCGGGTGATGACGTTGGTGGGACCGATGTGCGCGATCATCATCCCGATGATCGCCAGCGCGCGGGCCAGGTCCAGTCCGTGGATGCGGGTCATTCATCCAGATTAAGCGACGACACCGCGGCGTACTCAGCGACCTCGGTGACGAAGGACTCGTCGTGGCACGTGAGCATGAGCGCGGTCCCGGCGCGCAGTTCCGCGGCGATCAACCGGTGCATGATCCCCCGCCCGCGGTGGTCGAGGCCGACGTCGGGTTCGTCGGCGAGCAGCACCGGCCGCCCCTGCGCGGCGACCGCCAGGAACTGCGCGAGCCGCAGGTCGGTGGCGCCCAGGTCGAGCGGATGGACGTCCGGATCGAGGCCGAGTTCCGCGTGGCGGGATCCGGTGAACTCCCCCACCGTCGATTCCACGACCTGGTCGGTGGGACGCTGCAGCAGGAGCGAGACGTCATGCTCGGAAGCGGCAGGAGCACCGTCGAGCCCCGCCAGCGCCCGCAGCAGCGTCGTCTTCCCGGAACCGTTCGCCCCGCGTAGCCACAGCACACCGCCGCGCGTCAGGGTCACCGGGACGGGCCCGACCCGGAACTGCGGGCCCGGCGTACGGAACTGCCACCACCGGCGTCGCCCACCGCCCCGCCGCCCGATCACCTCCCCCAGGTCGAGGCGCTCCCCGGGGGTCACCGGCATGGGGAGCTCGAGCGGGTCGGGAGGGAGGAAGGGGACGAGGTCGGTGCCGGCAAGAGTGAACACGTCGCCGGGCAGATCCTGCACCCGGTGCCCGACGATGAGCACCGCGGTGGCGGGGAACTCCCGGCACAGCGCGCGCAGACGGGCGGACGAGTCGGCGTCGAGGCCGGCGAAAGGGTCGTCGAGGACCAGCACGGGAGGCTCGAGCACCGCGACCGTCGCGATCGCCAGCCGACGTGTCTGGCCGCCGGACAACGTCGCGGGGTCGGCCTCCGGGTCGAGGTCGACGCGCGCGAGGATCGTGTCGACGCGCCGCTGCATCTCCTCTCGCTCCACGCCCCGCTGCTCCAGCCCGAACGCCACCTCCTCGGCGACGGTCGCGCGGAGGAACGTGACGTGCGCGAGGGCCTCCTGGCTGACCACCGGGTGCCCGAGGCTATGGGCCCAGCGGCTGAGCCCCTGCCCCGAGGCGCCGATGACCTGGGTGACCGTGCCCGGTACTAGATGCATGCGATCGCCCCCAGCGGGAGGAGGATGCGCAGCACGCGCTGGAGGGGACTGTCGGCGACGGGCCGCAGGACGGTCCGCGGGCCCGGGAGGTCGAGGCCCGCGGTCTCCAGGGCACGCGACTTCTCGACGTTCGCCGTGAGCAGGTGCGTCATCACCGGGACCGCCACCCGCGGGAGGGCGGTGCCCACGGTGATGCGGCGCCGGGAGAGGCGGTTGGCGTCGGTGACCGTCTCCACCACGCGCCGCCCCTGCGGCAGCAGCTGCAGCGCCGCGGAGACGATGTAGGCCACCTTCGGCCCCAGCCAGCTGACCTGCAGCGCCTTCGCCAGTTCCGGGACGGTGATGTACGCGGCCGCCGCCAGGAGGGCGGCCATGAGGGCGGTGAAGCGGAGGGTCAGTTCCCCGGCGGTGAGCAGGCCGTCACGGGTGAGCAGCGGGGCCAGCCGCTCGGTGCCGTAGGGGGCGTGGACGAGCAGCATGGACAGGGCCGTCGGCGCGGAGAGGACCGCGGTGGTGGCGGGCACGGAGAGGTTGCCCGTGCGCCAGGTACCCAGGATGAGGGCCACGGCGATGACCGCCAGGGAGAGTCGCCAGTCGTTGACGCCGAGCACCAGGATCCACGAACTCAACCCCGTGACCAGCGCGGTCAGGGGGTTGAGGCGGGCGTGCAGGGGGTGCATGGGAGGATTCTCCGGGAGGCGACGGTCGTCCCTTCAGGTCCTAGGCGGTGACGGGTGCCTCGGCGGGGTGCAGCTGACCGTCCTGAGGGCGGAAGGAATCGAGGGTCTTCTTCGGCAGCGCCTTGACCGTGGCGAAGACGACGGCCAGCACCGCCAGCTTGTCCAGCGGGTCAGAGATGATGGACTGCATGGTCACCGACGCCAGCAGGGAGTTCCCGAGCTCGCGGAACAGGGAGACGATCGCGCCCGTGCCGACACCGGCGGTGCCGCCGTAGACGAAGGCCGCGACGGGGGCCGCCAGCGCTCCGCAGATCAGGCCGATGAGCAGGCCGGAGAGGATGAGCAGCCAGAGCTTCCGGAAGGCCCCCTTCTCGATGGCCACGCCCGCCAGCCAGCCGGTCGCCGCCGCGACGGCTGCGAAGGGCAGGGCCGCCGGGTTGAGCAGGCCCCACACGACGGAGCTCAGCGTGCCGGTGGCCAGACCCACGACCGGGCCGGCCAGCGCGGCGACGAGCACGGTGCCCACGGAGTCGAGGTAGAAGGGGACGCCCACCGAGCCGGCGACCTGGCCGATGACGATGTTGAGCACCAGCGCCACCGGGATGACGCCGATGGTGCGGGCGGGCAGCGCGGGCAGCGTCGCTGCGAGCAGGAGCACCGCCCCGCCGAGGTAGCCACCCAGGGTGATGAGGGCCTCGGTCGAACCGCCGACCGAATCCCAGTCGGTGGGGCGGACCAGGACGAGGTAGAGCCAGGTGGCCGCGACGAGGGCGACGCCGGCGCCGATCATTCCGCGACGGAGGGGGCTGAGGGTGATCTGTGGCATGGGAGTTCCTTGCGTGGGCACGACAGAAGGGCCCTATGTCACCTCGGGCTCTGCTGATCTTAACGGATCACCCGGGCCAGCGTGCGGGCGGCCCGGCTCAGTTCGGCGTGGGCGGCGTCGATGTCGACGTCCGTGACCAGCCGGGCGTTGGCTGCCCGGTGCCAGTGTCCACGCAGGTCGGCGACGGAGGTGCCGCGCATGAGTTCGCTGTGCGCCTCGACGGCGACGGTGGTGGCGGTGTCCTCGTAGGGAACGGTGCCCAGTGCGATCATGCAGGTGAGCAGGTCGTGGATCTGGGCCTGGTAGCCCTCCCCCTGGGCCTCGTGGAACTCGAAGTAGAAGCGCAGGATGTCGGGGAGATGCTTCGCGACGTCACCCGGCCCCACCTCCCCCACCAGCCTCTCCAGGCGGGGCGGGTCGATGAGGAGACGTTCGGTGACGGCGAGGGAGCACAGGCGGATCTTCCCGGCGGGCGGGTGCGCGAAGACCCTCGCGGCCGCATGCGGGTCGACCCAGAAGTTCCACTCCGCGGTGGGTGTGGTGTTGCCCCGGTAGTTCACCGCCCCGCCCATGACCGTGACGTGCCGGAGGCGGGCGTAGTGCTCCGGGTGGGTGCGGCGGAAGGCGTCGAGGTTGCTCAGGGGTCCGGTGACGATGAGGTGCAGGTCCGGATGCTTGTTGACGACCCCCCGCCACAGCTCCGGCCACTCCCCGCTGTCGGGGGCGGCGGGGACGTCCAGGTACCCCAGGCCCGTCGGCCCGTGGGTCTCCGGGGTGGTCACCAGCGGGACCTCCGCCGGGGCGGGGCGGCCGGGGAGGACGGGCACGGGGACGTCGAGAAGCTCGAGGACCCACCGGGCGTTGCCCGCCGCCTGCGTGGCGGTGGTGTTGCCGGCGGTGGTGGTGACGCCGACCAGCTCGATCTCGCCGGCGTGGTGGAGCGCAGCGAGGTAGAGGAGGGCGAGGGTGTCGTCGATGCCGGGGTCACAGTCGATGAGGACGGGGATCATGCCCGTCGAGGTTAGTCCGCCCGGAAGCGGGAGACCGCGAACAGCCCGACCAGGAGCAGCCCCACCGGGACGAGCATCGCCGTGCCCATGGCGGTGCCGAAGCTGACGGCCCCCTCCCCCGTCTGCATCACGGCACCCAGCGCGGCGGCGCCGAGCACCGCGCCCACCTGGCGGGAGGTGTTGTAGACGCCGGAGCCCGCGCCGGTGAGGCTGACCGGCAGGTCCCGCATGGTGATCGCGGAGTTCGGCGACCACGCCAGCGCATTGGCCGCACCGAGCAGGAGGACCGGCAGCAGGAAGGCCGGCACGGGCGCCTCGAGGTGCATGAACAGGGCGAAGAGCACCATCGCGGAGATGAGCGTGACAAACCCCGCACGCGAGATCAGCCCCGGGGCCAGCCGGTCGGTGAGGCGGCCGGCGAAGGGTGCCAGGATCACCGAGAGCACGCCCATGGGCACGAGCATGAGACCCGCGACCTGCGGGGACAGCCCCGCCCCCTGCTGGAGGTAGAGCATGATCGGCAGGTTCACGGAGTAGACGGCGAAACCGAGGGTCGACACCGCGACAATGCCCAGGCGGAAGTTGTGGTGCGCGAACAGGGCGGGCGGGACGAGCGCGCCCTCCCCGGTGTGGCGCTGCCGCCACACGAACAGGGCGAAGGCCACGGCACCCACGAGGAACACACCCCAGATCCACGGCGCCCATGAGTACTCCGGTCCCTGCTGCAGCGCGAAGACCACGCCCAGCACCGCGATGAGGGAGACGAGGGCGGAGGGGATGTCGATACGCGCGACCGCCTGCGGGAGGCGCGGGACAAAGCGGTACACCATGAACAGGGACGCCAGGCCGAGCGGCACATAGAAGAGGAACACCGCACGCCAGCCGACGGTGCCCACCAGCATGCCGCCGATGACCGGGCCGAACAGTCCCGTGGAACCGGCGACCGCCGACCACACCCCCATGGCGGCGCCGCGGCGCTCACGCGGGAAGATCCGGTTGATGATGCTCAGCGGCTGCGGGTTGATGAGCGACCCACCCAGCCCCTGCACCGCGCGCAGGGCGATGAGCCACTCGATCGTCGGGGCGAAGGCACAGGCGAAGGCCGCGACCGTGAACAGGGCCATGCCCGTGAGGTACACGCGCCGTTGGCCGAAACGGTCGCCGAGACGGCCGGTGACCAGCAACGGGACGGCGAAGGTGAGCAGGTAGACGGCGGAGACCCAGACGACCTGGTTGAGGGAGGCGTCGAGGTCCCGTCGGATCTGCGGCAGCGCCACGGCCACGAGGGACTGATCGAGCAGCGTCATGAACAGGCCGACGCACAGGGCCGCGAGTGCGCGCCAGGACTGCTTCTCTGAAAGGGAGCCGGACATCGGGGACGGATTCACGCCGTTTCGGACAGTTGTGACTCAAGCTGGTCCGCATGCGCGGAGATGTGCCGCACATCGACCACCCGGATCCGCAGCGATTCCCAGTCACGGGTCGTGTTGTCGAACAGTTCCCGCTGTTGCGCGGTCTCCGGCCCCTCAATGACCGTGAGTACAGGGGTGTCCTCGGCGAGCGACCACCGTTCCCCCTGCGCGGAGACGAGAGTTCCACCGCCCCGCCGGAGCTGCTGCACGCGGTAGGTCCACGCATCGGCGCGGTCCAGCACTTCGCTGGAAGGTGGGACCGCGAACGAGAAGGCGCGGTTGATCTCCACCACGTCCTCCCCCACCACGGCCGCATCCAGACGGGACATCCGCCCGCCGAGAACCATCTGCGGTCGGACGAACAGGGCCTCCCGGAGGTGTTCCCTGCTCCGGTACTCCTGCAGGACGGACCTGCGCACCGCCGGTACGCCCTGCTGCGACCTCTCCGGCGCTCCATCCGAGATCCGGAGGGTGAACATGAGATCCGCCACCTCAGCCACGGAATCCCCCGCCGCGTAGCTCGGGGCGTCGATGCGGATGACATTGTGCATCTGCCGCTGCAGACGGGACAGATGCTCCGTCACAGTCGAACGGTGGTCCAGCTCCAGCTGGGATGACACACCCAGAGCCTCGAGCCGCCCACACAGCCCCGACAACCAGCTGCGGACGGATGCCCGGTTCGGGATGTGGGACCACACGCGGTCCTCCTTGGCCGCCATCCGGCACTCCACCACCCCGGACTCCGGGTCATGGGCGATGACGCCGACTCCGAACTCAGCGATGCGAAGTGCATCGGGGACGACACGGATCGTCCAGTACGTGACTCTCACCTGCGCCTCCCTGTTCTTCCGGTTGCCGCCAGTCTGTCCAGTTCCTGGACAGCATAGTTCCTGCGGCTGACAACATAGTCCAGCAACTGGTCAGCGGTCCGCGCGGGAACATTCCACTCCGGAGGCAGCAGGGCGTGTACGTCATCCAACTGTTCCCGGGTCAACGCGTTCACGGCCTCAACGGCTCTCTCCCAGTGTGGCAGCGGGATCACCGCGTCCAGTCCGGGCAGTTCGGGGCGCCCCTGCAGCTGATCGGGACGTGCCAGGGACCACGGGCGTTCGTGCGATCCGAACCAGAAACCGTGGTCCAGGGACCAGATGGAGAAGCTGTCCTCCAGGTCGTACATCATCTGGATGTCCTCGGCGTTGCACAGGAGCCAGGCGGCGATGAGGCGCGGGATGCGCTCGTAATTGTCGTCCCGGTCGACGTAGGTCAGCTCATCCGATTCGACTGCGGTGTGGACAGCGGCGGAACCGAAGTAGGGCCCGGGCTGCAGCCGGACCGTGGACCCGGGGACGGAGGTCGACACCAGTTCCGCGGGGACGTCGACAATGGCCCACTCGCGGCAGGGTGCCCCGACCGCCGCCGACACAACCGCTGCCACCACCTCGTTCACGACCTCCTCGATGCCGTGCGGGTTCGAGGGCTGTTTGCACCAGAACACCGACCCGTCGCTCATCACCCCTTTGAAGGGATGGGCTCCTGTGCGCGACAGTTCGACGGCCGCGGCCAGGGTCCGCCGCCGCTCCCGCAGCCGTCGGCGGCGATCCAGGTTCACCACTTCAGCCGGACCACACTGCTCTGACACGTCGTATCCTCCCCTACCCGACAACACCGCTCAGTGTGCCCCGGTTCCGTCGGTTCTGCATGCCGGGCGAGGGGACACCTAGGCGATCTTCTCCAGCTTCACACCGGGGCCGCCCTCGAGCGTCTCCCGGCCGAAGACCCACACCGCGGCGGCGGCCAGGCCGATGACGCCGCAGATGAGGAAGCCCAGCTCGAAGCCGTAGGTCTGCGCGACGGCACCGATGAAGATCGGGCCGACGATGGCGCCGAGGTCCTGGGACATCTGGAAGTTGGCCAGCACCTTGCCGCCCGAACGCTGGTTGCCGATCACATCCGCCAGCACCGCCTGCTGCGCCGGGTTGAGCATGCCCGCGCCGGCGCCCGAGAGTGCGGAGACGATGAGCAGCGGCCAGAAGCTGTCGGCGAATCCGATGGCGCCGGTGAACACGGCGTTGACGATGAGCCCGGAGATGACCAGCGGCTTGCGTCCGACGGTGTCGGCGAGGCGTCCGGAGAACTGCAGCGTCACGGCGTTGCCCAGGGCGAAGGCCGCCATGGCCAGGCCGGCGATGGCGCCGCCGTGCTCGAACACGGCGGCGGCGAAGAGCGGCAGCGTGGCCACGCGCACACCGAAGTTGACCCATCCGAAAGCGAAGCCGGAGACCAGCGCTGAACGGTAGGCGCTGTCGCGGACGGCCTCGCCGAAGCGCATCGGCGGCTGCATGTCCTTCTTCTTCCCCTCCCCTTCGCTCGCGCGGCGCGGCATCCGCCACCACACGACGAAGGCGGCCAGCGCCACCGAGGCGCCGTAGATGACGAAGGGGGCACGCATGCCCATCATCGACAACGCCGCGCCCACGACCGGGCCGATGACGTTGCCGACGAGGAAGGCCGTGCCGTACACCGCCGAGGCCCGGCCGCGGATCTCCGGGGGCGCGATCCGCACGATCAGGCCCATGGCGGAGACGGTGAACATCGTCGAGCCGATGCCGGCGATGCCGCGGAGCAGCAGGATGTGCCAGTACTCCTGGGCGGCGGCGACGAGCGCAGTGGTCACGGCCACGGTCATGAGACCGGTGAGGTAGACCTTGCGGGAACCGATGGTGTCGATGAGGCGGCCGGACATCGGCGCGAAGAGCAGCCGGGAGGCCGCGAAGATGGAGACGACGGCTCCGGCGGCGGCCATGGAGACGTCGAAGCTGACGGCGAACTGCGGGATGATCGGTGCGATGAGACCGTAGCCGAGGGCGATGATGAACGCCGCGGTGACGAGCACCCAGATCTCGGTGGGGATCTTCGGGCGCACCTGTTGTTGATCTGTCATATCACTGCTCAGGGTACCCCCTGCCCCTCCCCCGCACCGCCATCGCACACCTGTTCTACATATCGAACAGGTGTGTCATTCGACGGCCCTAGAGTGCGGGGCATGTCGATCAACCACCTGCACACCCCGTCCACCGTCGCCACCGGACTGCGTCGCCACGAGGCGGACACGCTGCGCGACATCCACTCGATCCTCCACCATCCCCGCTCCCTCGCCCGCCCGACCGCCACCTGGCGTCCACCGGGCAAGACACTGCCCGACGGCCTGCGGGTCACGGTCACCCGCCACCGCGTCGGAGAACGCGTCAAGGCCCGCGTCCTCGGTTTCGGCGAGGACCGCGAGCCCGCATACCTGGTCACCCTCCGCATCACCGACGCCCGCGGCGCCGTCGATCCGGTGCGGGCGGAGGGGTGGGTGCGGGCGCTCGTCGAGAATGCGCTTGTCGACGCCGTCCACGAGATCCCCAGCGGCAGCGCCGCCACCTACGTCTGGCTTGTCGACGCCGCGCACCACCCCGTCCACTCCCCCGCCTCACTGTTCGCGGGGTTCAGCGCCGCCGCGTGAGCCGGGATCTAGAGTGCCTCGAGGTAGCGGTAGATGACCTCGAAGGGAGGCGTGACGATCGAGTTCACGGAACCCGCGATGAAGGCCGAACGGGAGGGGCAGTAGAACGCGAAGGCACCGTGCACACCCGTGTGCCCGAGGATGAGCGGCGCCGGGACCAGCGGCGAGAGGATCTTCGGCAGGCCCATCGCCATCATGCCGTGGCCGTAGCGCAGCGGACGGTACTGGATCCGCCGCAGCTCCGGGTCCTGGATGTGCCCGTGGTCGAAGATCCGGCCGGTGTGGAAGGCCCGGATGAACACCAGCAGATCCAGGGCCGTCGAGATGACGCCGGAGGACCCCAGCGAACTCGACAGATACCGGGAGGACCACACCACGTGCTTGTCGGTGCGGACCTCCGCGTAGTCGTGCCGCCCCGGACGCACGAAGGTCGTGTGCTCCAGCTCCAGGGGCGTGATGATGTAGTGGTTCGCCAGCTCCTGGTACGTCATGCCCGTGGTGTGCTGGGCGACCTGGCTGAGCAGCTCCGCGTTGAGGTCCGAGTAGTGGGCACGGTTGCCCTGGCCGGGCGGGAACTTCGCGCCGTTGCGGGCGGCGGTCTCCATCTGCTCGTCGACGCTGACGACGCGGTCCCAGTCCACGATCTGGTCGATGACGTCACGGCCACCCGGGTCCTTCGTGTCCTCCCAGCTGGCCAGACCCGAGGTGTGGTCGATGAGGTGGCGGATGGTCAGCTCGGAACCGTAGTCCTGGTCGCGGATGACGTGCAGCCCGTCGAGCGAACCGGCTGGCACGCGGGACGCGATGAGGGTGTCGTAGCTGAGCTGCCCCTCGTCGATGAGGCGGAAGATGATGGCGTGCGTGAACAGCTTGGTCACCGAACCGCTGGCGAAACGCGAATTCGGGTCGAGCGGCCCGGTGGTGAAGACGTGCCGGAAGGAGCCGTCGGCACGCTCGATCGCCAGGGACACGTCGCCGAGTTTCGGCATCTCGGCGACCTTCTCGTCGACAGCCCGGAAACGTTCCTCGGTCGGCGGACGCTGGCGCATGCGGGTGATCCGCTCATGCACCAGCGACACCGGGAACTTCGAGGTCAACGCCACGACACACCACTCCTGCTCATTCCGACGGCCCTGTACACCCTGCGCATCTTAGCCGTCCCGGAGGAAAGCGCACGGCGGTCGATCAACGGGGCTCAGGCCTCGTCGTGATCGGCCTCGTCCACGTCATCCTCGTCGTCCCCGTCATAATCTTCGTCGTCTTCATCGTCTTCGTCGTCGAAGTCGTCATCATCGCCCTCGTCGGCACCGAAGAGGTCGTAGACGTCCGGCTCGTCGAACTCGTCCTCGTCGAAGGGCACCAGCTGCTCCTCCCAGTCCTCGGCCTGGTCGGCGGCGAGCGAGATGACGTCGAAAAGCCTGTCGAAGTCGGTGAACACGCCGAGGTCGAGGACCTCGTCGGTGGCCAGCTCCACCTCGGCGGTGAGGTCCGCGAACATGCGCTGGCGGTCCTCCTCGGTGAGCTGGGCGTCGCCGTCGGACTCCCACAGCTCGTCGATGGCCTGGTCGATGAGGTCCTCGAAGGACTCCCCGATGGCGACGAACTGGACGACCGCGGACGGCACGCCCTCGATCACCTCGACGAGGACCTGCAGCTCGGAGTTGTGGCCCACCTCCGCGCGGACGAGGTTGGCGTTGACGGCGTCCTGGTAGAACTCCAGGTCACCGATGCGCTCGTCGGTGCCCTCGAGCAGGTCCCGCAGCACGGTCACGACCTGGTCGGTGGCCACGTGGCGGGCGACGGTGGCGACCGCGTCCTCGACGGAGAAGACCACGGAGACCAGCACGGCCTCGAAGTTCTCGTCGTCCTCGTCGACGTCGGCGGCCGCGATGTAGACGTTGGCGGCGGGCATGTGGGGGTCGATCTCCACGAACTGGATCTCCAGGTCGGAGGTGATCGGGACGAACATGGTGTCGTCGTGGACGCGGGACTCGATGCCCTCGTCATCCAGGGCGGCGGCAATGTCCTCGAAGAAGCTCATGGTGGTGATATCCCTTCACGGTTGTTCTCTAGGCGACGACCGCCAACGGCAATCCCGGACCAGCCTAGCCGCGCGCACCCTGTCCTGCCCAGCGTTTCGCCGCCCGCGGAGAACGCCGCCGGAAAATCCGGAGGACTACCTCCCGAGCTCCGTGCTGATCATCAACCCCAGCTGCTCCAGCAGTTCGGGCACGCCGTTGCCCCACTCGGTCATGTCGTAGTCGGCCCAGGCGCGGCGCTGCCCGGCCTTGGGGTCGTACTCGACGCGCGCGGGGTCGTCGAAGACCATGGTGGCGCGGGCCGGGGTGGTCTCCGAGGGCGGCCCGTAGGCCGGCCACTCGACGCCCGGGCGGCCGTGGTGGATGAACTGGCCCCAGTGGTACTGCATGCGGTCGGTGAGTTCGGCCATGCCCTCCATGCCGCCGAAACGGGTGATGCCGGAGGTCCGGGAGGCACCCGGGTCACCGAAGATCGACGAGAGCTCGAGCGAGTGCATGGCACCCAGGCCCAGCCAGCGCAGGGCGGCCGGGGCGTAGTCGAAGCGGTACATCCACGTCGGGGCCTGCAGGTTGTGGTCGGTGGCGAGGCGGACGGAGGGGGCCCAGAAGAGTGCGTCGGCGAGCAGCTCCGCGAACTGGCCGCGTTCATAGGCGCCGGCGTAGGCGTCGAGGACGCGGTGTGCCTCGACGGAGTCGAAGGCGGAGAGCAGGCGCAGGGCCGCGCGGGAACGGGCCGAGTTCCGCATGTAGAAGAGTTTGGAGAAGCTCGTCTCATCCGAGTTCGTGCCCAGCAGCAGCGGCACCTTCGTCTGCCCGCCGTCCCGGAAGGCCTGCAGGGGGTGTTCGAGGAGGAGTGTGCCGTCGACGGTCGGCGCGTAGGTGGTGTTGAGGTGCATGAAGCCCTGGCCGCGCCACATCATCGACTGCCCTGCGCGCACCAGGTCGTGCGGGTGTTCGGCACGCAGGTCCCGCAGCGTCGCCTGGCGGGGCAGGGCCATCCGGTAGACGAGTTCGCGGGCCCACAGTTCAGACTGGGTGCGTGAGTGGACCATCGCCAGCGGCGGGGACTGGGCGATCGCGCGGTGGAAGAGCCCCTCGGCGGCGGGGACGGCCATGAGGGTGGCCACGGCCGAGCCACCGGCGGATTCACCCATGAGGGTCACCTGGGTGGGGTCTCCCCCGAACTGGGCGATGTTGGACTGCACCCACTGGAGGGCCAGCATCTGGTCGCGCACGGCGGGGTTGGCCACGCAGTCGTCGCCGATCGAGCGCAGGTCGAGGTAGCCGAGTGCGCCGAGGCGGAAGTTGACGGAGACGTACACGCAGTCGATGGCCGTGGAGAACTGGTAGCCGCGCAGCATCGGCTCGTGGGAGGAGCCCATGATGAAGGAGCCGCCGTGGAGGTAGACGACCACGGGCAGTTCATCGTCGGTGTCCGGGCGGACGACGTCGAGGTGGAGGCAGTTCTCCGCGCCGACGACCCGGTCGGTCCAGGAGTAGGTCGGCTGCGGGGCGACCGGGCCGAAGCGGGTGGCGTCGCGCACGCCCCGCCAGTGTCGGGGGCGACGGGGGGCGCGGAAGCGGTTGTCTCCTCCGGTGCTGGCCCCGAAGGGGATGCCGCGCCACGTCCGGATCCCCAGTTTCTGGTCCACCAACCCCCGTACCGCACCGGCTGTGGTGCGGACCTGCGGTCCCGGGGTGTCGAAGGATGTCATGATCACTACGGTAGTGAGCATGGTGAACTACGTCGACCGCGAAACGACTCTCTGCATCTCCCTGGCTGCGCGTCCCTCGAACCACGGCGTGCGCTTCCACAACTGGCTGTACGCCGAACTGGGGCTCAATTTCCTCTACAAGGCGGTCGCCCCGACGGACATCACGGCGGCGGTCGCCGGCATCCGCGGTCTGGACATCCGGGGTGCGGGTGTGTCGATGCCCTACAAGCAGGCCGTCATCCCGCTCATCGACGCCCTCGACCCCTCCGCTGCACGTATCAACGCGGTGAACACGATCGTCAACACCGACGGCGAGCTGGTCGGCTACAACACGGACTACGTCGCCGTCGCCTCGCTGCTGCGCTCCCACGGGGTCGATCCGTCGCTGCCGGTGGCGGTGCGGGGTTCGGGCGGCATGGCCAACGCGGTGGTTGCGGCGCTGGCGGACCACGGGATGTCCGGCACCGTCGTCGCCCGCAACGGGGAGACCGGCCCGGCCCTGGCGGAACAGTACGGCTGGGACTGGACCCCGGAGGAGGTGCCCGCCGACGCCCGCCTGCTGGTCAACGTCACCCCGCTGGGCATGACGGGGCTGGCCCCGGAGGCGCAGTCCTTCAGCGACGCGGAGATCGCGGCCTCCGACATCATCTTCGACGTCGTCGCGTACCCGGTGCGCACCCCGCTCATCGCGGCCGCGGAGCGTCTGGGGAAGCCGAGCATCAACGGCGGCGAGGTGGTGGCGCTGCAGGCGGCGGAGCAGTTCGCGCTGTACACCGGCGTGCGCCCCACCCCGGAGCAGGTCGAGGCAGCGGAGGCCTACGCCAACGACGGGCCCTGACACGGGAACAAACGGGCGTGACCCGGAGTTAGAGAATGTGCAATCAATTAGGATCGGACAATAAATAACCACCTGAAGGAGAACCCATGGCCCTCATCAAGTCCACCCCGCAGACCACGGAGGCCCCGGAGCAGGCCATCGTCGACGGCCTGGGTTCTGACCCCCGGGCTCTCGAGGCCGACGCCAGCCCCGCCGGCCGGGCGCTGATCCGGGCACTCGACAAGGCGGTGTCGGTCCAGTCCTCGGCGATCGAGAACTACGTCGACCGTCTGCGGCGGAAGAATCCGGGGGCGAGCCCGGCGGAGATCCAGGAGCTCGTCGACAAGCATTTCCTCCGGATCGCCACCGGCACCGGGGCAGGCGCCGGTGCCGCCGCCGCGATCCCGGGCGTCGGCTTCTTCATGGGGGCGGCCGCGATCGGCGCGGAGTCGCTCGTCTTCCTCGACGCCGCCGCCTGGTACACCCTGGCCAGCGCGCACCTGCGGGGCGTGGACATCTCGGAGAAGGAGCGCCGCAAGGCCCTCATCCTCGTCTCCCTGCTCGGCGCCAAGGGCACGGCGGTGGTGGATGCGTTCGTCGGGGACGTCGGCAAGTCCAAGGGGCTGCCGACCATGTCGACGATGGCGCGTTTCTCCGCGCCGAAGCTCGGCGAGGTCAACAACCGCCTCATCCGGATGGCGCTGAAGAACTTCTCCAAGCGTTTCCGCCGTGCATGGCTGGGCAAGCTCATGCCGCTGGGCATCGGCGCGATCGCGGGCACGGTGGCCAACCGCAAGCTCACCCGCGCGGTCATCGCGAACTCGCGGGAGTCGCTGGGCGTCGTCCCGGCCACCTTCGCGTCCCCGGTGGCTTAGTTGCGGCGGCATTCCGGGGTCAGGGAGCTTCTCGACGCCCTCCGTGCCCGCCGCGGCATCACCGCCGTCACCCTGGTGGCCACGGTCGCCGCGGTGCTGTTCGAGGTCGCCATCCCACTGCTGACCGGTTCGGCGGTCGACGTGGCCACCGGCGTCGGCGGGCAGGGCCCGACCGGCACCGACGCCTCCCTGCGGCAGATCATCATCGTCCTCATCGCCGTGGCGCTGGCCCGCTACCTGAGCCAGTTCCTGCGGCGCTACACGGCGGGACGGCTGTCCATCGACACCCAGCACACCCTGCGCGTGCGCATCCTCGACCGGCTGCAACGTCTCGACGGGCCGGGTCAGGACCGGATCGTCACCGGACAGGTCGTGTCGCGGTCGATCTCCGACCTCAACGCCACGCAGGGCCTGGTGGCGATGGGCCCGATGGCGATCGGCAACGTCGTGCAGCTGCTCATCACCGCCGGCGTCATGCTGTGGGTCTCCCCTCTGCTGACGGTCATCGCGCTGGCCTTCATGCCGCTCATCGTCGGCATCGCCGTGTGGTCGCGGCGCTCGATGTACGCCGCCACGTGGGTCGCCCAGCAGTCGGCCGCCGACCTGGCCACCCACGTCGAGCAGACCGTCACCGGCGTGCGCGTGGTCAAGGCCTTCGCGCAGGAGGACCGGGAGGTCGACCACCTCGACCATCTGGGGCGCACCCTCTTCGCCGCCAAGATGCGCGCCGCGAAGCTCATGGCCCGCTTCCAGCCGCTGCTGCAGAACCTGCCGCAGGTGGCCCTGGTGGTCAACATCCTCCTCGGCGGCTGGCTGGTCATGGAGGGCCGCATCACGGTGGGCACCTTCTTCGCCTTCTCCGTGTACCTGGCCACGATGACGCGCCTGGTGGGCATGCTCTCCGGGCTGCTGGTCACCTTCCAGATGGGTCTGGCGTCGCTGGACCGCATCGCCGAGGTCCTGGACATGACCCCGCAGGATCCCGACCCCGCCGACCCGCGGGACATCCCCGCCGGCCCCCTGGGCCTGCGCATCGACGACGTCACCTTCCACACCGGCGGCCACCGCGTGCTCGACGGCATGAACCTGGACATCGCCCCCGGCGAGACCCTCGCGCTCATCGGCCCCACCGGTTCCGGCAAGTCGATGGCCGTGCAGCTGGCCGGCGGCTTCTACCGACCCGACGGCGGCACCTTCGCGCTCACCGCCGGGGGCCGGGAGATCCCCTACGACACGATCACCCGCTCCGCCCTGCGGGAGGCGGTGACCGTCGTCTTCGACGAGGCGTTCCTCTACTCCTCCAGCATCCGCGACAACATCGCCATGGGCGTGGAGGCCACCGACGAGGAGATCCGCCACGCCGCCGGCCTCGCGCAGGCACTCGAGTTCATCGACCGGCTGCCCGAGGGACTCGACACCGTCGTCGGTGAACGCGGCCTCACGCTCTCCGGCGGCCAGCGCCAGCGCATCGCCCTCGCCCGCGCACTGTTCTCCCGCCCGCGCGTGCTCATCCTCGACGACGCCACCTCCGCCATCGACGCCGCCACCGAGGCCCGCATCCTCGACGGCCTGCGCACCGAACTTTCCGACGTCACCGTCCTCGCCGTCGCCCACCGCCAGTCCACGCTGGACCTGGCCGAGCGCGTCGCCATCATCGACGACGGCCGGATCATCGCCGTCGACACCGTCGCCGCACTCGCCGACGACCCCCGCTACCTGCGCATCATGGACCCCGAGCCGGTCCCCCTCCCCGACCGCACCAACATCCCCGAGCCCGCCCGCGAGGACCTGTGGCCGAGCGACGTCACCCACGTGCGCACCGAGCACATCTCCACCCAGCCCGGCGGTATGGGCCGGGGCATGGGCGGCGGCGGTGGCATGGGCGGGCGCGGCCTGGGCAACATCTCGGCGACGCCGGAGCTGCTGGCGCGCGTCGAGAAGCTGCCGCCCGCCACGGAACAGCCGGGGCTGGACTCCGCGCACCTGCGCGCCGACCGTTCCGCCTTCCGCGTGCGCGACCTGTTCCGGACGGTGCGCGGGCTGATCGTGGCGGTCATCGTGCTGCTCATCGTCGGCGTGCTCACCGACCTGGCCTTCCCCACCCTCATGCGCTGGGCCGTCGACCACGGCGTCGCACAGGGCGACATGGGCGCGTTGTGGCGCATCGCCGGCGGCGGCCTGGCCGTCGTCGCGGTGAGCTGGGCCGCGGCCACCGCGCTGGTGGTGCTCACCTCGCGCACCGGCGAGCGCCTGCTCTACGGGCTGCGGCTGCGCAGCTACGCGCACCTGCAGCGGCTGTCGATGAACTTCTACGAGACGACCCTCTCGGGCCGCATCATGACCCGCATGACCACCGACATCGACACGCTCAGCTCCTTCCTGCAGACCGGGCTGGCGCAGGCGATCGTGTCGGTGGGCACGCTGGTGGGCATCACCGGCATGCTCGCCTGGACCGACGCCGGGCTCTCGCTGGTGGCGGTCGCGGCGATCCCGCTCATCCTGGCGGTCACCCTCGTGTTCCGCCGGATCTCCTCGCGCCTGTACACCCGCGCCCGGGAGCAGGTCAGTGCCGTCAACGCCTCCTTCCAGGAGAACATCAACGGCCTGCGCACCGCCCAGATGCACGGCCGCACCCCGCTCGCCCTCGCCGAGTTCACCGCCGAGTCCGAGCGTTACCGACGCCTGCGCACCCACGCCCAGACCGCCGTCGCCGTCTACTTCCCCGGTGTCAACGCCATCTCGCAGATCACCACCGCCCTGGTCCTCGGCGTCGGGGCCGCCCGCGTCGCCGACGGTGACCTCACCGCCGGTGTGCTCGTGGCGTTCGTCATGTACCTGGCCCAGCTCTACGGGCCGATCCAGCAGCTCGGCCAGATCTTCGACTCCTGGCAGCAGGCCGCCGTCGGCTTCCGCCGCATCACCGACCTGCTCGCCGAGCGTCCCGCCGTCGCCGACACCGGCACCCGCACCGCGCACGCCGCCGCGGAGGCCGCCCGCGGCACCCTGGCCCTCGAGCACGTCGACTTCGCCTACTCCCCCGACGGTGCCCTCGTCGCCGAGGACCTCGACATCCGCATCGAACCCGGCACCACCGTCGCCCTCGTGGGGACGACGGGGGCGGGCAAGTCGACCGTCGTGAAGCTGCTCGCCCGTTTCTACGACCCCGTGCGCGGTCACGTCAGCGCGGACGGCACCGACATCCGCGAGTTCCCCCTCGCCGACTGGCGACGCCAGGTCGCCCAGGTCCCGCAGGAGGCGCACCTGTTCATGGGCACCGTCGCGGAGAACATCGCGTACGGGCGGCCGTCGGCAAGTGATGAAGACATTGAGGAGGCCGTGCGCCGCATCGGCGCACTCGACATCATCGCGGGCATCCCCGGGGGCTTCCGCCACACCATCGGCGAACGCGGCCGCGGCCTGTCCTCCGGCCAGCGTCAGCTCATCGCCCTGGCCCGCGCGGAGCTCCTGCGCCCCGACGTCATGCTTCTCGACGAAGCGACCGCCACCCTCGACCCGGCGACCGAGGCAGCCGTCCTCGACGCCTCCGCGCGGGTCACGCGGGGACGCACGTCCGTGGTGGTCGCGCACCGTCTGGCGACGGCCGCGCGGGCCGACAGAATCCTCGTGATGGATAAGGGACGTATCATCGAGGACGGATCCCACCCCGCACTGCTGGATCGTGAGGGTGTGTACGCCGGGCTCTGGCGTGCCCACCGCTAACGGGGGTGGAGATAAGCCCCCAGCAGTGCAGGGGGCAGGGTATCATCACGCTACCCTGTAGTGGACAATTATTGTTGGCAAGACGACTGCACCATGAAGCAAGGAAATGAGGCGAGCACCTGCCGTGAGCAGCGCAAGTACTTTCGGCCCGAATGAGTGGCTGGTAGACGAGATGTTCCAGCAGTTCCAGAAGGACCCCCAGTCCGTGGACAAGGAGTGGCGGGAGCTGTTTGAGAAGAACGGTGCCCCGCTGTCCGCTGAAACTACCGCAGCCCCCAAGCCGGCCTCCCAGCCGGTGTCGGTGCCCAGCGCGGGCCCGATCGGTTCCGACAAGAGCGAGGAGCGAAAGACCGTCGTGACGGAGCAGGCCAAGGCCGCACAGGCCACCACCCAGAAGGCAGCGCCGGCACCGGCGCGCCCGGCCCGCCGCAAGCCGGTCTCCCCCATCGACCGCGCCGCCAACACCCCGAAGCCGGAGGCCGGCTCCACGCCGCTGCGCGGCATGTTCCGGGCCATCGCGAAGAACATGGACGAGTCCCTCGAGGTCCCCACCGCGACCTCCGTGCGTGACATGCCGGTCAAGCTCATGTTCGAGAACCGCGCCATGGTCAACGACCACCTGGCACGTACCCGCGGCGGCAAGATCTCCTTCACCCACATCATCGGCTACGCCATGGTGAAGGCGATCATGGCCCACCCGGACATGAACGTCTCCTACGAGATCAAGGACGGCAAGCCGTCCGTCGTCGTCCCGGAGCACATCAACATCGGCCTCGCCATCGACCTCCCGCAGAAGGACGGCTCCCGCGCACTCGTGGTCGCCGCCATCAAGGAGACCGAGAACATGGCCTTCGATGAGTTCATCGAGGCCTACGAGGACATCGTCGACCGTTCCCGCGTCGGCAAGCTGAAGCTCGAGGACTACCAGGGTGTCACCGTCTCCCTGACCAACCCGGGCGGCATCGGCACCCGTCACTCCGTCCCGCGTCTGACCAAGGGCCAGGGCACCATCATCGGCGTCGGCTCCATGGACTACCCGGCCGAGTTCGCCGGCGCCTCCGAGGACCGCCTCGCCGAGCTGGGCGTGGGCAAGCTGGTCACCATCACCTCCACCTACGACCACCGCGTCATCCAGGGCGCGGAGTCCGGTGAGTTCCTGCGCACCATGTCGCAGCTGCTGGTCGACGACAAGTTCTGGGACCACATCTTCGACCG
>NZ_DUOE01000156.1 GCF_012838985.1 Corynebacterium sp. | reverse complement strand
TGCGATCGCGGTCTTCTTCATGCTCGCCTTAGTGCATCTGGATACACCGCGAGAAGTAGCAGATCTGACCACCTGCGCGTTTGCGGGCGCGAAATCGCGTCGGTGTATCCAGATGCACTAACTCCCGGCCGGCCACCCCAACGGGCGCGCCACCCCACGTGATTCCCCGGTTCCACGCGAGCCCCGCTGGGCGCGCATACGTCCGCCCCCATCAGGATCCCGCCCGACCCCGTCAGCGCCCCACACCCGACATCAGACCCCGCCAAACGCCCCAGTTCGCCCCGTTCGCCCCGCCCCAAAACCAAAACTCGGGATCAATAACTCGGGATCAACCCTGATCCCGACTTTTGGGCCGGGGAAAAGGACTGATCCCGAGTTATTGATCCCGAGTTAAAGGGCGCGGGCGGACTGATCCCGAGTTAAAGGCAGCCGCACGGGCGCCGGCGCGCTGATCCCGAGCTATTGATCCGATGTGAAAGCCCGCGCCCGCAGCGCCGCTAGTCGACCTTGGAGCCGTGGCGGGCCAGCGCGGTGACGGTGCACTTCATGTAGCCGAAGAGCGGCAGGTTCCACAGGATGTCGTGGAGTTCGTCGGCGTCGGCGACGTCGAAAATCGAGTAGTTGGAGTACTCGCCGGCGATGCGCCAAATCTCGACCCACTTGCCTTCGCGCTGCAGCTCCTGGCTGTACGCCTTTTCGCGGGCGATGGTTTCGTCGCGGACCTGCGGGTCGAGGTCCTTCGGGATGTTGACGTCCATGCGGACATGGAAGAGAGCCATTCGTTCTTCTCCTTATTTAATGGTCGTTGCGGGTTGGTTCGTTTGCTTGCCGACGCCGTGGCCGGCGACCGGCCCGAGTGCCGGGATCCGGGCCGGAGACAAGGACGGAGTCCGAGCCGAGCGGGCACCGGGGTCCAGGCCGAGCGGCCCCGGAACACCGGGGTCCAGGCAGAGAGAGCTCGGGCCCCGGCCGCCGGGATCAGCCGCGGGTGTAGAACGCGACCTTGTCGTCGTCGGGCTCGAGGCCCAGGCCGGGGCCGTCGGGAAGCAGGACCTTGCCGTCCTCGTAGACGAGGTCGGTCTTGGTGTAGGTCTCCTTCAGCAGCATCGGGCCGAACAGCTCCGAGCCGTAGGAGATGCCCTCGACGGCGCAGGCGAAATGCACCGAGGCGGCCGTGCCGATGGGGCCCTCCAGGCTGGTGGCGCCGTGGCAGGCGAGGCCGGCGGTCTCCGCGATGGCCACGGTCTTCAGGGATTCGCGCAGGCCACCGAGCTTGGTGGTCTTCACGGCGATGACGTCGGCCGCCTCCGCCCGGACCACGGCCAGGGCGTCCGCCGGGGAGCACACGGATTCGTCGGCCATCACCGGGACGCCGGTGCGGCGGGTGATTTCCCGCAGCGTCGCCAAGTCATGTGCGGGCGTGGGCTGTTCGAAAAGCTGCACGCCGGCGTCGGCAAGCGTGGGCAGGTGACGGAGCGCGGTGAGGCGGTCCCAGCGCGCGTTGACGTCGATGCGGATGGACACGCCGCCGGGCACCTTGTCCGCCAGGGCGCGGGTGAGTTCCGCGACGCGGGCGGTGTCCTCGGCGGGGTCGCCGGCGCCCATCTTCAGCTTGAAGCTGCGGTGGCCGACGCCGTTCATGCGCTCGTCGATTTCTTCCAGCGCCGTCTCCAGGGGCAGCACACCCAGCGCCCAGGTGACGTCGATGGAGTCGCGGACCGCGCCACCCAGCAGGTCACGCACCGGAATGCCGAGTGCCCGCGCCCAGGCGTCGTGCATCGCGACGTCGACGGCGGCCTTCGCGAACCGCGCGTTGGCCACCACCTTCTCAAGGTCGCGCATGATGCCGGTCAGCTCGTCGAGCCGGCGGCCCACCATGACCGGGGCGAGGTACCCGTCGACGATGGCCTTCATCGTCTCCGCGGATTCGCCGCCCCACCACGGGCCACCGGGCACGACGCCTTCACCCCAACCGCGGACGCCGTCGGCGGTGGTGACCTCCACCAGGAGGATCGGCTGGGCGGTGGCGGTCGTCGTGGCGAAACCGTGCGGGCGAATCAGCGGGATGTCCAGGATTCGGCTGGTCACCCGCTCGATGGTCAGGTTGGTCATGGGGGTCCTTTCGGGAGTGCGGCCGCGGCCCGGGTTTCGGGGCCCGGACCAGGATGTCAGAGGGCGTGCGTCGGAAAGCTCGGGGATAGCTCGGGGATAGCGCGCGGGAAGCACGGTGCAAGCGGTGCCTGCGGGGATTACCGCGCTTTCCGACGACCGGGCGTTGAACCGCCACGGCCCCGACCCGCGCGACGGCGGATCGGGGGTGGGCGACAACTGCGCAAAGATTCGGGGCGGCGGCGTGGAGACGTGGGTCCGCCGCAACCGTGAGGGAGGGGTCACCTCCCGGGAGCATCGCTTCCGGGGGGGGGATCACCTCCCGGGAGGGTCAACTCCCCAAGGGCGTGGAGCCCAGGGCTTAGTTCTCCTTGTCGGCGTCCAGGGCGAAGCCGTACTCGACGACGTTGTTGCCCTCGGCGTCCGGCTTCGGGTCCAGGATGAGCTCCGGCTTGACGGCGGTTGCGACGTCGGTGTCGACCCAGTCGCCACCCTGGAAGTACAGCTGGGTGGTGATGGAGCGGTGGCCCGGGTGGGTGACGCGCAGGTGCAGGTGCGCCGGGCGCCACGGGTGGCCACCGTAGGAGTCGATGAACCAGCCGGTCGGGCCGTCGGCCGGAATCTGGTACGGGGCGGGCTGCAGGGTGGTGATCTCGTAGCGGCCCTCCTCGTCGGTGACGATGGTGCCGCGCAGGTTCCACTCCGGGATGCCCGGGGCGAACTGGGAGTAGTAGCCCTCCTCATCGGCGTGCCACAGCTCGACCTTGGCGCCGCCGAGGCCGTTGCCGTCGATGTCGGTGACCTGGCCCTTGAAGATGAGGGAGGTGGCCTCGCGGTCCTTGTCGCGCATCGGCATCTCGCAGACGGCGGGGAGCTCGGGAGCGTTCTCCACGTAGTACGGGCCCTCGATGGAACCCTTGGTGCCGGTGTAGTCGAGGCGGTTGTAGTGGATCTCCTCGATCTCGTGCTCGACGAAGACGTCGAGCCACAGCGGCCACTCGCCGTACTCGCCGACGTCAATCATCCACTGCTTCAGGACGCGGTACTCGTCGTAGGTGACCTGGTGGTCGTGGGCGACCTTCGCGATGGCGGCGAGCAGGTCCTTGTAGATCTCGGAGGCGCGCTCCTTGGAGGTGTCCGCGGAAACGCGGTCCGCCTTGAACTTGTCGGTGGCGGCGTTGCCGGAGGCGTGGGCGGTGGGGTCCACGGCCTCGGCGGCGGTCTGGTTCTGATCGAGCGTCTGGGTCATGGTGCTCTCCTCGGGTGCGGGGCCGTCTGGCCCGGAAGGGGGCTGGTGCTTCTCCGGCCGGAGGGCCACCGCGGTTCGGCGGGGCCCGGAGCGGTGGTCCGCCCGGCTGGAATGACCCAACTGTGCGTCAGGACACAGCGGTAGTCAACCCTCCTAATTGTCATGATTTCACACATAATTCACCCGATGTTCGCATTTCACGCCACATCACCGCAGGTCAAAACAGTGAAGGTAAATTTGCCGACCAATCGACGAACACTGTCCCCTAGGCCAACCCTAGGCATCTCCCTAGTGTGATCCAGTTCATCTTCGCTCATGATGGCTAGTGAGCCGCACCACACATCCGGGGCGACCGCACCGTTGGGTCGCACCACCTGCAGTCCCCCGGAGCGTGGTCGCGGCACATGCCCCAGCTTCACGGGAACACCGCCGGGCCGGCGTCGGAAAGCACCGCACGCCCCCGACGCACCGACGGACAAGACAGCCCCGCACCCCGCGAAGCACCCGACAATCACCAGGAGGCCAGGCCATGAGCACCCCCCTCGATGACATCCGCACCACCCTCGACCGCGCGCTGGAGGATCACCCCGACGAGGGCATCGTCCGCGTCAACCGCCGCATCTTCACCGACCCCGAAATCTTCGACCTGGAGATGCGCCACATCTTCGAGGGCAACTGGATTTACCTGGCCCACGAGTCGCAGGTCCCGAACCCGGGCGACTACTTCACCACGTACATGGGCCGCCAGCCCATCATGATCACCCGCTCCAAGGACGGCGAGCTCAACGCGCTCATCAACGCCTGCTCCCACCGCGGCGCCATGCTGTGCCGCCGCAAGACCGACAACCGCACCACGCTGACCTGCCCGTTCCACGGCTGGACGTTCAGCAACGACGGTGCGCTGCTGAAGGTCAAGGACGAGAAGGACGGCGCCTACCCGGAGAACTTCAACAAGGACGGCTCCCACGACCTGCGCCGCGTGCCCAAGTTCGAGAGCTACCGCGGCTTCCTGTTCGGTTCCCTGAACCCGGACGTCCCGCCGCTGGAGGAGCACCTCGGCGACGCCACCACCATCATCGACATGCTGGTCGACCAGTCGCCGGAGGGCCTCGAGGTCCTGCGCGGCTCCTCCACCTACGTCTACGACGGCAACTGGAAGCTGCAGACCGAGAACGGCGCCGACGGCTACCACGTCTCCTCCACCCACTGGAACTACGCGGCCACCACCTCCCGCCGCGGCTCCGGCGAGTCCACCAACGAGACCCGTGCCATGGACGCCGGCACCTGGGGCAAGCAGGGCGGCGGCTACCACTCCTTCCCGCACGGCCACATGCTGCTGTGGATGTGGTGGGGCAACCCCGCCGACCGTCCGCTGTACGACCGCAAGGAGGAGCTGAAGGCCGAGTTCGGCGAGGAGAAGGGCGAGTTCATGGTCGGCGCGTCCCGCAACCTGTGCCTGTACCCGAACGTGTACCTGATGGACCAGTTCTCCTCGCAGATCCGCCACATCCGCCCGATTGACGTGGACAAGACCGAGGTCACCATCTACTGCATCGCCCCGAAGGGCGAGTCCGCGGAGGCCCGCGCCAACCGCATCCGCCAGT
>NZ_DUOE01000155.1 GCF_012838985.1 Corynebacterium sp. | reverse complement strand
CGATCGGCAGCGCCGAGATCACGGACGTCGAGATGGACCGCATGACCGTCTGGTTGACCGCCAGGTTCGCCTCCTCCCCGTACGTGGAACGGCGGGAACTGAGGTAACCGGCGGTGTTCTCACGGACCTTGTCGAACACGATGACCGTGTCATAGATCGAGAACGACAGCACCGTGAGCAGACCGATGACGGACGCCGGGGACACCTCGAAGCCGAAGAGGGCGTAGATGCCGGCGATGAGGACGGCGTCGACAAGCAGCGCGAGCATCGCGGCCGTCGCCATCTCCTTCTCCAGGCGGAAGGCGATGTACAGGAACACCAGGCCCAGGAAGACGGCCATCGAGATGAGCATCCGCTTCGTGATCGTCGAGCCCCAGGACTCGGAGACCGTGGAGTCACCGATCGCGTCCGGCGAGGGCTGCCCCTGCGCGTCGAGCGGCTGGTGCTCCTCGAAGATCGCGGAACGGGCGGCGTCGACCTGCTCGGTGGTCAGGCGCTCGGAGTTGATCTCCAGGATGCGGGAGTCGCCGGCACCGACGATCTGGGTGAGGGTCGGGGTGACGCCGGTGGCGTCGATGAAGGTCTCCTCGACCTGCTCGACCGTGAGCTCCGCGGCCGGCATGTTCATCTTGGTGCCGCCCTCGAAGTCGATGCTGAGGTCGAAACCGCGGATGCCGATCGCCGCGATCGAGATGACCAGCAGCACGGCGGTGATCCAGTACCAGAGGCGGGAGCGACCGATGAAGTCGACGCCGCCCTCACCGGTGTACAGACGGCTGAATGTGCCCTTGCTCATCTACTTCTCCTCCGTGGATGCGGTCGTGGATGCGGCGGCCACCAGGGCCGGGGCGGGGGCGGACGCTGCTTCCCGACGATTCTCCGCGGCCAGCTCGAAGACCTTGCCCATTCCGTTGACGGAGGGCTTGGCGAAGAACGGCTTGCGGGCCGCCAGCAGCATGAGCGGCGCGGTCACCAGGAAGGTCACCACCAGGTCGAAGACCGTGGTCAGGCCCAGCGTGAACGCGAAGCCCTTGACCTCGCCGACGGCGAGGAAGTAGATGACCACGGCACCGATGAGGGTGACCATGTTGCCGGTGACGATGGTGCGCTTCGCACGGTCCCAACCGTGCTGGGCGGCGGAACGGAAGGTACGGCCCTCACGGACCTCATCCTTGACGCGCTCGTAGAACACGACGAAGGAGTCGGCGGTGGTGCCGATACCGATGATCAGGCCGGCGACGCCGGACAGGTCCAGCGAGTAACCGATCCAGCGGCCCAGCAGGATGAGGGAACCGTAAACCAGCAGACCCGCGGTGAACAGGGTCACCAGGGAGATGACGCCGAAGAGGCGGTAGTAGGCGAACACGAAGATCGCCACCAGGATGATGCCGACGACACCGGCGATCAGGCCGGCCTGCAGGGAGGCCACACCCAGGGACGCGGGGACGGACTGGGCGGTGCCGCCCGGCTCCCCGTCCTCACCGGCGAAGGACAGCGGCAGCGCGCCGTAACGCAGGTTGTTCGCCAGCTCGGCCGCCTCATCCTGGGTGAAGCTGCCCGTGATGGAGGTGCCGGAGCCGAACGGGGTCGCCGACTGGATGACCGGCGCCGAGATGATGCGGGAGTCCAGGGTGATGGCGACCTGCCGCTGCAGGTACTGCTGGGTCAGTTCGGCCCAGGTCTGGGAACCGGAGTTCTCGCCGTCGGTCTTGAAGGCGAAGTTGATCTCCATCTGGCTGGACTGCGGGTTGAAACCGCCGGTGATGGCACGCGAGGTGTCGATCTCGTTGCCGGTCAGGCGCGGGCCGTTCTCGTCGGTCACACCCGACAGCAGCGGCGCAGGGCCGAGAAGATAGACCTGACCGGAACCCGGCTCACAGGTCACGAGGGGCAGATGCGCCTCGTCGGAACCGGCGAGAGGGTCGGTCTCCGAGTCACACCGCAGCAGGGTCGTGGCGGCGGCCTGGACGGTCGGGTCAGTGGACTGACGGTCCGCGCGCAGCTGTTCGGTGATCTCCTGACGACGCTCCGTCGCCTCGATGGAGTTCGCCGGTTCCGGCAGCGGCGTCGCGGTGATCTCCGGAGCCTCCACCGGATCAGCACCCTCCAGCTGCTGGTTGAAGGCATCGAGGACGAGCGAGACGGAGCTCTCCGCCTCTTCCTTCGTCACGATGCCCAGCTCGACCCAGCGGTTGGCCATGTCACCCAGGGTGCCGGTCAGCGCCTCCGTGTCGGGGTTCGCGGGCGCCGCGACCGGGCGGAACAGCAGCTGGGAGGTCTGGCCCACGGAACGCGCCTGCGAGGTGTCCTCGCCCGGCACCGTGATGACCAGCGTGTTGCCGTCGGTGACGACGCTCGCACCGGAGACACCCATGCCGTTGACACGGTTCTCCAGGATGGTGCGGGCCTGCGCCAGCTGGTCCGCGGTCGGCTCCTGCCCCTGCGGGACGAGCGTCACACGGGTACCGCCCTGCAGGTCGATGCCCAGCTTCGGGCTCGCCTCCCTGTCACCGGTGAACAGGACCAGCGCCCAGACCACAGCGAGAATGAGGGCGAACAGCGCGAGCGCGCGCTTCGGCCAGGCCCGTTGGGCCCCCGGCTTTTCGCGTCGGGTTGTGACGGACAATGCGGTTCTCCATCTGTGTTGCTACGAAAAATCCCACCTGCCGCCCGACGTACGGCGGCAGGTGCACAAACGAACATGCTACGTCATGCGTAGTACCCCGGCAGTGTCCGACCCGGGCCCGGGTCACGTGAGATGGATCAGGTCGCGCGGGCCGCCGCCCGGGTGACGGGGCCGAATACAGCGGCGACGAGCACCATGCCCGGCAGCGGGCCGGGCATCTCCGGCAGGGTCTAGCGGTTCTCCGGGTGGCCGCCGTCCGGGCGGTTCTCCGGATGATCCGGGAAGTCCGGGTAATCGGGGAAGTCGGTGTTGTTCTCCGGGTGCTCCGGGAACTGCGCCTCCGGGTGCTGGTAGCCGACCTGCTCACCGGTGGCCGGGGTGCCGCCGGCCACGGAGCCGAGGTCCTCCGGGGTGGCCCGGCGCATGATGGCGATGCGGTCCATGGTGGCCACCACGCCTGCGGCGATCTCGACCTCCACCTGGGTCTCACCGGCCGTGACGATCGTGCCGTGGATACCCGCGACGGTGACCACGCGGTCGCCGACGCCGAGTGCGGACTGCATGGACTGCAGTTCCGCCTGACGACGACGCTGGCTGCGCATCATGAGGAAGGACGGCAGGATGAAGACGGCGATCACCAGTACGAGAAGAAGTAGGTCCATGGTGTGCCAGTGTGCCAGAT
>NZ_DUOE01000154.1 GCF_012838985.1 Corynebacterium sp. | reverse complement strand
GCTCCGCCCTCGCCGTCGGCCCGATCCTGCAGGGCCTGAACAAGCCCGTCAACGACCTCTCCCGTGGCGCCACCGTCCCGGACATCGTCAACACCGTCGCTATCACCGCCATCCAGGCCGGAGGAAACTAAATGACCTACGCACTCGTCCTGAACTCCGGTTCTTCTTCCATCAAGTTCCAGGTCCTCGACCCGACCGCCGACGCCAACGACGAGCCGCTCGTCTCCGGCCTCGTCGAGCAGATCGGTGAGCCCCAGGGCACCATGACCATCAAGATCCGCGGCGAGAAGCACGTGGTCACCGAGCCCATCGCCGACCACTCCGTCGGCCTCGAGCGCTCCTTCCAGATCATGACCGAGCACGGCGTCGGCCCCCACGACGTCGACATCTCCGCCGTCGGCCACCGCGTCGTCCACGGCGGCAAGGTCTTCTCCGAGCCGGAGCTCATCAACGACCAGGTCGTCGAGATGATCCGCGACATCATCCCGCTGGCCCCGCTGCACAACCCGGCCAACGTCGACGGCATCGTCGTCGCCCGCGAGATCCTCCCGGACATCCCGCACGTCGCCGTCTTCGACACCGGCTTCTTCGCAGACATGCCCCCCGCCGCCGCCCTCTACGCCGTCAACGCCAAGGTCGCCGGCGAGAACGGCGTCCGCCGCTACGGCTTCCACGGCACCTCCCACGAGTTCATCTCGCAGCAGGTCCCGGCACTCCTGGGCAAGGACCCGAAGAGCGTCAACCAGATCGTCCTCCACCTGGGCAACGGCGCCTCCTGCTCCGCCGTCCAGGGCGGCCACGCGATCGACACCTCCATGGGCATGACCCCGCTGGCCGGCCTCGTCATGGGCACCCGCTCCGGCGACATCGACCCGGGCATCATCTTCCACCTCTACCGCACCGCGGGCCTGTCCATCGACGAGATCGACACCCTGCTCAACCGCCAGTCCGGCATCAAGGGCATGTCCGGCGTCAACGACTTCCGCGAGCTGCGCCAGATGATAGAGGACGGCGACACCGACGCCTGGTCCGCCTACAACATCTACATCCACCAGCTGCGCCGCTACATCGGCTCCTACATGATCGCCCTCGGCCGCGTCGACGCGATCACCTTTACCGCCGGTGTCGGCGAGAACGCCAAGTTCGTCCGCGAGGACGCCATGGCCGACCTCGAGATGTACGGCATCAAGATCGACCCGGAGCGCAACGACCTGCCGAACGACGGTCCGCGCGAGATCTCCACCGACGACTCCGCCGTCAAGGTCTTCGTCGTCCCGACCAACGAGGAGCTGGCCATCGCCCAGAAGGCGACCGCCCTGGCCAAGCAGTAGCCGCCTCCACGTGTGGCCCCCGACCCCTGGTGGTCGGGGGCTTTCGCGTTGGAGGCCGCCGTGACGTGATTCCACGCGAACACCACCCGCCCCACACCGCGACCTGGGAAAACACAAAAGAGGCCGCGCGTTCACGTGGAATCACGCCGCTCCGGCGAGCACCCGGGGGATCGGCGGGCTAGCGTGGACCCCATGTCACGGGTCGGGGGGCCTCTGATCGACATCGCCACGATGTCATCGGGGGAACGCAGAAGATTTCTCAGCACGAGCGGACGGGTCAGACTGGCTAGGGGGATCTACATCCGCAGCGACGACTGGACCAGCCTCGGTCACAGGGAACAGGCGGTCGCCAGGATCGTCGCCGCCGCCGCGGCCGCCGCAACTCTGATTCCGGCCGGGAAGTCAGCGGCGCTGATACACGGCATGCCGCTCGCGGGCTCCGGGAAAGCACATCGGGTGGAGCTGGCCACCTACGGGGCCACCCGGGGAGGCCGGGCGGGGAAGGGGACCATCTACCGGCACCTGTCACTGCCGCAGGCGGTGGCCGCAGAGAACGTCACCACTGGTTTCGGGGAGGTGAGGGTGACCGGTCCGGCGGCCACGGGGCTGGACCTGGCGCGCTGGCACGGGCTGAAGGACGCGGTGCGGTGCCTGGACTTCGCACTCGCGGAGGACCTGGCGGAACCGGCGGACCTGCGCTCCGCACTGGCCGCCGCGTCGCGGGTGCACGGGATCAGGCACATGCGGGATGCGGTGGCCCTGGCCACCCGGTGGTCGGGCAGTCCCCGGGAATCCGATCTGAAGGTGGAGCTGTGGAGGGCCGGGCTGCCAGCGCCGCTCCAGCAGGTCAGCCTCTATGACCACCGGGGGAACTTCGTGGCGCGGCTGGACTTCTTCTGGCCGGAGATCGGTTTCGGGGTGGAGTATGACGGCAGGGGAAAATTCTCGGGCGGGTACGGCATCCCGGCGGGGATCGCCGCGCAGGACGATCTTCTCCGGCAGCACAGGATCGTGAACCTCGGGGTACTGCCCTTCCGGGTCAACAATGACAATTACCTCGACGGGACCGCCGTCCCGCGGATCGTCAGCATGTACCGGAGGGTTGCGGAGCGGGGCGTGCCGCTGGACCCGGCGCTGTGGCGGGGCGGTGGGCCCGCCTGGTCAGCACGGTGATACGCAGGCGGCGAGATCCCACGTGAACGTCGCCCGCCACACCCCGCGACCTGCGAAAATACAAAAGAGGCTGCGTGTTGACGTGGAATCACGACACGCGGGCCGCGCCCCCTAGAACCAGGTCACCGGCCGCACCTGGTTCGCCAGGTCCACCAGCGCGTAGCGGTGGCGGGAGAAGGGGGCCTGCCGGGCCTGCTGCCGCAGCGTGTAGGCGAGGCCGTAGCGCAGGCCGCGCTGGGTGAAGGGGTACTCGAAGAGGTCGTTGGGGGAGGCGGCGGATTCGACGTCGGCGTCCCGGAGGAAGTTGAGGCCCGCGGACATGACGGCGATCTTGATCTGGAGGAAGCGGGGCTCGTTGGTGGGGATCTCCTCCAGGCGGCGGGCTGCGCGGCGGATGCGTGATTCGGTGAGGGTGCCTGAGATGAGCTGGAGGATCGTGGTGAGCTGGGCCATCCGGTGGTGGCGGGAGGCCTGGGGGACGCGGTCGAGGGCGGCGACGGCCATCTCGATCTGGTCCTCGGCCATGAGCTGGCGGGCGAGTCCGAAGGCGGAGGAGACGGTCGTGGGGTTGGTGGCCCACACCAGGCCGTAGAGGCCCATGGCGTTGAAGCGCAGGTGGGCGGGGTCCTGGGAGACGTGGACCCAGGTGGGGTTGATCTGGCCGAAGACCTCGGGGTCGACGGAGTCGAGGCTGGCGCTCAGCAGGGAGGCGGCGCGGGCGACCTTCTCGGGGAGGAGGGCGCTGTGGTGGTGGCCGAGCTGCTGGAGGATGAGTTCGTCGACGGCGGCGAGGGCGAGTTTGGGGGCGGCCTCGCCGGGGAGGATGTTGAGGACTTCGGCGAAGTGTTTCTGGGCGGAGACGTAGTCGTCGAGAAGCAGGGCGGTGACGCCGGAGTACCACTGGAACCTCCAGTCGTGGCCCAGCCGGCTCTCGAGGGAGGAGAGCCACGTGCGGGCCTGGCCGGTGAAGCCCAGGTCGAGCATCGCGCGGACGACGCCGAGGGGGATCTCCGCGGACTGTTCGTACTCGGGGGTCTTCATCGCCTGACGCAGCGTCTCCAGGGCCTCCTGCGGCTCGGTGTACGAGGAACCGGAGAGCATGCCGGCGCCGACGTCGGTGCGGTCGATGAGCGGGGCGGGCAGCGCGGAGACGACCTCGGGGGAGGTGATGCGCACGGTGCGGTCGATGCCGTCGATGAGCTGGTCGGTGCGGAAGACCAGGTGCTTCGTGCCGAAGGTCGTACGCTGCGGGGAGAACAGCGAGTGCTGGGCGGGGAACTGCTGCCCGGTGCGGATCGCGATGACCTCGCGGAGCACACCGTAGAGCTGGGTGGACAGCTCGGAGATGTCGCGGAAACGGCGGGCCGGGTCGGCGTTGGTGGCGCGTGTGAGCAGCCGGTAGAAGCTCAGGTGCTTACGGAACAGCGGCTCCGTCGAGGGGCTGGGCAGGCCGGGCCGGTAGATGCCGTTCTCGTCCTTGGGCATGTGCACGGTCAGCGACGCGAGGGTGCGGCCGATGGTGTAGATGTCGCTGGCCACGCTCGGCCCCTCGGCGGAGACCTCGGGGGCCTGGAAGCCCTTGGTGCCGTAGATGAAGCCGTAGGCGCCGATGCCGGAGACCGCGCCGAGGTCGATGAGCTTGACCTGGTCCTCGGTGACGATGATGTTGTCGGGCTTCAGGTCGTTGTAGACCACGCCGCGGGAGTGGAGGTAGTCGAGCGCGGGCAGCACCTCGATGATGTACGCGATCGCCAGGTCGAGCGGCAGGACGTGGCCCTCGTGGCTGTTGCGGTGGCTGCGTAGCGACGGCCCGCCGACGTACTCCATGACGATGAAGCCGCCGGGGACGCGGGGGTCGTCGATGAAGTTGAAGATCTTCACGATCCCGGGGTGCGTGATGTCCGCCAGGAATTCCCGTTCGGCGACCGCCGCGCCCATCTCGTCGGCCGACTTCTCCGACTGCATGCCCTTGAGCACGACGAGACGTCCGGACACGAAGTGGTCGTTGGCCAGGTAGATCCAGCCCATGCCGCCGTGGGCGATGACGCCGAGGATCTCGTACTGCCCGGCCACCATGTCGCCGGGGTTGAGGTGCGGCGCGGGGATGCCCTTCTTCGCGGCCTCCGCCGGATCCCGCAGGGCCTCCTCGGGGCTCGCGGGCAGGATGAACGGCAGGTCGACCATGCCGTCGGCGACGGTGCGGCCGCCGCGTTGCGTGCCGCGCCGCTCGCGGAAGGTCGACAGCGCGAGTTGCCGCGCGCGGGCGGAGGTGTCGTCCCTTATCGACGCCGCCGTGGGCGCCGTCTCCGGTCCCGTCAGGAATCCACCGGCCACGGTGCCTGCCGCGGTGCCTGCCGCGGTGGCGATGGTGGGTGCCTCGTGCTGGTCGCGGAGGTTGCCGAGGTCGGCGATGAGGGCGTCGAGGCCGGCGTCGCTGACGCCGTCGTCGTCATCGTCGGCGAAGGGGTCGAAGTGGACGGCCTGCGTGCCGGGGGAGTCGTCCATGTCCGGCAGCTCCGGGAGGTCGTTGTCCTTCACGGGGTCTCCTCCTCTGCGGGTGGCTCGGGCGGGGTGGGAGGCACCGGCGGTGGCTCGGCGCGGTAGTTCAGGGCGGGTGGGCCGGGTGTGGCCAGGTAGACGGCGAACCAGCGGTCGTAGAGGCGCCACCAGGTGCCGTCGTCACGCACCCGCTCGATGGTGGCGTTGACCTGGCGGACGAGGCCGTCGGTGTCGAGCTCGGTGGTGCTGCGCGCCACGGCGACGGCGTAGGACTCGGAGGCGAGGGATTCGCCGACGATCTCCGTGTAGGGGTCCTGGGCGGCGATGCCGGAGAGGATCGTGTCGTCGGAGAGGATCGCGTCGGCCTGGTGCTGCTGCAGGGCGACGAGGCAGTCGGCCCAGCCGCGGGTCTTGAGGATCCGGGACTGCGGCGCGTACATGCGGGCCTTCTCCAGGGCGGTCGAGCCGTCGGTGACGCACACCGTGCGGCCGGGCAGCTGGGCGACGCTCTGGATGGCGGAGTTGCGCATGACCAGGAGGCGGGAGTCGGTGGTGAGGTAGGGCGTCGAGAAGCTCACGTCCTGCTGGCGGGAACGGGTGACGGTCATCGTACGGATGACCAGGTCGACGTCGTACTTCTCCAGGGACTCCATGCGGCTGGCGGACTCGACGAAGCGGAAGTCGACGCGCTCGGGGTCGCCGAAGATGTCGCGGGCGATCTCCCGGGCCAGGTCCACCTCGAAACCCTGCAGCTCACCGGACACGCCGTCCCGGAAGGAGAGGAGGTTCTGCGACTGGTCGACGCCGACGATGATGCGGCCGCGCTCCACGATGCGCGGGATGGTCAACGCGAGGTCATGCTCCCCCTCGTAGGGGCGCAGCGACCCGACGACGTCCCACGTGTTGATCTCCCGCGGGGCCTCCGCACCGGGATTCTCCACCGTCGAACCGGCGGGCATCGGCGGGCCGTAGGCGTGCGCGATGGGGCGCGGCGGCAGGGCGGGCCGCCCCTCGTCGGGGGAGCGCTGGAACTCGAGCGTCGGCAGGGAACAGCCGCTGAGCAGCAGCGCGACGGACAGGGTGAGGGCGAGGGCGCGGCGCATCACAGGTACTCCTGCAGGCGGGGGCGCACGCCGATCCACACCGCGAGGATGGCCAGGACGCTGAGCAGCAGCACCGCGGTGGAGACGAGCTGGGTGGCGGTGAGACCGTCGTTGATGAAGGCACGCATGGAGGAACGGGCGTCGGCGATGAGGCGGGAGAGGGCGCCGTCGAGACGGTCGTAGGAGGCGGCGGCCGTCGGCGGGGACCCCGGCACGAACGTCGTCGTGGTGGCCAGGCGCACGGCCTCCTGGTAGCTGCCCGAGTTCATCGCGGTGACGAAACGGTCGTGGGCGGCCTGCCAGTCGGCCAGGGCGGTGCGGGCCTCGACGATCTGCGCGCGGTTGGCGCCGGAGGCCAGCGGGTTGTGCCCCTCGGCCTGCTCGAAGTCGTTGAGGGCGACGTTCACGGCGTCGGCGGTCGCCTCGAAGGAGGTGGTGGTGTCGGCCACCGACTGACGACGCGCCAGCGACAGCGTCTCCAGGGTGCGGGCCTGCTGCGCCTGGATACGGGAGGCGGTGAGCGAGTCCCAGGGCATCGAGGCCTCCGCGAAACCGCGGGTGCCGGCCTGCCAGGTGGTGAAGTTCGACGCCGACACCCACACGATGGCCACGAGCATGAGCCCCGTCGCCGCGAGGAAGCCCTTGTTCAGGCGGCGGCGGGTCATGCGCCACAGCAGCCACTGGGCGATGAGCAGGAAGAACACCGCCGCGAACAGACCCGAGAGCGGCACCCACTGGGGGCGGGTGAGCTGGTGCTGCTGCTCACGGACGTCACTGGAGGTGGCGGCGAAGAGGGTGGCGGCGGCGGGCAGGATCTCCTCACGCATGAGGGAGGACGCCTCCGCCATGTACGCTACGCCCACGGGGTTGCCCATGCGGTTGTTGATGCGCGCGGTCTCCACCAGCCCCGTGTAGATGGGGATCTGCCGCTCGATGTCGGAGATGAGCTGCAGCGTCGAACGGTCCCGCAGGTCGAGGCCCGCGGCGGACTCCGTCGCCGAGACCATGGCGCGGTCGATGGCGGCGTTGTACCGGGCGCGGGTGCCCGCCGACTCGACGCCGGCCTGCACGAAACCGGTCGTGGCGATCGTGTCGGCCAGCGACAGCGAGGTGTAGAGGTTGTGCGCCGCGTAGCTCATCGGTTCGGTGGTGGTGAGCAGGACGTCCAGGTCCGACTGCCGGTCCGAGGAGGACTGCGACATCGACCAGCCGGCGGCGAAGATCGCCACCGAGAGGATCACGGTGATGCTCACCAGCTTGCCCGGCGTGGTCGCCAGGAACGCGAAGATGCGGCGCAGCCACAGGTACGGCACCGCGAAGGTGTCCATCACCCGGACCATCGCGCCGCGGCGGCGGTGGTCCTCGTCGGAGGAGACCTCGTCGAGCCAGTGGTCGCGCGTGTCCTCGGGGACGTCCGCGCCGTCATCCTCGACGGGGGTGCGTTTCGACGCCTTCGAGGACCCCGGGGCGCCGTTGCGCAGGCGGGTGCGGCGGTAGTGCAGCAGCGCGCCCGCCGGGGCACGCTCAGTCTGAGGCCCCGAGGTCCGCTGCGCTGGCTCGGGGGACTCCGTCGCGCCGGTCATTGACACATGATAACCCGCTGAGTGTGTCCTACGCCATGTCCCGCACCGGGGACTACGCTCGGGGGCATGATCGGAGACGGAAACGGCTGGGCGGCAGGACCCGGCGCCAAGGTGTGGGGCCGCTTCGGGGCGGCCGGGCTGATGCTCCTCGCTGGTGAGGGGGCGGATCCGCTGGTGCTCATGCAGCACCGGGCCCTGTGGACCAACAACGGTGGCACGTGGGCCCTGCCCGGCGGGGCGCGGGATTCCCACGAGACCGTCGTGGAGGCCGCCGTCCGGGAGGCCGTCGAGGAGTGTTCCCTCGAGCCCTCCCTCATCGAGGTGCTCCATGAGGAGGTCACGGCGGGGCCCTTCCCCGCGGACCCGGAGCAGCCGGAGCTGGCGGGAGGCTGGACGTACACGACGGTCATCGCCCGCACCACGACCGGCGGCCCGCTGAAGACCTTCCCGAACGAGGAGTCGGTGGAGTTGCGCTGGGTGCGGCTCTCAGAACTTTATGAGCTTCCTCTCATGCCCGCCTTCGCGTCCTCGCTCCCGGGACTTGTACAGGCAATTCGCAGCTTGTCTCTCTGAGTCGTGTGGCAGGGTGGGAATCATGATCCACGTTGAAGGGCTGACCAAGGACTACGGGCCGGTCCGGGCGGTGGAGGACCTGTCGTTCCGGGTGCAGCCCGGCATCGTCACCGGTTTCCTCGGCCCCAACGGCGCGGGGAAGTCGACGACGATGCGGATGATCGTGGGCCTCGACACGCCCACCGCCGGCACCGCACTCGTCGACCGCCGCCCCTACCGTGAGCTCCGGCGTCCGCTCACCGTCGTGGGGGCGCTTCTCGACGCCAAGGCCGTCCACCCCAACCGCTCCGCCGCCAACCACCTCCGTTGGCTGGCGCAGTCGAACGGCCTGCCCCTCACACGCGTCGACGAGGTGCTCGACCTGGTGGGGCTCAAGGGTGTCGCCAAGAAGAAGACCGGCGGGTTCTCCCTCGGCATGGGGCAGCGCCTCGGGCTGGCGGCCGCGCTGCTCGGGGATCCCCGCATCCTCGTGCTCGACGAGCCCGTCAACGGCCTCGACCCGGAGGGCATCCGCTGGGTCCGTGGCCTGCTGCGGGCCCTGGCGGCGGAGGGGCGCACCGTGCTCATCTCCTCGCACCTGCTCTCCGAGATGGCGTTGACCGCCGACCGGCTCATCGTCATCGGGCGGGGCCGGCTGGTGGCCGACACCACCACGGAGGAGTTCATCCGCGAACACTCCGCGCAGACCGTGCTCGTCCGCGCGGAGGACCAGGCGGGGCTGTCGGAGCACCTGCGGCGCGCCGGGCTGACGGTCACCCCGGTCAACGGCGCCGGACTCGAGATCGCGGACAGCAGCACCGAGGAGGTGGGGGCCCTCGCCTTCACCGGCGGTTTCCAGCTGCATGAACTGTCGCTGCGGCAGGCCTCCCTGGAGGAGGCGTTCATGGATTCCACCGGACAGGACGTCCAGTACCAGGCCCGGAAGGCGGAGTAGACAGCAGTGTTCCTGAATATCCTGGCGGCGGAGTTCACCAAGCTCCGGACGACAACGTCCTTCTGGTGGACCACGCTCCTGTTCACCGTCACCGGGCTCGGCTGGGCAGCGCTCACCGGCTCGACGACGCTGCCCGCCGACGGCGGGTTCCCCACCCTGTGGGCGTCGACGATCGCGACGACGGTCTACCTCATCGGCTTCCCGGTCCTCATGATCCAGGCGATCATGCTGGTGACCACCGAGTACCGCTACCACGTGCAGTCGGTCACCTACCTGGCCACGCCGCGCCGCTGGACCGTCGCCCTGGCCAAGCTCCTGCTCTACGCGGCCTTCGCGGCGGCGCTGACCTTCGTGGTCGTCGTCGTCGGATTCTTCCTGGCGAAGTGGCTGGCACCTGAGTCGGCGGCGGAGATGTTCCGGCCCTTCCAGGACGTCGCGGCGCAGGAGATCATGTGGGTCTACCCGGCGGCGGCGGCGATGCTGGTCATGATCAGCCAGGGGGTGGCGCTGCTGCTGCGGCAGACCGCCGGCACGGTGGCGCTCATGCTCATCTGGTTCATGGGCCTGGAGGCGGTCTTCCGTCTCATCCCGCGGATCGGGTCCCGGATCGGTTCCTACCTGCCGTTCGAGAACCTGCAGTCCTTCCTCACGGACCACCCGCTGGAGGAGGTCCCCTGGGGCATCCACGGGGCCGGCGCCTACTTCCTGCTGTGGGCGGCGGTGGCGTGGGTGCTCGGCGTCGTCGTGCTGCAGCGTCGCGACGCCTGACCGGTCAGAAGATCACCGTGTAGAGGAGGATGACCAGCGCCGGGAAGACGAAGTAGCCCACGGCCATGGCCGCCGCCGCCACGGAGTAGCCGCGGGCGGCGACCCGTCCGGAGAACTCCGCCAGGGCGATGATCCGGTCGCGCAGCGGCGGGAAGAGGAGCACCAGCATGGTGCCCACCACGTTGAAGATCACGTGCGCCAGCGCCGCCTGCACAGCCAGGGCACCGAGCTGACCCGGCACGGCCAGCGCCGCGAGCAGTGACATGAGCGTGGTGCCGACGTTGGCGCCGAGCGTCACCGACAGAGCCTCGCGCATCGTCAGGGTGCGGGCCACCGCGAAGGGCAGCAGGGAGGAGACGGTCACCGAGGAGGCGTTGACGGCCATGGTGACCAGCGTGCCGGACGTGACGCCGAGGGCGTTGGACGCTCCGGAGGAACGCTCCAGGAGGGTGCGGGTGGTGGCGGCGGTGAGCACGGACAGCTGCGCGTTGATGAAGCGGATCGCGCCGAGCACCAGCAGGGTGCCCATGAGGATGGCGAGCACGGCCGCCAGACGCCGGTCGAACAGTGAGCCGAGGAGACCGTCGACGCCGAGGGCGTCGATGAGCGGGGAGTAGAGCTGGAACAGGCCGCGCCCCGTGTCGGAGGGGCTCTCACCGCTGACGGACCCGGAGACGATGTCGGCGAACCTGCTCAGCGGTTGGATCGTCAGCTCCAGGATGAATGCGGCCAGCGCGAAGAGCGTGTTGAACCACGTGTGCAGCGACGCCGAGGCGAAGGCGCGGCGGAAGCTGGCCCGGTCACCGATGTAGCTGAACGCCACTATCGACGCCGTGATCGTCGTGCCGATGTTCGCGCCGAGGATGATGGGGATCGCCACCGTGACGGAGATGCCGCCGGTACCGACGGCGGTGACGGTCAGCGCGGTCACGGCCGTCGAGGACTGGATCGCGGCGGTGGCGAGGATGCCGATGAGCAGGCCGATGATCGGGTTGGTCGCCAGGTCGAAGAGCCGCGCCACGCCGGTGGAACCGAGCCCGAGGGCGCCGTCGAGGATGAGGTAGACGGCCATGATCAGCGTGAACACGGCCCCGATCACCCCGCCCCAGCGCACCGTGGCCCCGAAGGCGGAGAGTGCGACGAAGTCACGTTCGGCGGGGATCTGCTTCGGGTTGATGAAGTGCTGGGTTCCGGGCAGGGGGACCAGCCTGATCCGTTCAGCGGTCATTACTCGCCCCTTTACTGCACGTACATATTCAAGACAACCAGCGTCCACCTGAATCTATCACCGGCAGAAATAAATGACCATTGCGCTAGGGTGTCCGGAATGGAAAGTCAACCTCGGGCACCGCAGCGTCTGACGGTGCCGCTGCTCCTGGCACTGGCCCTGCTCTCGGCGTCGGCGCCCTTTTCTATCGACATGTATCTGCCGGCGTTCCCGGCGATCGTCGATGATCTGTACACAACCCAGCCGATGGTGCAGCTCACCCTCTCCGGTTTCCTCGCCGGACTCGCCCTCGGGCAGCTCATCATCGGCCCGCTCTCCGACGCTCTCGGACGTCGCCGCCTCATGCTGGCGGGCACCGTCGTCGCCCTCGGGGCCGCCGTCCTCGCCGCCCTTGCGCCGGGCATCGAGCTGCTCATCCTCGCGCGGCTCGTCCAGGGACTGGGGTCCGGGGCGGCGGTCGTTCTCTCCCGCGCCGTCATCCCCGATCTGGCCTCCGGGGAGCGGGCCGCCCGCGCCTTCGCCCTGCTCATGACCATCCAGGGGGTGGCCCCCATCCTGGCGCCCGTCGCCGGTGGCCTCCTGTCCGGACCGCTCGGCTGGCGCGGGCTCTTCTGGATACTCGCCGGCCTGGCCGCCGTCCAGGTCCTCGTCGTCGTGGGTGTCATCCGCGAGTCCCGGCCCCCGGAGGAGCGCAGCCCCGCCACGGTGCGCGGCCTCCTGGACAACTCCCGTTTCGTCCTGGCCAGCCGCGGCTACCGTGGCTACCTGGTCAGCTTCGCGTTCGGCTTCGCCACGATGTTCGCCTACATCGCTGCCTCCCCCTTCCTCATGCAGGAGGAACTGGGCATGTCGGCGCAGGTCTACGCCCTCGTGTTCGCGCTCAACGGCGTCGGCATCATCGGTGGCAGCATGCTCAACGCCCGGCTCATCGGCAGGCTCCCCACCCACCGGATCCTGCTCACCGGCCTGGGCATCCAGCTGGTAGCCGGGGTTCTGCTGGTGGTCACCATGCTGCTGCACCCCACCGTGTGGCTCATCCTGCCGCTGCTGTTCCTCGCGATCGCCCAGAACGGCATCGTCATGGGCAACTCCACCGCCCTGGGCACCGGACTGGTCCGCGCGCGGTCGGGCTCCGCGTCCGCGCTCATGGGCTTCGCCCAGTTCGGCATCGCCGGGCTGGTCAGCCCCCTCATGGGCCTGGGCGGGAACCCGGGCCTGACCATGGCCGTCGGCATGGTGGCGTGCTCCCTCGTGGCGACGGCCGGGGCGCTGTACGCCGGGCGCGCTACTGCAGCGCCGACGTCAGCTTCATGATGTTGTCCACGTAGCGACGCAGGAAACTCCTGTCGTTCCACTCCTCGAGGGTGAGGCGGCGGGAGACGGCGAGGTAGGCGTCGGCAAGCTCCATGAGGTCGTCGAGGATGTCGCCCCGGGCGATCATCAGCGTGGCCTCGTAGTTGAGGCCGAAGCTGCGCATATCCATGTTGGAGGAGCCGACGGTGCCCACCGAGTCATCCGCCCCCGGGTCCGCGATGTTGAACTTCGAGTGCAGCACGTACGGGGCGGGGAAGAGGTGGATGCGCACCCCCGCCTCCAGCAGCGTCTGATAGTACGAGGACTGCGCGTGGTGGACCATGAACTGGTCCGACTGCTCCGAGACCAGCAGATCCACCTGCACCCCGCGGTAGCAGGCCGAGGTCACGGCCTCGAGGAGGGACTCGTCCGGGATGAAGTAGGGGGAGCACAGCACGAGTCGGTGCTGGGCCATGTGGACGATGGAGTTGAACATCCGCAGGTTCGGCTCCGTCGTGTAACCGGGGCCGGAGGGGACGAGCTGGATGATGTTCTCGCTCTCCGGGCCGGGACGGTGCGGATCCGCACGCGGCGGCTCCAGGTCGAGCAGCTCATTGGTCTCCGCGTACCAGTCCACGGCGAACATGAACGACATCGAGGCGACGACGGGACCCGAGAGCTCCACCATCGTGTCGATCCACTGCCGGCCCTTCCGCTGGTTCGCGCTCAAGAGGTAGGAACGGTCGATCATGTTGATGGACCCCATGAACCCGAGACGGTTGTCGATGATGAGCAGCTTGCGGTGGTTACGCAGATCCGGGCGACGGAACTTGAAGCGCCACGGCTTGAGCGGGAGCATGAGCTGCCAGTCGACGCCGATCTCCGTCAGCTGCCTGCCCAGCTTGAAATAGCCGGGGTACTTCAGTGAGCCGATCTGGTCGAAGAGGTAGCGCACCTTCACGCCGCGCTGCACGGCCCGTTCCAGGGCGCGGAAGAACACGTCGGTCGTGTCGTCCCAGGCGGTGATGTAGATCTCGACGTGGACATGGTCCTCCGCCTCATCCACGGCGGCGGCCATCCGACGGATGGTCTCCTCGTAGTCCCCGTACACCCCGTGGTTGTGTCCGATGACCGCCGGCAGGTTGGTCAGCCGCCGGTTGAGACGGATGACCGACTGCACCTCCCGTCGCAGCCCGCTGCCCTCCGGCCAGTCGGGGACGTGGGACTGGACGTCCTCGATCATGACGTTCGCCTCCCGTTGGATACGGTGGCGTCGCCGGTTGATGTACGGCGAACCCATGAGCAGGAACAGCAGCAGCCCGATGAAGGGCAGCAGCAGAATGGCCAGCAGCCATGCGGTGGAGGAACTCGGACGACGTCCCTCCGGCACCAGACCGATCGCGAGGATCTTGATGGAGTAGTCGACGATGAGGCCGATCAGCTGCCAGGTGTTGAGGTCGAGGGCGAGAGTCACAGGAGTCAGCGGACCTCATCGAACGTGGCCTTCTCCACGTAGTCCACCACCACGGGAGCATGGTCCGACGCGCCCTTCCCGGCGCGCTCCTCGACGTCGATGAACGCGTGGGTGGCCATCGGCGCCAGCGCGGGGGTGGCCAGCTGGAAGTCGATCCGCATGCCCTCACCCTTCTGGAACCGGAAACCCTTGTAGTCCCAGTAGGTGAAGCGCTGCTCGGTGAGTGGGCGGGTCACCTCGGTGAGACCGGCCTCGATGAGCCCCTCGAACACGATCCGCTCCGGCTCGGTGACGTGCGTCTTCCCGGCGAAGAAGTCGATGTTCCACACGTCCTCGTCGCGGGGGGCGATGTTGAAGTCACCCAGGTAGACGGTCTTCTGGTCCGGGTCCGCCCGCAGGGAGTTCTCCACGTGGAAGCCCAGGTTGTAGAGCCAGCGCAGCTTGTAGTCGTAGTGCGGGTCCGCGATCTCCCGGCCGTTGGGCACGTACAGGCTCCACACCCGGATGCCGCCGCACGTCGCGCCGATGGCGCGGGACTCCACGATCTGCTCGTTGTGCGGTTCCTTGTCGAAGCCCGGCTGCCCGGGGAACTGCTTCTCGACGTCCTCCAGACCCACGCGCGACACGATCGCCACACCGTTCCACTGGCTGGTGCCCGCGTGGGCGACCTCGTAGCCGGCGGCCTCGAACACGGAGTAGGGGAACTGGGCGTCGGTGCACTTCGTCTCCTGGATCCCCAGCACGTCCACATCGTGACGGGTGAGGAAATCCACGATCCGGTCCGCGCGTGTGCGCACGGAGTTGACGTTCCAGCTGACGATCCGCATGCCGTACACCCTAGCCGGGGCTCAGCCCTCGGTGGCGTTGAACATCCACAGCACGCCGAACCGGTCCCGGACCTGCCCGTAGTGGTCGCCCCACGGGGCGGGTTCGAAGGGCATGACGGCCTCGGCGCCCCCGGCGAGGAACTTCTCGACGACACCCTCCGCCTCCGCCACCGAGTCGAACTGCAGGAGGAGGGAGTAGACGTCGGACCCGAGGCCCGGGGCGTCCTGCTCCGTCGCATCGCCGCCGGCGATGCGCAGGGTGCCGACGGTGAGGGTGGCGTGGGCGACGGCGTCGGCCGGCGGATCGAAGGGCAGGTCGTCCATGCGCATGTCGCCGTAGGTGAGGAGCTCGAGGTCTCCGCCGAAGATCTGCTGGTAGTGCCGGAAGGCTGCTGCCGCGTTACCCGGGAAGGAGAGGTTGACGCTGAACTGCATGGCCATGAGGGGCTCCTCAGTTGATGGGGGTGCAGGTGGTCCGGGTCACAGTGTAGTGCGGGGTGCTGTGTGGCCGCCGCACTTTCCGTCTACTCCTCGAGCCGTGCGTAACGGTGGCGGTGGTGCTCGAAGAACCCGAGCTTGGTGTACAGCGCCCGGCCGGCCCCGTTGGAGGCGATGACCTGCAGGTAGGCGTCGGTGGCCCCCGAGGCCGCACCCCAGGACAGCATCTCGGCGCCGAGGCGGGTGCCCAGGCCGCGGCGTCGATAAGCCTCGGCGACCTCCACGGCGGAGTATCCGAGCCAGAAACGGCCGTCCTCCGAGGCCGTGAGCGTGCCGCGGGTGATGGCGACGGTCTCGCCGGCGGCGGTGAGCAGACGGCCGAAACCCATCTCGCCGTCGATCTGGTCCTGCAGCAGACGCAGCGCCTCGACGGGCAGCGGGTGGCCGCGGAAGTGGTAGAGCGCCAGCCAGTCGGCGTCGGGCTGCGCGTCGAGGCGGAACTCCAGTTCCGGGACGAGCGACTGCCCGGTGTCCGGGCGGGGATCCTCGAGCGAACGTGTCATCACGATGATCTCCGGGCCGAGCCGCCAGCCACCGGCCTCGACGAGCTTCTCGGCGGGCGCGCCGATGCGCTCCGGGATGAGCACCTTCACGGGCAGGCCGTGGCGGGCGTAGAACTCACGGAGCTCCGCGAGCGGGACCGCCCCGAAACCGGCGGACCGGCCCAGCGGGGCAGCCGAGTTGGAGCGTTCGGTGATGCCGTCGCCGGCGCGCATGAGCCACTGGCCGTCGGTGGTCCACGTGTGCTCGATGCCAGGGAAGGCCTTCGCGGTGGCGACCTCCACCGCGCGGATGTCGGAGTTGCGGATCCGGCGCGGCGAGAGCTTCTTCACCACCTTGACCAGCTCCGCGGGGATCTCCACCGCGTCCGCCGTGGACTCGAAACCGCCGACCAGCTGCGGACGCACCACCAGCGGTGACACGTTGACCACGTGGCCGATGATGTCGGAGAGGTGCCCGGGTGTGTCGGGCAGGAGGCGACGGACGACGATGCGGTCGCCGACGGCCACGTCGTCGGAGCGGAAGATACCCATCTAGTGCCCGAAGGGGTCCTCGACCTCGCCGGGCATCCAGGTCAGACCCGGTTCAGTCCACCCGTGGGCCTTGATGGTCTTCTTCGCCTGGCGCTTGTAGCGGCCGATGAGGACGTCGGTGTAGAGGAAGCCGTCGAGGTGGCCGACCTCGTGCTGGAGGCAGCGGGCGAAGAAGCCGGTGCCCTCCACCTCGATCTCGTTGCCGTCGGCGT
>NZ_DUOE01000153.1 GCF_012838985.1 Corynebacterium sp. | reverse complement strand
TTCTGGCACATCTTCGGCGCCAACACCTCGGATGACGGCTTCATCCTCACCATGGCGCGGGTGTCCGGCAACGCGGACTACATGGCGAACTACTACCGCTGGTTCGGTGTGCCGGAGTCGCCCTTCGGCTCCCCGTTCTACGACATGCTCGCCCTGTTCAGCCAGGTCTCCACGGCCTCGGTGTGGATGCGTGTCCCGGCGCTGCTCTCCGGCCTGATCATCTGGTTCGTCCTGTCCCGGGAGATCCTCCCGCGCCTCGGCGCACGTATCGACGGTCGCCAGGTCGCCCACTGGACCGCCGCCATGATGTTCCTGGCCTTCTGGCTGCCGTACAACAACGGCACCCGCCCGGAGCCGATCATCGCGATGGTCGCCCTGCTCACCTGGGCCTCCTTCGAGCGGGCCATCGCCACCTCCCGACTGCTGCCCGCCGCGATCGGCGTCATCCTGGCGACCATCGCCCTCGGCGCCGGCCCGACCGGCCTCATGGCCGTGGCCGCCCTGCTGGCGTCCCTGTCCAGCCTCATCCGCATCGTCTACCGTCGCCTGCCCCTGCTGGGTGGAAGCCCCGTGACGGCGGTCGCCGCGATGGTGGCCCCCTTCCTGGCCTCCGGAACCGCCATCCTCCTCGCCGTGTTCGGCGACCAGACGCTGGCCTCCGTGCTCGAGTCGATCCGCGTGCGCTCCGCGAAGGGCCCCGCGCTCAACTGGTACGAGGAGTGGGTCCGCTACCAGACGCTCATGGAGCAGACCGTCGACGGTTCCTTCACCCGCCGTTTCGCGGTGCTGATGATGTTCCTGGCGCTGGCGATCGTCATCGCGGCGATCCTGCGTAACGGCCGGGTGCCGGGTGCCGCGAAGGACCCCTCGCTGCGGCTGGTGCTCATCATCTTCGGCACCATGTTCTTCATGATGTTCACGCCGACGAAGTGGACCCACCACTTCGGCGTGTACGCCGGCATCGCCGGTGCCCTCGCGGCGCTGGCGGCGGTGGCGCTCAGTGCCCTGGCGGTGCGCTCACCACGCGCCCGGACGCTGATGATCGGCGCGGTGCTGTTCATCTTCGCGATCTCCCTGGCCGGCATCAACGGCTGGTGGTACGTCTCGAGTTTCGGCATCCCGTGGTTCGACAAGACGATCCAGTACAAGGCCGTCGAGGCCTCCACGATCATGCTCTTCATCGCGCTGGCCGTCCTCGTGGTCGGTGTCCTGCAGTCCTTCCTCGGCAGCATCCGCACCGCCCGGGCGGAGACGCACGGCACCGTCGACGAACTCGCGGCCTCCGAGGCCGCCGCCGCGTCCCGGAGCAGCCGCTGGACCGGCCTCGCCGCCGCCCCCATCGCCGTGGCGTGTGCGCTGATCACGGTCTTCTCGATGGCGTCCTTCGCCAAGGGCTTCGTCTCCCAGACGCCGGCGTACTCCATCGGCCTGGGCAACCTCCGCTCGCTGACGGGCGACACGTGCAGCCTCGCCAACGACGCGCTCGTCGAGACGAACTCCAACGACTCCTTCCTCACCCCCGTCGGCGGCGTGGAGCTCGGTGAGTCCCTCGAGTCCGAGGACAACCGCGGCTTCGGGGCCAACAACCTCCCGCCGACGATCGGCCAGGACGCGGTCGACACCAGCTCCGTCGGTGCCATCGCCGACAGCGACAACTCCGGCGGCTCCGACGAGGCCACCGGCCAGGAGACGGGCAACACCGGCGGCACCCGTGCCGACGTCGGCGTCAACGGCTCCCGCGCCCGCCTTCCCTTCAACCTCGACTACACCCGCGTGCCCGTGGTCGGTTCCTGGACCGAGGGACAGCAGTTCCCGGCCAGCATCACCACCTCCTGGTACGAACTGCCCGAGCACAGCGACGAGGCCCCGCTCATCGTCGTCTCCGCCGCGGGCCGCATCGAGCACCACGACATCAACGGCGTGCTCCACGAGGGCCAGGAACTGCTCCTCGAGTACGGCACCCGTGGTGCCGACGGCCGCGTCACCGACGTCGACGAGGTCGAGCTCCTCGACATCGGCCCGCAGCCCTCGTGGCGCAACCTGCGCCTGCCGATCAACGCGCTGCCGGAGGAGGCGAACGTCATCCGCATCGTCGCCACCGACCTGAGCCTCGACCCGGAGCAGTGGCTGGCCTTCACCCCGCCGCGCGTGCCGACCCTCGACTCGCTCAACAACGTCATCGGCTCCGAGCGGCCGGGCCTGCTCGACTGGTCCGTCGCGCTGCAGTTCCCCTGCCAGCGCACCTTCGACCACTACGCGGGCGTCGCCGAGATCCCCGAGTACCGCATCTCCCCGGACCACCCGGGCAAGACGACCCTCACCCCGTTCCAGGACTACGACGGCGGCGGCGTCATGGGCACCGCCGAGGCGGTCAACTCCTCCTACGAGCTGCCCAGCTACACGGCCCGTGACTGGCACCGTGACTGGGGCTCCATCGAGATGTACCGCCTGCGCACCAACTCGGTCGGCGAGGCGCCGGTCGAGGCGGAGATCGATCACGAGGTCATCCAGCGCTCCGGCTGGTGGAAGCCCTCGGAGATGAACATCACGACCGGCAGCTAGCCGCTACGGGCTCGGCAGTGAGGTCAGAGGCCGCTCGGTCCACGCATAGGATGCGTCGGCCCGGGCGGCCCGGTGCGCCCGGACCCAGACCCAGATGAACAGCGGGTACATGATGAGGGACAGCACCAGGTAGTTGGTCAGCAGCATCCACTCCTGCGGCCACATCGTGTTCCACAGGAAGTGCAGGCTGAAGGCCACGAACAGCCAGCCGCCGGCGACACCGGCGCGCCAGGCCCGGCTGCGCCCGGCGGTGAACAGGGCCAGGCCCAGCCCCCATCCGGCGAGGGCGGAGAAGATGACGTGCAGGCCGGGTCCCAGGACCAGGCGCAGGCCCCACATGCCCAGGACTCCGGTGAGGTCGCTGTTGGGGTCCTCGACCGCACCGGAGGCGCCGTACATGATGTTCTCGGCGAGCTCGAAACCCAGGCCGATGACGGCGCCCGTCATCAGTCCGTGCCAGGGGCGGTTGAGTGCCCGGAAGCTGAACAGGATGACGCCCACGCCGAGGAACTTGGCGATCTCCTCCGGGTAGGCACCGCCGAAGGACGCGGCGAACAGGGTCATGTCGAGCCGGTTGGTGATGGTGATGATGGGCACACCGCCGACCATGACGAACGTGAAGCTCACACCGGCGCCCCACAGCAGGCCGGCCACCACCCAGCGCCATCCGGCGCCGGAACGCTCCGGCCACATCGGGGAACGGCTGAGCAGCCACAGCACCACGGCGAGCAGGACCGCGGCGAGTCCCACGCCGACCAGGCCGCCCAGGGGTGAGGAGTAGAAGTTGATGAACGTGAAGAACAGCAGGGTGGGCACACCCACGATGTTGAGGGCGCCGAGGGTGTAGCGGAACTTGGGGCTCATACCGGCATCATCTCCCGTGCCGGATCCAGCGGGAGCTGCTCGCGGGTGGACAGTTCCCGGATGGACTGCCCGGCAGTCTCCGGGAGCGGCCCACCGGTGAACTTCTGCCACACGGTGTCCGCGTACAGGGCCATCTCCCGGCCGGGGCCGGAGAGGATGACCACCATCGTCTGGGTGTCGGAGTCGCCCTCCCCCTCCAGGGAGAGGCCGAGGGTGCGGGAGGGGGCGTCGAGAAGCAGGCGGGCCCTGTCCTCGCGGACGATGTCCCCGGTGGGCAGCGGGCCGAGGACATCGGCGCGGACCGCGCGCCGCAGGGTGCGGTCCTGGTCGGTGGAGTCGGTCGCGATCTGCGACTTGATGCGCACGTCGCCGCACATCCATTCGCGGCTGATGATGTCGCCGGTGCGGCGGCACGACTTGTCCAGAGGGATGGACCACTCGTAGCCGTGGCTGCCGAGGACGACGGGGCTCCCCGTGTCCGGCTTCGGGATCACCGGCAGCAGGAACGCGGGGAGGAGCATGGCACCGGCGGTGAGCCCGATGAGTGCCAGCCACCATGTGCCGTCGTGGACAGGAAGGAGTCGGTAGGAACTCATGAGCACCAGACTAATCCCGGTGCGCTCGCTAGAGTTGGGTGCATGAACGACCTCTACGCATACGTCAACGGCCCCTGGCTCGCCACCCACGTGATTCCGGAGGACCGCGGAGTCGACGGCACCTTCCACAAGCTGCGCGACGACGCCGAAGTCGACGTCCGCGACATCATCGAGTCCGACACCGGCCGCGCCGGCACCCTGTTCCGTTCCTTCATGGACGTCGAGGGGGTCAATGCCGCGGGCATGGCGCCCCTCGACGCCGACCTCGACCTCCTCAGCGCCCCCGACGCCGCCGCCTTCGCCGTCCGTCTCGGCGAGCTGGAGCGTCTCGGCGTCGCCGCGCCGCTGACCTTCTGGGTGGAGAAGGACTCCGACTCCGAGGAGGCCGTCGCCTACCTCATCCAGTCCGGCCTCGGTCTGCCCGACGAGGCGTACTACCGCGAGCCGCAGCACGCCACCGTGGTGTCCGCTTATCGACGCCACGTGGTCGACATGCTGGGCTTCCTCGATCCGGTGCGCCTGTTCGGGCTGACCCCGGAGATCGCCACCGAACGCATCGTCGCCCTGGAGACGGAGATCGCCGCGGGCCACTGGGACGTCGTGTCCACCCGCGACGCGGTGAAGACCTACAACCCGGTGGAGTTCGACACCCTGCCGTCGGTCATCCGCGGACTGCTCACCGGCACCGGCCTGCCCGGGCAGCGCCTCGTGTCGATGATGCCCTCCTACGTCGAGCACCTCGCCTCCCTGCTCACCGACGACCGCCTCGCCGACTGGCAGCTGTGGGCCACGTGGCACATCCTCCGCTCCCGCGCGGGCGTGCTCCCGGAGGAGGTCGGGGCCAAGAACTTCGAGTTCTACGGCACCCTGCTCTCCGGCGCGACGCAGCAGCGGGACCGCTGGAAGCGCGGCGTCGGTCTGGTGGAGTCCCTCGTGGGTCAGGAGGTGGGGCGGATCTTCGTCGAGAAGCACTTCCCCGCGTCCTCCAAGGACGAGATGCTCGAGCTCGTCGGCTACCTCGTCGAGGCGTACCGCGAGCGCATCTCGCAGCTGCCGTGGATGACCGCCGAGACGCAGGGCCGCGCGCTGGAGAAGCTCGACCAGTTCAAGGCGAAGATCGGCTACCCGGACGTGTGGCGCTCCTACGAGGGCCTCGAATTCTCCCCGGCGGGCGGCGACCTGCTCGACAACGTGCGGAAGGCCTCGGCGTTCCTGCAGGACTACGAGCTGAACAAGATCGGTAAGCCGGCGGACCGCGACGAGTGGTTCTCCACCCCGCAGACCGTCAACGCCTTCTACAACCCGGTGGTCAACGACATCACCTTCCCGGCCGCGATCCTGCGCCCGCCGTTCTACTCCCCCGACATGGACGCCGCCGAGAACTTCGGCGCCATCGGTGCCGTCATCGGCCACGAGATCGGCCACGGCTTCGACGACCAGGGCTCCCAGTACGACGGCCACGGCAACCTCAAGTCCTGGTGGACCGACGAGGACCGCGCCGCCTTCACCGAGCTCACCGACAAGCTGGTCGGCCAGTTCACCGGCCTCATCCCCTCCGTGCTGCGTCAGGCGGGCATCGAGTCCGAGGGCGTCAACGGCGAGTTCACCCTCGGCGAGAACATCGGCGACCTCGGCGGCCTGGGCATCGCCGTCGTCGCGTACCGCCGCTACCTCGACGACAAGGGGCTGACATTCGGGACCTCCCCGGTCCTGCCCTTCCAGGTCGAGCAGGCCTCGCCGCAGCTCGCCGAGCGCGAGTTCAACGGCCTGCAGCGCCTCTTCTTGTCCTGGGCGCGGGTCTGGCGCACCGCCATCCGCCCCGAGATGGCACAGCAGTACCTGGCCATCGACCCGCACTCCCCCGCCGAGTTCCGCTGCAACGTCATCGCCGCGAACATCGCCGAGTTCTACGAGGCCTTCCCGGAGATCACCGAGGAGTCCGGCATGTGGATCCGCCCGGAGGAGCGCGTGACCATCTGGTAGAGACAACTGCGGCCCGCCCCTCTCCGGAGGGTCGGAACGCAGTCAGGTCGGGGGACTAATCGCGGATGCTCAGCTCCGCGCACACGCGCTGCTTCTCCGGCATGGAGGGCAGCCAGCCCACCAGGTGCAGGCGGGCGGTGTCGGCGTCGACGCCGGCACGGTTGAGGCGGCGCAGCAGGTGCGGCATGAGTAGCTGGAAGTTGCGGGTCTGGCCGTCGAACTTCGCGTGGCCGACGGCCCGCTGGCGGGTGACCTCGGTGAGCTTGAGGTCGAGGATCTCCACCTTCTCCTGCGTGCCGGAACCGCGGATGTCCAGGGCGGCGGGCACACCGTCGGAACGGGTGGCCCCGTCATCGCCCTCGAGGATGGTGCGGATGATCTGGGTCACCGCGACCGGGTCACCGAGGGCGTTGGAGACGTACCGGTGTCCGAGCACGCTGTGGTCCATCTCGATGAGGGTGTGCGAATCGTCCAGCTCGCTGGAACGGTAGGTGAGGGGCAGCTGCACTCCCCGGCCGTCGAGGTCGGAGCCGATGAGCACCTCGATGCCGACCTCGCCGTCCGGATCGACGAGCCGGTAGCTGCCCAGCAGGGTGACGATGCCGGCGTAACGGGCCGCGATGTCCTCCTTGGTGGGATCGAGTTCTGCGTCGTAGATGAGGGCTTCACCGCTCATGATGTGTGTGCTCCTTGCGTGATCAGCGTTCTTTCGGGAGTATCTGCGTATCTGTCACCAGCGTAGCCCGATCACCACCCCCACGTATATGCTGCGGCGCAACTAGGCTGGCCGACATGAGTGATGAGAAGACACCTGAGCAGTTGCAGGAAGAGAAGTTCCGGGCCGAGTTCCGGGTCGGCGGCGTCGAGCGGGAGATGCCCGCGGAGGAGCAGCTCGAGCAGCTGTACTCCTACATCGACGCCCACTACGAGCTCCCCGACTTCACCCCGCCGTGGAAGGGCGGCAGCGGCGACCCCGACCCGGCGGACAACTACATCGCCCGTCTCCCCGACCGCATCACGCACGCCGCGATGCTCATGCTCGGTTCCGGCCTCGACCACTCCATGCCGGGCGTCGTCTGGGCCGAGGGCATCGAGGTGTCCGAGGTCCCGGAGGTCGCCGGCCGCCTGTTCACCCCCTCGGAGCCGACGGGTGCATGGGCCGTGTCCTTCCACTCCGGCGGCTGGTGGCGCGGTTCGGGCAACGCCCTGGAGATCGCCTGGCGCCCGGAGGTCGCGGCCGCGGCACAGCGTTCCGGCACGGTCATCCTCGACCTCGACTACCCGCTCGCCCCGCAGAGCACGCTCGCGGAGATGAATGACAGGGTCCGGCAGGCGGTGGGTGTGGCGAAGCACCACAACGCCACGTCGATCACGGGCTGGGGTTATTCCTCCGGGGCGGCGCTCGCGGCGCTCAACGCCTCGCTTTTCGACGCCCTCGTGCTCACCTTCCCCGACCTCGACTCCGTCGCCGGCCTGCCCGCGGAGATCCGTGCGGGTCTGGAGGTCCCGACTGCGGAGTCCTGGCCGCCGAGCCTGGTGCAGATCGCCCTGCAGGATGAGATCGCGGGGCGCCCGGAGACCGGGGGGCACGAGGTACGCGAGTACGTCTCCCGGCACCGCGTGAGCACCCCGGAGGTGGCCCGCCAGCGGGTGGCTGATGTGGCGGAGTTCCTGCGCGCTCAGTCCGCCAGGTAACGTTTCCGCAGGTCACGGCCGCGTTCCTCGAGGCGTTCCTGCATCGCCTCGGTGCGTTCGACCTGCCGGGTGGAACGCGGCGGGAGGTCGATCTCCCGCTCCGCCCTCCGGCCCTCCTTGAGCTGGCGGGCGCGTTCCACCTCGACGTCGACCTTCATGCCGAGCACCAGCATCATGTTGTAGCCCCACAGGGCGAACATGAACGCCAGGATCGTGCCGATCGCGCCGTAGGAACTCAGGGAGGACAGGTAGGACAGGTACAGCCAGAAACCCACGCTGACCAGCGCCAACCCGAGCAGCGCGATGAAGGCCCCGACGCTGAGCCAGCGGAAGCGCGCCTGCCGGACGTTGGGCGTGAAGTAGTAGAGCACCGCGATGAGCACGGTCGCCAGCGCGAGGATCACCGGCCATTTCGCCCACCGCCACACCGGCAGGAACACCCCCAGCAGGAAGTCGAGCGTGCCGCCGAGCCCGAGGGGTTCCGCGATGAGACCGAGGGTGGCGTTGACGACCGTCTCATTGAGCATCACCGACACCAGGATGCCGACGATGCCGACCAGTAGCGCGAACGTCAGCAGGAACATCGTCGCCCACAGCCGCGGGATGGACCGTCCCTCGGGCTGCCCGTACACCGTGTTCGCCGTCCGGGAGAACGCCCGCACGTACGCCGAGGCCGACCACAGGGCGATGGCCACACCGACGATGACGCCGACGACACCACCCCGCTGCGAACCGATGACCATCTCCAGGACACCGCGCACGGAGGACTGGTACTCGCCCGGCACGTACCCGGCGATGAAGTCCGCGATGAGCGACTCCACCAGCTCCGCGTTGTTGGCCAGCACGAGTGTGGCCAGGGAGTAGATCGCCAGGATCGTCGGGGCGAAGGACAGCACCGTGAAGAAGGTGAGCTTGGCCGCCAGGTCGAGGCCGCCGCCCAGCCAGAACTCGTGCACGACGCGACCGAGGGCGTAACGCCAGCCCCGGGAGCTCAGGCGCGGTCGACGGCCGGACGCGGTGCTCATGTCAGAAGGTGCCCGCGTCGATGACGAAGCGGTAGCGCACGTCCGCGGCGATGGTGCGGTCGTAGGCCTCGTTGATGGCGGTGGCGTCGATGAGCTCGATCTCGGCGGCGATGCCGTAGGCGGCGCAGAAGTCGAGCATCTCCTGGGTCTCGTCGATGCCGCCGACCAGCGAGCCGCTCACCGAGCGGCGCTTCTGCGTCAGCGAACGCACGGGCACCGCCAGCTCGGCGGGCGGGAGGCCGAGCTGGACGAGGGCGCCGTCGAAACGCAGCATGTCGAGGTATGCCTCGGTGTCCAGGTCGACGGAGACGGTGTTGAGGAGGAGGTCGAAATGGTCGTGCAGATCCTCCGGCAGGCCGTCTGCGGTGGAGACGTGGCGGGTGGCGCCGAAGCGGAGGGCGTCCTCCTTCTTGGCGTCCGAGTGGGAGAAGACGGTGACCTCCGCGCCGAGGGCCGCGGCGATCTGCACGCCGACGTGCCCCAGCCCGCCGAGGCCGATGATGCCGACCCGCCTGCCCGGGCCCGCACCCCAGCGGCGCAGCGGCGACCAGGTGGTGATGCCGGCGCACAGCAACGGCGCGGCCGCCGCCGGATCGAGCACCTCGGGGATACGGACCACGAAGTCCTCCCGCACGACGATGGCCTGCGAGTATCCGCCCCGGGTGACCTGGCCGTCGCGACGGTCGATGCCCCCGTAGGTGAGCGTCGGGCCCTCCTCGCAGTAGGAGATCTCCCCCAGCGAGCACGGGTGGCAGCTGCCGCAGGAATCGACGTAGCAGCCCACGCCGACGCGGTCCCCCGGCGCGTGGCGGGTCACGCCGGGGCCGACGGCGTCGACGATGCCGACGATCTCATGCCCCGGGACCAGCGGGTAGGCCCGCTCACCCCAGTCGCCGCGCGCGGTGTGGATGTCCGAATGGCAGATGCCGACGAACTCGATGCGGATGGACACGTCGTCCTCGCGCAGCTCGCGGCGCGTGATGGTCACCGGCTCCAACGGCTCGGCGAACCCCGGGGTGCCCCAGGCGCGAACAGTACTCATGATTCCCGAGGGTAGTCGGCCCACCGCACGGCCCGCCCGTCGTGCGGGATCCCCTCGGCGTCCCAGTGCGGGACGGAGGCGGCAGGGTCGTGCGAGGAGCCGTCGGCACGCACGACCCGCCACCAGGCGGTGAGGTGCCCGACCTCGGCCATCACCCGCCCCACCTGGCGTGGGCCGGTGCCCACCCGGGCGGCGATGTCGCCGTAGGTGCTCACCTCGCCGGGCACGAGCTTCCCGACGACCGCGAGCACCCTCTCCTGTATGTCGGTGAGGCCGCTAGAACTCAACGTCCTGGAGCGGGTCCGACTCGCGGATCTCCTCCTCGACGTACTCCTCCACCTCGGCGAGGGTGACGGTCGCGCCCGTCGGGTCCGCGATGATGCACAGGCGGCCGAACTCGGAGTCCCAGGGCTCGCGGATGATCTCGCCGCCGAGCTCCGGGATGCGGGCGACGGCGTCGTCCAGGTCGACGATGCCCAGGTAGGACTGCCAGAAGCTGGGGACCTGGGGCGGGAACTGCCCCTCGGCCTTCCACAGACCCGCGAACGGGGCGCCCTCCACCACGGCGGTGGTGTAGGTGAAGTCCTCGCCCGTCGCCTGGGCCACGAGCTCCCAGTCGAGCAGGCCGTGGTAGAAGTCGACGGCCTTGTCGAAGCCGGTGGTGGCCGCCAGCTCGTGCCACACCGGGGTGCCCGGCTCGCCGGCGGCGATGAAGTAGTCCTCGCCCGCCGGCTCGATGAGGCCGAAGAGGGCGCCGGCGGCGTCGCTGAGCAGCGCCATCCGACCGATGCCGACCTCCGTCGGGGCGGCGAGCACCCGACCACCCAGGCGTTCGATCTGCTGGATCTGCGTGTCCAGGCCGTCAGCGAGGAAGTAGGTGAGCCACGTGTCCGGGAAGGCGCCGCCCTCCTCCGGCTGCGGGATGAACCCGGCGACCGGCAGGCCCTGGACGCGGGCGATGCGGTAGGCGGAGTCATCGCGGGAGTCGATCTCCCAGCCGAGGAGCTGCGCGTAGAAGTGCGTGGACTTACGCACGTCGGAGGTCGTCAGGTCAATCCAGTACGGCATGCCGCCGCTGGCCTCGAAAGCAGGCATCTAGAGGTTTCTCCACTTCTCCGGGTCAAAATCATCATTGGCGGTGGCCTCGTCGAAGAAGTCGTCCTCGTCCGTGCCCGCCGCGGTCACGCGCGCGCAGGTGCCGGCGAGACACACGACGTCACCGTGGCGGAGGGTCCTGCCGCGGCGGGTGTCCACCTCACCGTTGACCGTGACCTCGCCGTTGGCGATGACGTCCTTGGCCTCACCGCCGGTGGCCACCAGGCTGGCGAGCTTGATGAACTGGCCGAGCTTGATCGTCTCGTCGCGGATCGCGACATCATGGGCGTGCATGGTGCCTGAGTCTAGCCCGCCAGTTCCATGACGCCACCCACCAGCATCCACAGCGCCAGTCCCATGAACACGAGGCCGGTGACCGCGTCGATGATCCGCGCGTTACGCACCAGCCGCTCCGAGATGGTGTCCACCGCCACCGCCAGGATGGTGAACCACGCGATACCCGTGGACAACAGCACCACCAGGATGATCAGGTGCCACTCCCACCCCATGCCCGGCGTGATGAACTGCGCGAACACCGCGCCGAAGAACAGCAGCGCCTTCGGGTTCGACAGGTTCGTGGCCGTGCCCGTCAGCCAGGCGCGGAGCGCGGAGATCTCCCCGCTCACCGCCTCCTGCTCCACCGCCTGCTCCCGCTGCGGGGAGAGCCCGGCGCGCAGGGCCCCGAAACCCATCCACAGCAGATAGGAGCCGCCGATGACCTGCAGCACCGCCAGCAGGCCCGGATGGGTGTTCACCAGCGCCGACAGGCCCAGCAGTGAGCCCGTGATCCAGATGGCGGCACCCGTGTTGATGCCCAGCCCACCGAAGATCCCCGCCTTCCGCGAGTGCACACCCAGGCGGATGACCTGCGCGATGTCCGGCCCCGGCGACACGTTCGCCGTGAGCCAGACGACCAGCAGGGAGAGGAAGGAGGAGACAGTCACGTCTGAATATTAACCCCCCTCAGGTGACGGGTCAGACGTGGTCCCTGGTCATCATGTTGAGGGTGTCGATGTTGATGTGCTTCGGCAGCGACGCCACCCAGCGGATCGCCTCCGCCACGTCCTCCGGGGAGAGGTTGAGGTTGTCGGCGTAGACGGCCCCGGCCTTCTCCTCGTCTCCCTTGAAGCGCACGACCGAGAACTCCGTCTCCGTGCGGCCCGGGTCGATCTGGGTGATGCGGATGGGGTTGTCCACCTCCTCCATGCGGAAGGCCCTGGTCAGGGCACGCAGGCCGAACTTCGCGGCGTTGTAGCCGGCACCACCCGGGTACGGGGTGAAGCTGGCCATCGAACCGATGTTGATGATCAGCCCCTCCGCCGCATCCACGAGCGGCAGCAGTGCCTTGGTCACCCGCACGACACCGAGGACGTTGACGTCGTACATGGTCTGCCAGTCCTCGAAGTTGGCGTTGCGGACCGTGTCCAGCCCGTGCGCGCCACCGGCGTTGTTGACCAGCACGTCGACGCGGCCGAACTGCTGGAGCTCCCCGGCGAAGGCGGCGACGGAATCCTCATCCGTGACGTCGAGCCGGATGGCGGTGCCGCCGATCTTCCCGGCGACCTCGGTGATCCGGTCGAGGCGGCGGGCGGCCACGACGACGTGGTAACCCTCCCCGGCCAGGGTGACGGCGGCGGCGGCACCGATTCCGGAGGAGCCGCCGGTGACAACTGCGATCTTCTTCTCACTCATGAGGGTCAGTGTAGGGCCAGCCCGGCAACAGGCGTGCAACTCACGGCGCGCTGCGTCACCGTTTCCCCAGGTCACCATCCACCGTCGAGGAGCTGAGTTGCACGTCTGTTGCCGTCGCCCCTCCTCCGGCGGGGATCCCTGCCATACTGCGGGCATGAATCAGGTCGGGGGGCCTGTCATCTGTGCCGATGGCAGAACAGAACAGGAACGTCAGAGTCTCTACCGGAGGGAACGGGGCGGCGAGTTCCTCAGGATCGCCCCGGGGCATTTCATCGAGACCATCAGCCACGGGGACCTCGACGCGGAGGAGCAGGTCCTGGTGCGCATCGCGGCTTTCGCCTGCTGCGCACCGGCCTCCGTCGCGGTCGGCCGGACAGCGGCCCGCCTGTGGGAGCTGCCCATCCTGCCCCCTGCCGATCACGGGACGTGGCGGGTGGAGCTGGGCAGGATCGGGGGACGCACACGGAGGACCCGGCACGTCCACTACCGCCACCTCAGCGCCGGGCACAGGGACCACATCGAGACCACGGACTGCGGGTTCGGCACCGTCCGGGTGACCGGGGTGCTCGCCACCGCCCTCGACCTCGCCCGCTGGAGTTCGCTCGCCGATGCCGTCCGCGTCCTCGACCACTGTCTCCGGGAAGATCTGTTCACCCACGAGGAGATGGAGCGCCGGGCCGGGGAGATGCACAGGCTGCAGGGTGCCGCGCAGGTGGGGCAGGCGGTGGCGCTGGCCACCGCGAGTTCGGAGAGCCCCCGCGAATCCGAGGTGAAGGTGCTGCTCCGGGAGCTGGGAGCCCCGGTGCCGTGGCAGCAGGCGACGATCCGCGATCAGCGCGGGAGGGAGATCGGCCGGGTCGACTTCTTCTGGCCGGAGCTGGGCCTGATCATCGAGTTCGACGGCGACGTGAAGTACTCGCTCCTCGATCCCGGCGACAACTCCATCCGCCTCAGGGAGTACGCACAGACGCTGGAGTACCTGCGGAACGGTCTCATCCCGATCCGCTTCAGCTCCGCGGACCTCGCCTCCGGTCTGGCGGCGGCCACCATCGCGGCGCACCTCACGGGCGGGGCGGCGCAGGGGCGTCCCTACCCGGATCACCTGTGGTCGGCCGAGACCCCCGCCTGGACCGGGCACAATGGTGGGCATGCTCTTCGACCTTGACCGCATCGGCGCCGGACTGCCCGTCGCCCGCACGATCGACCAGCTGCCGGGGCTCCTGGACCGGACCCTCGTGGTGCAGGCCCCGCCCGGCACGGGCAAGACCACCCTCGTCCCGCCGGCGCTGGCCAACCACACCGGGGGAAAGGTGCTGGTCACGGCGCCGCGGCGGGTGGCGGTGCGGGCGGCGGCGCGACGCCTGGCCCACCTGGACGGGTCGCGGATCGGTGAGCGGGTGGGCTTCACGGTGCGCGGCGAGCACCATCCGGGCAGCCTGGTGGAGTTCATGACCCCGGGTGTGCTGCTGCGTCGCCTCATGTCCGAGCCGGAACTGGCGGGTGTGGCGGCGGTCGCGGTGGATGAGGTGCATGAGCGGCAGCTGGACACCGACCTGGTGCTGGGCATGCTGCTGGAGCTCGCCGAGCTGCGCGATGACCTGGCGGTGGTGGCGATGTCCGCGACCCTGGACGTCGACAAGTTCGCCGCCCTCATGGACGCCCCCGTGCTGGACACCCCGGCGGTGACCCATCCCCTGACCATCGACTACGCGCCGCATCCGGGGCGGGCGGGCAACACCCGCGAGTTCCTCGACCATCTGGCGGGTCTGGCGCAGGGTCACGACGACGCCGTGCTCGTGTTCGTCCCGGGTGTGCGCGAGGTGGAGTACGTGTGTGCGCGGATCCCCGGTGCCGTCCCGCTGCACGGTTCGCTGGACGCCCGGGAACAGGACGCGGCGCTCAGCGGTCAGGCGCGGGTCATCGTGGCGACCTCCATCGCGGAGTCCTCGCTGACGGTGCCCGGCGTGCGCGTCGTGGTGGATTCGGGGCTCTCGCGTGTGCCGCGTCGTGACGCCACCCGCGACATGACCGGCCTGGTCACGGTCTCCGCGGCGCAGTCGACGGTGGATCAGCGCGCCGGCCGCGCCGGGCGTGAGGGTCCGGGCCGGGTGCTGCGTGCCTATTCGCAGGCGGACTACCAGCAGTTCCGCCCGCACATCACGCCGGAGATCGCCACCTCGGATCTCACGCAGGCGGCCCTGACGATGGCGGTGTGGGGCACACCCCGGGGCGAGGGGCTCCCGCTTGCCGATGCCCCTCCCTCCCCCGCCCTCCACTCCGCCGAGACGGTGCTGCGGGGCATCGGGGCGGTCACGGAGTCGGGTGAGGCGACGGACCTGGGGCGTCGGCTGGCGGCGCTGCCGGTGGATCCCCGCCTGGGGCGTGCGCTGGTGGAGTGTGGTCCGGCGGCGGCCCGCACGGTGGCGGTCCTGTCCGATTCGCCGCGGGGTGACGTGGCCCGGGCGCAGGCCCCGGCGCGGGAGGTGCGGCGTCTGGAGCGGCTGGTGTCGGGAGGTTCGGGTGAGTCCGATCCCGGCGTGATCACCGCCCTGGCGTTCCCGGGGCGGGTGGCCCGGCGCGTGGGCGAGGAGTATCTGCTGGTCAGTGGCACCCGGGCGGTGCTGCCGGGCGATCTGGGGCTGACGGGGGCGGAGTGGCTGGCCGTCGCCGAGGTGACCCGCAGCGGCGGCACCTCGCGTGAGGGGCGGGCAGGTGCCACGATCCGCGCAGCCGCCCGGCTGACGGAGGAGCAGGCCCGCGAGGTCGTCGGGGAGACCACGGAAATCGTGGCCACCGTCGCCGACGGTCGCGTCCGCGGCCGCCGGGTCGTGCGTCTGGGTGCCATCGAGCTCAGTTCCACCCCGGTGCAGGTCCCGCCGGAGGAGGCCGCGGAGGCGCTGGCGGCCACCGTGGCGAGGGAGGGGCCGGGCATGTTCCGCTTCTCGGACGCGGCGCAGGGCCTGCGCGAACGCCTCGCCTACCTGCATGAGCAGCTCGGCGATCCGTGGCCGGACGTGGAGTCGGCCGACCCCCAGCTGTGGCTCGGACCGGAGTTGGACAGGGTGGCGCGGGGGACGTCGATGAGCAGGGTGGACATGTACCCCGCCCTGCAGCGCCTTCTGCCGTGGCCGGAGGCGACGCGTCTCGACGAGCTCGCCCCGGAACGTCTGCTCGTACCCAGCGGCAGCCGGCACCGCGTGGACTACTCCAGCGGGCGGCCGGTGGTGAGCGTGAAGCTGCAGGAGTGCTTCGGCCTTGAGCGCTCCCCCGAGCTGGCGGGTGTGCCGGTGCTGTTCCACCTGCTCTCCCCCGCCGGGCGGCCCCTGGCCGTGACCGATGACCTGGCGAGCTTCTGGTCAGGGCCTTATGCGCAGGTCAGGGCGGAGATGCGCGGACGTTACCCCAAACACCCGTGGCCGGAGGACCCGTGGTCCGCGCAGGCCACGGCGCGGACCAAGAAGCGGATGTGACGGGGCCGTCACTCCTCGGCGGTCATCTCCACCAGGCGGAAGTTCTCCGGCATCTCGGCGGCGTCGAAAGCACCGGCGGCGGTGGCCAGCATCGGCAGCAGCTCGGCGGGGGCGGCGATCTCCAGGGAGTCGTTGCCGTAGATCTTGGCCAGGAAGAACTCGCTGGCCAGGAAATCGAGGGCGGCGGCGTCATCGCCCAGCAGATCAGCCGGGGCAATGACCTGGAAGGAAGGAATGACCTTTGTCGGGCTCATGTCTCCGACGTTAGGTCCGTGATCTTGGAAATCTCTGCCAACAACTACCCGAACTGCTGCCACGCCAGGTAGGAGCTCATCACGACCACGACGATGAGCAGCGCGGCCCGCACCAGGCGGGCTCCCCCACCGAGCACCGTGCGCGCACCCAGCTGGGCACCGGCGATGTTGGCCACCGCCAGCACCAGCCCCAGCTGCCACCACACGTGACCACCGACGGCGAAGACGAGGAGCGCACCGAGGTTGGTCGAGGTGTTCACCACCTTCGCCATCGCCGCGGAATGGAGGAAGTCCCGGGAGAGCACCGCCGTGAACGCCATGATGAGGAACATGCCCGTGCCGGGGCCGAAGATGCCGTCGTAGAACGCGATGACCCCGACGAGGAGGAGCACCAGCCAGCGCCGCCACCGTCCCACCGGGGGCGCCGCATCAGAGGCGCCGAAGCCCGGCCGCAGGGCCACGAAGGTACCCACGGCGAGCATGAGGATGATGATGAAGGGGCGGAGGAGGGTGGCGTCGATAAGTGAGGCGGACAGCGCACCCGCGCCCGAACACACCAGGGCGAGCACCACGAACCAGGGGTTGATGCGCGGCCGGACGCGACGGACCAGCGTCCATGCCGCCGTGGTCGTGCCGGAGACGCCGACCAGTTTGTTCGTGCCCAGGGCCGTGGCCGGCGCCAGGCCCGGCACCACCGCCAGGAGCAGCGGGATGAGCACCAGACCGCCGCCGCCGATGACGGCGTCGACCCACCCCGCGGCGGCCGCACCGGCCACGAGGATCCCCCAGGCACCGAGCCCGATGTCCATGACACCTCCGGGTAACACGTTCCCGTGGGAAACGATTGAACAGGTAAGAGGCATTCTCACACAGGAGGTTGATCGACGTGTCCCCGCACCATTCAGCGAAGCTCACGGCGGTCCTGCTGTCCGTGCTCGCGCTCGTCGCCTGCAACACCGGCGGCTCCGGCAGCACTGACGGCCCTGACGTCACCGACAGCACGGTGGACGCCCCGGCCACGACCAGCGTCGCCCTGCCCACCAGCTCACCCCGTGTCCCCCAGCCCACCACCCCGACCGACCCCGGCTGCACCTCCGGGGACCTCGCCGACAGTGAGTTCGGCGCACACCTGCGGTCCGGAACCATCGTGACCAGCACCTCGGAGCACTTCACCTTCCGCGTGCAGGAGAACTCCTACGACTCCTGCGCCGACCTGAGCTGGGTGCTTCTCGACGGCACCCTCGGCTCCGGCCCGGCTGAACGCCCGGCCGGCACGATGGTGCTGTTCACCGGTGAGAAGCTGGTGTTCAACTATCAGCCGCCCCTCTACGCCGGGGTGAACGGCGCTCAGCGGCTCCACGACAACGCCGTCCTGGTCTCCTGGCGGCACAACACCGCCCCGGGGGCATCCGAGGAGTCCTACGAACTCACCGACGACCACCTCAGGCTGGTCGCCACCTCCACCCCGGACTCGCTGCGGGGGTCGGTGCCGGTCATCGACTTCCGTAACCCGCCCCTCGATTCGCAGGCGGGCCTGCCCCCGGCGGGCAACGTCCACGGCAGCCCCTACGCCGCGGAACTGCCCACGGGCCGTTATGTCGTGCCGCTCACCAGCGAGCACACCCTGCAGTGCGATCTGGGGCGTGACGACGGCATCGTCGCCGACTGCTGGGCCAACTTCCAGGCCTTCTGGGACGAGGAGGGCTCCAACCACGTGGTGTACGCGATCTCCCCGGCGCGGATCGAGACCGACATCAACATCGCGCCCGACGCCCGCGGCCTGCCGTCTCTGGCCCGGGACGGGGTGTACAAGGTGGGGCACGCGGTGGTGGATCTGCGGGAGCCGAACGTCGCGAAGATCGGTCTCGAACCCGGGCAGGGGGTGCACATCTCGCCGGGTCACGTCGGCGGATGGACCGCGCCCTGATTTGACGGTCCCCGTAATGTCTTGAGACATGGGTTCCCGGAAAACAATGACGCGCTGGCTCATCGTCGCCGTCGCGTCACTCGTCCTGGGCCTGATCTTCAGCCACCTCCACGTGCCCGCCGCGTGGATCCTCGCCGGCATCATCGGCGCGGGTGCGGTCGCACTGTCCACGCATGAGGAGCTGCCGCTCAACGCCACCTTCGAGAAGGGCGGCCGCGGCACCATCGGCATCCTCGCCGGCATCCCCCTGGCCGGGGTCCCCCTCGGTGAGCTGGCCGGATACGCGTTGCCCGGCATCGTGGTCGCGTTGGTGGTGGTAGGGTTCGGCATCCTCGGCGGGCTGCTGCTCTCCCGGGCGGAACCGGCCATCAGCCGGGAGACGGGCGTGCTGTCGATGCTCGCCGGCGGCTCCTCCGTGATGCCCGCCCTGGCCCGTGACCTGGGCGCCGACTTCCGCTACGTCGCCCTCAGCCAGTACCTGCGTCTGCTGGCGGTGTCGATGACACTGCCGCTGGTCAGCGCGTTCTTCATGATGCCCGCCGACGCCGGCGGCGGCCCCACCGGCCCGGCGGTCAACCCGTGGATGTTCCCCGTCATCGCCCTGGTGGCCTTCTTCGGAGACAAGGTCGGCGCGCTGCTGCGCCTGCCCTCCCCGGCGGTGTTCGGCCCGCTGCTGCTCACGGTGCTCGCCGGTGTCCTCCTCCCCGCGGACTGGAGCATGCAGCCCCCGGAGTTCTTCCGCGTCTACGCCTTCCTGGCGATCGGCTGGATGTGCGGTGGTGCGCTGTCCATCCCGGCGCTGAAGTTCTTCGGCCGTCAGCTGCCCGCCACGATCAGCTTCATCGTCGCCCTCAGCGTCGCCTGCGCGCTGCTGGCGATCCCGATCATGCACTGGGTGGACATCACCTACTTCGAGGCGTACCTGGCCACCAGCCCCGGCGCGATCGAGACGGCGCTGGCGCTGTCCTCGGAGGGCGGGGCCGGTCCGGCGGTCGTGGCGATCCAGCTGATCCGTCTGCTGGGTGTGCTCCTCATCGCGGGGTGGCTGCCGCACATCCTGCGTCTCCTGCTGCGTGACCGTCGATGAGATGGGCGGTCGTCGCGCCGGCGTCGATAGGCCTGGGGCTGCTGTTCTCCTGGTGGAACGTCCCCGCCGCGTGGATCCTGGCGGGCATCGTCGCGTCCGGCGCGGTGGCGCTGGGCACGGGCCGTGAGCTGGAGGTCAACGACTCCTTCTACCGTTTCGGCCGCGGTGTCATCGGCATGCTCGCGGGGCTGCCGCTCGTGGGCATCAGCGTGGCGACGCTCACCTCCCTCCTCATCCCCGGCCTCCTCGTCGCGGTGGTCACCATCGGCATCGGCGTGGTGGGCGGGCTGCTCCTGGCGCGGCGGGAGGCCACGGTGTCCCGGGAGACGGGCATCCTGTCGATGCTCGCCGGGGGCGCGTCGATCCTGCCGGTCCTGGCGCGGGAACTCGACGCCGACTACCGTTTCGTCGCCCTCGCCCAGTACCTGCGGCTGCTCGTCGTCTCGATGTCCCTGCCGCTGGTCACGGCGTTCTTCCACCATCCCGGCGGGGGCACGGCGGTGGAGGCCCCCGCCCAGCCGTGGTTCCTGCTGGTGGGCATCGCCGCGATCGCCTACTTCGGTGAGACGCTGGCCCGCCCGCTGCGCATCCCGGTGCCGAGCGTCCTCGGCCCGCTGCTCATCACCGTCGCCCTCGGGCTGGCGCTGCCGCAGTGGTCGCTCCTGCCGCCGGAGACGTTCCGCATCGCCGCCTTCCTGTCGATCGGCTGGATGTGCGGCGGCGCCCTGTCGGTGCCGGCGCTGCGGGTCTTCGCCCGTCAGCTGCCGGCCACGGTGACGTTCATCGCCGTGGTCATCCTCGCCTGCGCGGGCACCGCGTTCCCCCTGGCGTGGTGGCTGGACATCACCTACTTCGAGGCCTACCTGGCCACCAGCCCGGGCGCGCTGGAGACGGTCCTCGCGCTGTCCTCGGAGGGTGGGGCGGGGCCGGCGGTCGTGGCGATCCAGCTCATCCGCCTGCTCACCCTCCTCGTCGTGGCGGGTTACCTGGCGCGGCTCATCCGGCGTTGATCGCCCGGTCCATCACCCAGACGAGTGCCTCGCCGGAGCCGGTGACCTCCAGCTTCTCGACGTCCCTCCCCCGCAGCACATCCCCCTCCTGCAGGGAGTGGCCGGCGACGGTCATCTCCCCGCTGATGACGAAGAAGTGGACGTAGGCGCTGCCGGGGACGATGACCGGGGTGTCGTCGACACGCACGAGGTGGAGGGAGGCCCCAGCGGTGCCGAGCGGCAGCGGGGCGTTCGGCCCGGCGACCGGCACGAGGCCCGTCTGGCCGGAGAAGTCGTGGGTGGCGTGCGTCGGGACGGTGCCCTTCACGTCGGCGGGCAGCCAGGACTGGACCACCCGGACGTGGCTGCCGCTGGTGTAGCCGCCGGCGTTGATCTCGGAGTGGCGCACGCCGGAGCCGGCGGAGATGTACTGGGCCATGCCGGCACGGACCTCGGTGATGTCATCGGAGCCGGAGTCGCGGTGGTGGACGGCGCCGTCGACGATCCAGCTGATGATCTCCACGTCCTTGTGGAAGTGCATGTCGAAACCCTCACCCGGGGCCACGATGTCGTCGTTGTGCATCATGAGCAGCCCGAAGGCGTTGGCCTCGAGGTCGAAGTTGCCGGTGGCGGGGAAGGACTGCCGGGAGATGATGGCGGAATCGCGCCAGTGGTCCCGGTCCCCGGAACGAATGATGGCGAATGTTGTCATGTCACCAAGTCTAGCGTCCGGGGTGCCGGAGCACAAGAGTCCCCGACCTAATCGAGCAGCTGCTCCCGCAGGATCGACATCGGGATCGAACCCAGCGCCAGCGCCCGGGAGTGGAACTCGGGGACGGTCATGCCCTGGGCGACGGCGTCATCCCGCGTCTGCTGCCAGAGACGCTGGCCGAGCGCGTAGGACGGCGCCTGGCCGGGCCAGCCGAGGTAGCGGTTGAGCTCGAAACGCAGGTTGGCCTCGTCCATGGCGGTGTTCTCGCGCAGGAAGGCCTTGGCGTAGCTGGCGTCCCACACCGCGGTCCCCTCCGGGACCTTCTTGCCCAGGTGGACGCCGATGTCGAGGACGACGCGGGCGGCGCGGAGACGCTGGGCGTCGAGAAGCCCCATGCGCGTGCCCGGATCCTCGTGGTGGCCGAGCTCCTCCATGAGCTGCTCGGCGTAGAGGGCCCAGCCCTCGCCGTGGCCGGAGTTCCAGCAGGCGACGCGACGCCACAGGTTGAGGTTCTGCCGCTCGAGGAGGGTCTGGCCGATCTGGAGGTGGTGGCCGGGCACGCCCTCGTGGAAGACGGTGGTCAGTTCCTGCCAGGTGTGGAAACGCTCCTGACCTGCGGGGACGGACCACCACATACGGCCGGGACGGGCGAAGTCATCGGACGGCGGGGTGTAGAAGATGCCGCCGGTGCCGGCCGGGTCGATGCGGGCCTCGATGGTGCGCACCGGCTCGGGGATGTCGAAGGCCGTGCCGTGGAGGGAGGCGACGGCGGAGTCGGCGGTCTCCTGCATCCACTCCAGCAGCGCGTCGGTGCCGGTGAGGGTGTAGCGGGGCTCGTCGTTGAGCCTGCGGTAGGCCAGGCGGACGTCGTCGGTGTCGTAGAGCTTCCGGGCGATGGCCTGCTGCTCGGCGTCGATCTCACGGAGGCGCTCGAGGCCCCAGGTGTAGGCCTCGTCGAGGTCGACGGAATCACCGACGAACAGGTGCGAGAAACGCTGATAACGCTCACGGCCGACGGCGTCCTCCTTGGGCGCGTGGGTGGCCAGCTGCTCGCTGAGCCAGTCGGCCATGTCGGCGAAGGCCTGCTTGGCGGTCTCGACCTCGGGGGCGTCCTTCGGCAGGCCGATCTCCTCGAGGAGGGAGGGCGACTCGACGAGGTCCTGGCACTGGGAGTAGACCTCGTCGACCTGGCGGACGGGGGCGACGTGGCCGTGGGAGGCGGCCTCGGCGAGCGACTCACGGTAACCGGCCAGCGCGGCCGGCACCTTGGACAGGCGGGAACGCAGGGCGTCGATCTGCTCCGGGGTGTCCGTGGGCATGAGGAGCAGGGTGTCGCGGATCGTCTGCACCGGCGAGGCGATGTTGTTCAGCTGCGCCAGGTCCTCGCCGTGGTGGTGGAGGTCGAGGTCGAGGCAGAGACGGTCGCGGAGGACGGCGGCGGTGACGTGGTCGACCTCGTCGAAGTCGTCCTCATCGTCGGAGTCGTCGGTGCCGTCGTCGAAGGCGTCGACGTCCGCGATCATGTCGCGGGTGCGGTCGGCGACGGCCTCCCAGTAGGTGGGGGAGAAATCCTGCAGCTCGCCGTCGAACCCGGGGATGCCCCATGCGGTGGCGTCGGTCGGGGACAGCGCCGCCAGGTCGTAGACGAATCCCTCGCACGATGCGTCGAGAAGCGAAGGCGAACGCTTGATGTCGGCACTCATAGCAGGTCAGTGTACCGGGGGTGACGCATTCAGTCCCATTTACGGCCCGGGGCCTGCCAGGAGCCGAAGGCGTCGAGCACGGCGGCGGGGGTGTCGGCGACGACGAGGCAGTCCACGTATTTGGGGCGGAGGAAACCCTCCTCGACCGCGCGGTGCAGCATGGCGATCTGCGGATCCCAGAACCCCTCGATGTTGCACAGGGCCACGGGCCCGCGGATGTGGCCGAGCTGCTGCATGGTGAGCACCTCGAAGAGCTCCTCGAGGGTGCCGGCGCCTCCGGGCAGGGCGATGAAGGCGTCGGCGAGGGCCTCCATGCGGGACTTGCGCTGGGCCATTGTCTCGACAACCTCCAGGCGGGTGAGGCCGGGGTGCGCGAGCTCCCGGTCCACCAGCTGGCGCGGGATGACGCCGGTCACCGACCCCTGCTTCCCGACGACCGCGTCCGCCACCTCCCCCATCAACCCCACCGCACCGCCGCCGTACACGAGGGTGAGGTTCCGGGCGGCCAGTTCGTGGCCCAGCTCCTGCGCCGCGCGGGTGTAGGCCGGGCGGGCGCCGTGGGAGGAACCGCAGTACACCGCCACGGAGGTGATCCGGTCAGAGAGGTTGAGCAGCATCGTGCCCGCGGCGGCCCGGTCGACGAAGCCGGTGCGCCCGTAGAGACGGCGGGCGATGCTGCCCTCCCCGACGGACAGGCTGATCCCGGGCCAGCCCTGTTCCCGGCCGTGGTCGGCGAGCAGCCCGATGAGGCGGGCCCCGAGTCCGATGTTGCGGTACCCCTCGGCGACGTGGAGCATCATCTCGGGGATGTCGTCGGCGACGTGGCCCGGACCGGCGACGAACTGGGCCCAGATGACACCGACGGGACGGCCGCCGTCGAGGGCGACGAAGCCGGCGTCACCGCGCCCGGGACGGAAGTCCAGCGGGTGGGCCGGATGGTCGCGCAGCGCTGCGGCGCGCGAAGGGTGGTCGTCGACGGTCATCGGGCGGAAAATCAGTCCCATGACCGTTGATTCTATCGCCGGTACCGTGGGGTGCATGGCTACCGACCAGTTTGCTTCCGCTCTCGCCCTGGCCCGCGAGGCCTCCCGCGTGGAGGTCTTCACCGGTGCGGGCATGTCCGCCGAATCCGGACTCGACACGTTCCGCGACGCCCAGACGGGCCTGTGGACCAAGGTCGATCCGGTCGCCTTCGCCTCCGTCGAATCGTGGGCACGCGACCCCGAACCGATGTGGGCGTGGTACCTGTGGCGGGGCACCGTGTGCCGCCGCGCGGAGCCCAACCCGGGTCACCGGGCGATCGCCGACTGGTCCCTGCTTGCCGACGTCCACGTCGGCGTCACCACCCAGAACATCGACAACCTGCACGAACGCGGCGGCATGGACGATGTCGTGCACCTGCACGGCTCGCTCTTCGACTACCGCTGCACCATCTGCTCCCGCCCCTGGAAGGGCGAGGTGGAGTTCCCCGACGAGCCGGTCGCGCGGATGGCCCCGCCGGAGTGCCCGCTGTGCGGCAACCTGGTGCGCCCCGGCGTGGTGTGGTTCGGCGAACAGCTGCCCCAGGACGAGTGGGGTCGTGCCGAGGCCCGCATGGCGGCGGCCCACCTGGTGGTCGTGGTGGGCACGTCCGGGGTGGTGCACCCGGCGGCGGGGCTGCCGCTCGTCGCGAAGCATTTCGGGGCGAAGATCCTGGAGATCTCACCGGAGGAGACCGAACTCAGCCGCATCGCGGACGTCTCCTGGCGCACCACCGCAGCGCAGGGCCTGCCGCAGCTGGTGATGGGCCTGACGCTGGACGCCTAGGACCTGCCTGCGGCAACCGAAACATGCCGCGAAGGCCCTCCCCACCTCAGGGAAAGGGGGCTTCGCGGCATGTTTTGGTTGCCTCAGGGCGTGGGCACGACGTGGAGCGCCGCCGTGGGGGTCACCGTGACCTCGTCGCCGACGGCGAAACGCGCCGGCCCCTGCTCGCGGACCGCCAGCTTCTCCCCCGCGCCGTGCAGACGGATCCGGTACAGGGTGGAGTGGCCGGCGTACTCGACCGCGCCGACCGTGGCGCCCACGCCGATGCCCGGCCTGGCGGACAGACGCAGCTGCTCGGGGCGGATGACCACCTTGCCGATCGACCCGACACCCTCCGCGCAGGTCGCCTCGACCGTGCCGAGGGCGCAGGTCACGGTGTCGCCCTCGAGGGTGCCGCGCAGCAGTGAACACGTGCCGACGAACTCCGCCACCCACGCCGTCGCCGGGCGGGAGTAGACCTCGGAGGGGGTGCCCACCTGGACCAACTGCCCCGCGGAAAGCAGGGCGACGCGGTCGGCGACGGAGAGGGCCTCGTCCTGGTCGTGGGTGACCAGCAGACCGGTGGCGCCGCTGGCTGCCAGCACCTCGCGGACGTCGGTACGCAGGCGCACGCGGAGGGCGGCGTCGAGGGCGGAGAAGGGTTCGTCGAGAAGCACGAGGGCGGGCTCGGGGGCCAGTGCCCGGGCCAGTGCGACGCGCTGCGCCTGGCCACCGGACAGCTCGGAGGGCATGCGGTGCGCGAGCTCCGGGATGCCGACCATCTCGAGCAGCTCCATCACCCGCGGCGGCACGGGCCCACGGCGCTTCCACAGGCGGGGGCGGGAGAGGCCGAAGGCGACGTTGGCGGCGACGTCGAGATGCGGGAACAGGGACGCCTCCTGCGGCACCAGCCCCACGCCGCGCCGCTCGGGGGCGACGCTCACCGGGCCGTCGACGACGCGGCGACCCGCCAGATCCACCTGCCCGGCCGTCGCCGGCAGCAGGCCCGCCAGCACGCGCAGCAGCGTCGTCTTGCCGCAGCCGCTGGGACCGAGGACGGCGAGGAGCTCACCCTCGGGCACGTCGAGATCGAGGCCGTGGAGCACCGTCGTCTCGGTGCGCCCCGGACCCGGGAACGCGGCCTGCAGACCACGGACGGACAGGGCCGGCGGGTGGGGGTGGTTCGTCATGAGGAGCCTCCGGGTTGACGGGCCAGCACCAGGGCCGGGATCGCGGCCACGGCGATGAGCATGAGGCCGTAGGGCGCGGCACCACCGTAGGCGGCGATGTCGGTCAGCTGCCACAGCCTCGTGGCCAGGGTATCGACACCCGTCGGGCGCATCATCAATGTGGCCGGGAGTTCCTTCATCACGGTGAGCGCGACCAGCATCGCACCGGCGGCGATGCCCGGCCATGCAACGCGGCCGGTGACCTCGGACCACGTCTGCACCGGGGTGCGGCCCAGGGTGCGGGCGGCGTCCTCGAGACGTTCGGGCACCTGCGCCACCGACGTGCGGACCGAGCCGACGGCCTTGGGCACGTAGAGGATGCCGTAGGCGATGACCAGCAGCGTCATCGTCTGGTACAGCGCAGGCGCCACCTTGAGGGCGAGGTAGACCATCGACAGGCCGAGCACGATGCCGGGCAGTCCGTGGCCCAGGAAGGTGGCGGTCTCCAGGCCGCCGACCAGGCGGGTGCGCTGCCGGGCGGCGAGGATGCCCACCGGCAGGGCCAGCAGCGTCGCCACGACCGCCCCCGCGAAACCGAGCAGCACCGTCGTCCGGGCCGCGGCCAACAGGCGCGCGACCTCGACCTCACGGCCGGCGACGCTGATGATCAGCCGTTGCACCAGCACCGCGATCGGCATGCCGACGGCCGCCAGGAACACGGTGCCCAGCGCCGTGGAGGCCAGGATGTGCCCGGTGCGGGAGAGCTTGACCGACGGCGGGGCGTCGCCGCGGACGCGGAGGGCGGTGACGGGGCGTCGTAAAGCACGCTCCGCGACGACCACCAGCAGCGCGAGGAACACCAGCATGAGGGAGAGCACCATCGCCAGCTCGCGGTTGAAGGTGCCGGAGAAGGCGGTCTGCACCGCCGGGGTGAGCGCCGGGTAACGCATGATGGCGACCACGCCGAACTCGGAGATCGTGTACAGCGCGACGAGCAGCGCACCGGCGCCGGCGGCGGGGGCGATCTGCGGCAGCGTCATGGTGAGGAACGCGCGGACCGGACCGAGGCCCAGGGTGCGGGCCACGTCCTCGATGTTGGTGTCGGCGCGGCGCAGGGCGGCGGCCACCGGGAGGGTGACGTACGGCGTGGACACGAGCACGAGCACCAGCACGGAACCGACGTAACCACGCAGCGGGGTGGCACTCACCCACGCCAGACCGGCGACATAGGAGGGGATCGCCAGCGGCAGCGTCGCCGCCACCCACCACCAGCGGCGGGCGACGAGGTTGGTGCGCACCAGCAGGAAGGCCGTCGGCACGCCGATGAGCAGCGCCCCCAGGGTCGCCCCGAGAGTGAGCAGCATCGTGTTCGTCATCAGCTGCCACGTGCGCGGACGCAGCAGCGCCCCGGTGATGCGCTCCACGGGGGCGGCCAGCGCCTCACCCAGCAGGAAGACCAGGGGGGTGGCCACCACCGCGACGGTGAGGAAGGCGAGGACGAGCAGCAGCGGGTGCGGACGCCGCGCGCCGCCCCGCCCGCGGGGACCCCGGGAACGACCGAACGGCCGACGCGCGGATGCGCGACGACCGGATGGTGCGGATGAAGCAGGTGGGGCTGACATTTAATCGACGGTGAGGCCGGCCTCATCGACGAGCGCGGCGCTCTCCTCGACGGTGCCCAGCTTCGCCAGATCGACGTCCGGCGCGGAGAGGGACTCCAGCGGCGGCACACCCTCCGGGCCTGCCACGCCGCTGACCAGCGGGTACTCGAAGGTCTTCTGCGCGAAGTAGGTCTGGCCCGCCTCAGAGAGGAGGTAGTCGACGAAGGCCTGCGCATCGGCGCGGCCCGCCCCCTTGGTGAGGATGCCCACGCCGGTGGCGTTGACCAGACCGGCCAGGTCGCCGGCCTCGCCGAACTTCAGCTGGGCACGCATGTCGGTGCCCTGCTCGGCGGCCGCGGCGTACCAGTAGTAGTGGTTGATGAGGCCGACCCGGATCTCGCCCTTGTCGACGGCCTCCAGGATGTCACCGTTCTTCTTGTAGGTCTTCGGCTCGTTGGCGGCGAGCGCCTCGAGCCACTCGCGGGTGGCGTCCTCGCCCTCGGTCACGCGCATGGCGGTGACGAAGGCCAGGAAGGAGGCGTTGCCCGGGGCGACGCCGATCTGGCCCTTCCACTTCGGGTCGACCATGTCGGCGATGGTGGCCGGGGCCTCCTCCTCGGTGACGTTCTGCGTGTCGTAGGCGACAGCGCGGGCGCGGCCGGTGATGCCGACCCACTGGTTGTCCCCGGAGGAGAAACCGTCGGCCACCTGGGCGATGGTCTCGGCCGGCAGCTCGGTGAGCATGCCCTGGTCCTCGAGGAGGCCGAGCGCGCCGGCCTCCTGGGAGAGGAAGACGTGCGCCGGGGAGGCGTCGCCCTCGGTGAGCAGCAGCTGGGCCTGCTCGGCGGTGGAGCCGTAGCGGACCTCCACGTTGATGCCGGTGTCCTCGGTGAAGTCCGCGATCAGCGGCGCGACGAGATCCTCGGCGCGGCCCGAGTAGATGACGAGCGAACCCTCGTCACCGGTGGTGTCGGTGCTGTCACCGGAGCCGCAGGCGACCAGTCCGGCGGCGGCGCCGCAGACGGCGACCACGGCTGCGGCGAAACGCTTCGTGAAGCGCATGTGTACCCCTCAATACGTCGTGATGATGTCGATCATGCGATGGTCGTTGAAACAACGTAGGTAAGGCTAACCTAGTGGCCAGCGCCACACCAGGGTCCCTCCGGACTTTTCCACCCCGTCACCCCCGACCCGACACCGAATCGTAGTATCACCTCCATGAACGACGCCCCCTCCGCCACCCCCGCCCCCTGCCCGGTGGCCCCGTGAGTCTCCGCAGCATCCTGGCGGACACCCGCCCACTCCAGGTCCCCGCTTACCGACGCCTCTGGGTCGCCAACATCGCCACCATGATCGGCGCCCAGCTCACCGTCGTCGCCGTGCCGGCCCAGATCTACTCCATCACCGGCTCCTCCGCCTACGTCGGACTCACCGGCCTCTTCGGCCTCGTGCCGCTGGTCATCTTCGGCCTGTACGGCGGGTCGATCGCGGACGGCTTCGACAAGCGGAAGGTGCTCATCGTCTCGACGGTGGGCATGATCGCCACGGCCCTGGCCTTCTGGGGCCTGACCGTGGCGGGCAACACCAACGTGTGGTGGCTGCTGGCCGTGTTCTCCCTGCAGCAGGCCTTCTTCGCGGTCAACCAGCCCACCCGCACCGCCGTGTTCCGCTCGATTCTGCCGCTGGAGCTCCTCGCCGCCGGGTCCAGCCTCAACATGATGCTCATGCAGTTCGGCGCGATCGTCGGACCGCTCGTCGCGGGCGCGCTCATCCCCTTCATCGGCTACTCCTGGCTCTACGCCCTTGACGCGGCACTGCTCATCCCGACGCTCGGCGCGGTGCTGGCGCTGCCTGCCCTGCCACCCTCCGGGGAGGCGCAGAAGGCGGGCTTCCGCTCCGTGGTCGACGGCCTGTCCTACCTGCGCACCCAGCCGGTGCTCATGGTGGCGATGCTGCTCGACCTCATCGCCATGACCTTCGGCATGCCGCGCGCCCTCTACCCGGAGATCGCGGCCGTCAACTTCGGCGAACCCGGCGACGGCGGCATCATGCTCGCCCTCCTCTACTCCTCCATGGCGGCGGGCGCGGTGCTCGGCGGCCTGCTCTCCGGCTGGGTGTCGCGGGTGGTGCGCCAGGGCCTGGCGGTCATCGTGTGCATCATCGCGTGGGGCGTGGCCGTGGTCATCGCGGGTGGCGCGGTCATGCTCAGCCCCGGCGCGGTGACGGTGTGGGCGTGGATGGTCATCCTCATGCTCGTCCTGGGTGGCGCGGCCGACATGTTCTCGGCCGCGCTGCGCACCGCGATCCTCCAGCAGTCCGCCGCCGACCACGTGCAGGGCCGCATCCAGGGCGTCTACATCGTCGTGGTCGTCGGCGGCCCCCGCATGGCGGATGTCCTGCACGGATGGGCGGCCGCACCACTCGGCGTGGGCTTGACGACGCTGCTCGGCGGCGTCCTCGTCATCGTCGGCACGCTGGCGTGCGCGGTGCTGGTGCCGGGCTTCACGAACTACCTGAAGCCGGGGCCGCGGGACGTCGCCAAGCAGGAACCCTAGACCGATCAGTCCGCGAAATTAGACAACGTTGTCTGAATTTATGTAGTATGCCGGTCATGGCCACCGTCTTCTCACGTCCGCGCACTCCGGCGGCGAAATGCCTCCACCTGGTGCGACTGCACCAGATCGTCACGCGCAGCGAGCTCGTGGAGGCCACCGGCCTGTCCCAGCCCACCATCACACGCGCCATCAGCGCCCTGATCGGTGCGGGACTCGTCCACGAGCGCACCGACCTCACCCGCTCCCAGGGCCGCGGCCGACCGACGATCCCGCTCGAACTGACCAACCACCCGGCACTGCACGCAGGCATCGCCGTCGGCACCTCGACCACCTACATCGGACTCTTCGACACCCGCGGACGCACCATCCGCGACGCCGACGTGCCCACCCCCGTCGCCGAACTCACCGAATCCGACTTCATCGAGCACGTCATGGCCGGCCTCAACCGCCTCACCGCCGGCCTCGACCGCCCCCTCGCCTCCGTCGGCGTGACCACCTCCGGCCGCGTCACCGACGACGGCGTCGTCGACGCCCCCAACCTCGGCTGGCACGGCGTCGACTTCGCCGGCCGCCTGCGCTACCAGTTCTCCGTGCCCGTCGTGGTCTCCGCGGCGGTGCCCGCGATCCTCGGCTCCGAGATCCAGTCCGCGGAACTGCACACCGGCACCGACACCAGCGACACGATGGCACTGTTCGCCGACGACTCCATCGGCGCCGCCGTCGCCGACGAACAGGGCGTCCACCAGATCGACCTGCCCGTCTCCGCACGCGAGCTGACCACCGCCGCCGTCCTCGACCGCCGCTGGGACTCCGTCACCGCCGCAGCCGCCGACCCCGCCGCCCGCCCCGTCCTCGACGACCGCGCCCGCCGCCTCGGAGAACTCATCGCCGACCTGGCCCAGGAGCACTCCCCCGCCACCGTCGTCGTCGCCGGCTCCGCCTTCCTCGACGACCCGGCCGCCCCCAAACTCTTCGCCGCGGCCGTGCGTTCCCGCCTCCCCGAGCTCCAGCTGCGCCTCATCCCCACCCACCGGGAGGTCGTCCGCGCCATCGCCCGCGCCGTCGCCCTGGACCAGACACTGCGCGAGCCGCTGGCACTCTACGGCGCGGCACGCGGCGTGTAGGACCGTGTAGGACAGGGCCCGGCCAGGGACGGCCCCGTCACACACATGCTTTCTGCGGGACGGGGTGGGCCTATACTCTTGCCCATGGTTTCCCGGATGCGTACCCGCCACTTCGCCCAGGCCAAGGCCGAGGGGCGGAAGATCTCCTGTCTCACCGCCTACGATGCGCCCACCGCCGCGATCTTCGACGAGGCGGGCATCGACCTGCTCCTCGTCGGCGACTCCGCCGCCAACGTGGTCCTCGGCCAGGACTCGACCCTGTCGATCACGGTCGAGGAGATGATGACCATGGCGACCGCCGTCGCCCGCGCCACCGAGCGCGCGTTCGTCGTCACCGACCTGCCCTTCGGCTCCTACGAGGTCTCCCCCGCCCAGGCGCTGGAGACCGCCGCCCGCTTCATGAAGCAGACCGGCGTCGCCGCCGTGAAGATCGAGGGCGGCGTCGAGATCGCCCCGACGATCCGCACGCTCGTCGACGCCGGCATCCCCGTCATGGCCCACATCGGCTACACCCCGCAGTCCGAGCACGCCCTCGGCGGCTACGTCGTCCAGGGACGCGGCGAGGCCCGGGAGAAGCTGCGTGCCGACGCCCTCGCCGTCCAGGAGGCCGGCGCCTTCGCCGTCGTCCTCGAGATGGTCCCCGCCGGCATCGCCGGGGAGATCACCCGCGAGCTCACCATCCCGACGATCGGCATCGGCGCCGGCAACGCAACCGACGGCCAGGTCCTCGTGTGGACCGACGCCTTCGGCCTCACACGGGGTCATACGCCGCGTTTCGCGCGTCGATACGCAGAGGTCGGCACCATGCTTCTCGACGCCGCCCGCGCCTACCGCTCCGACGTCGAGGACGGCTCCTTCCCCGACGAATCCGAGTCCTTCGGGGACGAGAAGTGACCGTCGTCGCGCGCACAGTCGCGCAGCTGCGTTCCGCCGTCGCCGACCTCCAGGGCTCCGTCGGCCTGGTCCCCACCATGGGTGCACTCCACGAGGGCCACGGCCGACTCGTGTCCCTGGCCGCCGAGGAGAACTCCTCCGTCGTGGTCAGCGTCTTCGTCAACCCGCTGCAGTTCACCGACCTCGGCGACTGCGACGACTTCCGCCTCTACCCGCGCGACCTCGACTCCGACGTCGCCTTCCTGGAGAAACTCGGCGTCGACGTCGTCTTCGCCCCCACCGACGAGGAGATGTACCCCGACGGCCTGCCGCAGGTGTGGGTGCGTTCCGGCAAGATGGGCGAGCGCCTCGAGGGAGCCTCCCGCCCCGGCCACTTCGACGGCGTGACCACCGTGGTGGCCAAGCTCTTCCAGCTCATCCAGCCGGACCGCGCCTACTTCGGCGAGAAGGACGCCCAGCAGCTGGCGATCATCCAGCGCATGGTCACGGACCTGAACTTCCCGCTGCAGATCCGCCCGGTGCCGATCATCCGCGGCGCCGACGGCCTGGCCGAGTCCTCCCGCAACCAGCACCTCACCCCCGAGGCCCGGGAGCAGGCGCTCGTCCTGCCGCGGACCCTCTCCCAGCTCCGAGACCGCGCCGCCGCCGGGGAGCCCCTCGACGTCGAGGGTGCCCGTGAGTCGCTCCGCTCCGCGCCCGGCGTCGAGCTCGACCACCTCGAGGTCGTCGACGCCGCGACCCTCCTGCCGGTCACCGAGGTCGGTTCCGGCGCCCTCGCGGTCGCCGCGATCCACGTCGGTGGCACCCGCCTCATCGACAACGTGCGGCTGCTGCCGCCGGAGGCCTGAACAACAGGGGAGTCTGAAACGGAAAAACTCGTTTTCAGCGGATCGGCACAACCAATCCGCTGAAAACGAGTTTTTCCGCTGACGACTCCCTATTCCTTTTCCAGCGCCGCGTGCCGCTTCGACAGGTCGACGTAGCGCCCGGCGTGGGGGATGAAGCCTTCGTACTGTTCGGGCTCAAGTTCACGGCGGATCTTGGCGGGTACGCCGGCGGCCAGCGTGTGGTCCGGCACCTCGAAGCCCTCGAGCACCACGGCCCCCGCGGCGATCAGGGCGCCCGAGCCGATCACCGAACGCGAGAGCAGCGCCGACTTCATGCCGACGAGCGTGCCGTCGCCCACCGTCGTGCCGTGGACCAACGCCATGTGGCCGACGGTGACGTCGTCGCCGAGGATGCAGGGGACGTCGCCGTCGACGTGCAGGACCGAGTTGTCCTGGATGTTGGTGCGGGCGCCGATGCGGATGGTGTTGACGTCGCCGCGCAGGACGCAGCCGTAGAACACGGAGCTGTCCGGTCCGATCTCGACGTCGCCGATGATGACGGCGTTCGGTGCGATCCAGGCCGTCGGGTGGATGCGGGGCTTCTTGCCCTCGAACTCGATGATCATGCTCATGAGAGAGCCTCCTTCACGGAATCGACGCCGGTGAACAGGACGGCGGTCATGCCCAGTTCGGCGGCGGCGGCGACGTTGACCGGGTCGGCGTCGAAGTAGAACGTCCCCTTAGCGGGGACGCCCATCGCGTCGAGTGCCACCGCGTAGGCGCGTGGGTCGGGTTTGATGACGCCGATGTCGCAGGACATGGTCACGGCGTCGAAGCGTCCCAGCCATTCATGTTCGGCGCGGGCCCGTTTCGCCAGGCCGGCCGGCAGGTTGGAGAGGATGCCGGTGCGCAGGTGGTCGTCGATGAGGGAGAGCGCGAGGGACACCATGTCGGGGTCCTCCTCCATGGAGGATTCCCAGTCGGCGGCGACGGCCTCGGAGATGTCGAAGGGTTCGAGTCCGGCGCGGACCTGGAGCTGGCGCCAGAAGCGCTCGTCGCTCACGTCGCCGGAATCGTAGGCCGGGCGCAGATCGTCGTAGATCGGCCACATGCCCGCGTCGCCCCCGACGGCACGTTCCACGCGGCGTCGTCCGGTGTCGGTCCGCTCCCTGAGCAGGACCCCGAAGAGGTCGAACAGCACAGCAGTCATGCCACCACTCTACGTAAATACACTGGGGCGGCATGATCGATGTCACCCGAAATGCGGACCTCGTGGCGCCGGAGCTGTTGGGCTGTGTGGTCACCTTCCACGGGGTGTCCGTGCGGCTCACGGAGGTCGAGGCGTATCTGGGTGCCGAGGATGCGGCCGCCCACACCTACCGTGGCCGGACCCCGCGTAATGCGACGATGTTCGGTCCGCCGGGGCGTCTTTACGTGTATCTCTCCTACGGCATCCACATGGCGGGCAACATCGTGTGTGCGCCGGAGGGTGTGGGGCAGGGGTGTCTCATGCGTGCGGGTGAGGTGGTGGCCGGGTTGGACACCGCTTATCGACGCCGCGGGGACGTCCCCTTCGAGCGTCTGGCCTCCGGTCCCGGCAATCTGGGGAAGACGCTGGGTCTGTCGTTGGAGGACAACGGCGTACCCGTCACGCTGGAGGTTCCGGAGGTGGCGCCGGAGTGGGTGGCGGGGCCGCGGATCGGGATATCGAAGAACGTGGATGCGCCGCTGCGTTTCTGGATCCCCGGGGACCGTACCGTCTCGGGGCGGCGGGGTAGGCCGACCGGGATGTGAAGGTCGTATGCTTATGTCATGAACAGCTTCACCATCCGCCGCGAAGCCGAGGCCGACATCCCCGCGATCCGGGATCTCACGTCGCGTGCGTTCGTCGACAAGCCCTACTCGCGTCAGCGTGAGGCCGAGATCGTGGAGCGGCTGCGCGACGCCGACGCCCTCACCTTCTCCTTCATGGCCGTCAAGGGTGCCTCCCTGGTGGGGCACATCGCGGCGTCCGCAGTGGAGATCTCCGACGGGACCGCGAACTGGTTCGGTGTCGGTCCGATCAGCGTCGCCCCGGAGCGCCAGGGTGAGGGCATCGGTTCCCTGCTGATGCAGCGTGCCCTCGAGGAGCTGCGGGAGATGGGTGCCGCCGGTGCCGTCTCCGTCGGTGATCCGACGTTCCTGGGGCGTTTCCACTTCACCGAGGCCCCTGACCTGCGTCTGCCGGGCATGGACCCGCAGTATTTCCGGGCCCTGCCGCTGGCGGACAGCACGCTGCCGACGGGCACGGTGTGGTACCACCGGGCGTTCGTCGGTTAGCTAGAGCGCGACCTCGCGTCGCCCGTACTCGTAGCGGCGTTTCTCTCCCTCCTGGTAGTCCCGCGGCGGGGGCGGCAGCACGACCGGGGAGCCGGTGAGCATCGCGACCTCGACGGTCACCGGGGATGGGCAGTGCAGTACCAGTTCCCCGCCGGTGTCGAGGCTGACGCGGATGCCTGAGTCACGCCACCACTCCCACTGCTGCCCACCGCTGATCTTGTCGATCAACGCCACCCTGTCCTGGATCCGCGTGATCCCCGTGATCGTGCCCGGCAGGTCATGGGCGTCACCGTCGGCCTCCCCGGCGCGGGCCTCCAGAACGGACTCGACGCGCTCGCCGCCCTCCTGCAAGTCGACGACCTGCTCCACGAACTCCAGTTCCACCACCCCGCGGTCCGTGTCCAGCCAGGCCCCGAAGGCGCCCACCCGGTCGTCGATCTCCAGGTCCGTGCCGAAGGTGCGCAGCTGCGCACCGATGAGCCCGCGGAGCAGGTCGAGACTCGTGTCAGTGAGGAAGGTGTCGGTCATGCTGTCAGGCTAGCCGCAGATGCCCACCCGTCACGTACCATGCAGCGCATGGGTATCTCAGATATCGCGCGGGCGATTGAAGGCCGCCTGAATGAGGCGGGGGTGCGTCGGAAAGCGAAGGCGGGCTGGCGCCCGGCAGTGACCGGTTTCCACGGTTTCGGCAGCGAGGAGCGCCTCCACGTCATCGGCCGGGTCCTCATGCAGGACCCCGAGCCCGCGCCCACCGAGGTGCAGCGCGGCTGGCGGCAGTTCTTCACGTACCAGGTCGGCGAAGTGCCGGTGACGGTGCAGATCGGTGAGCGGACCATCGAGTCGAGCTCCAACGAGCAGGGCTACATCGACGTCCTCGTCCACGACCACGGCCTGGCACCCGGCTGGCACGAGGTGACCATCCGGGCGGAGGGCACAGAGCCGGCCGTCGCGGAGGTCCACATCGTCGACCCGTCCGCCCGCCACGGGCTCATCTCCGACGTCGACGACACCGTCCTGGTCACCTGGCTGCCCCGCGCGCTGGTCGCCGCCTGGAACTCCTGGGTGAAGAAGACCAACCGCCGCCAGCCCGTGGAGGGCATGGCGCAGTTCTACGCCGAACTCCTCCGCGACCACCCCGACACCCCCGTCTTCTACCTGTCGACGGGCGCGTGGAACACCTACGGCACCCTGGTGGACTTCCTGGAGCAGCACGGCTTCCCGAAGGGGCCGCTGCTGCTCACCGACTGGGGCCCCACCCCGACCGGCCTGTTCCGCAACGGCGTCGAACACAAGAAGGTCGTCCTGCGCAACCTCATCATCGAGTACCCGGACATCCGCTGGATCCTCGTCGGCGACGACGGCCAGCACGACCCCCTCACCTACGGCCACGCCGTCTTCGAGCACCCGGACCGCATCGCCGGCGTGGCGATCCGCCAGCTCAGCCCGCAGGAGCACGTCCTCTCCCACGGCACCACGGTCCCCCTCGCGCTGGCCCGCCGCGAGGCCCGCTTCGGTGTGCGCACCATCGTCGGGGCGGACGGGCACGAGCTGCTGGCGGAGTACCGCAGGGATCCTTTCCTGGAGTAACTTCACGCCCGGGACCGGTGGGGAATGTTTAACACCTGATCCGCACCCGGATCGAGTGTGGGGAATGGTTAAGCGTTAAACTGCACCCCATGACAACCTGGCCGCATGTTTCCATGGAGACCCTCCCGTGGACCTCCCGGGCACCACTGTCGGCACGCGCCCGTTCCCGGCAGCCCACCGAGTATGACTCCGCCCTCGTGCCCCACATCCGGGACGCGGAACCGCTGCTCAGCGCGGACACGCTCGCCGCCGTGGACCGGGCCACCATCGCGATCACCCGTTTCGATGCCACACAGGCCGCCGCCCTGCTCCCCTTCACCCCCCTTCTGCTGCGGGGGGAGTCCGTCGCCTCGTCCCGGATCGAGCAGCTGACGTCGTCGGCACGCCGCATCATGGAGGCGGAACTCCTCGGAGTCGAGGGGTCCGGCAGCACGGGGAACGCCGCCCTCATCGTCGCCGCGACAGCCCAGATGTCGGCCGCGATCTCCAGTGATGACGTCCCCGGCGAGCAGGGCATCCTCACCATGCACCGTCTCCTCCTGCAGGGCAGCCAACCACAGATCGCGGGGCGCTACCGGGAGGAGGCGGTGTGGATCGGCGGCAGCAACAACCATCCCGTCGGCTCGATGTTCACCGCACCCCACCATCGGCACGTGCCTGCCCTCATGAGTGACCTGGAGGCATGGATGCACCGGACCGATGTACCGGCCCTGGTCCTGGCGGCCATCGCCCACGCCCAGTTCGAGACGATCCACCCCTTCGTCGACGGAAACGGACGTACCGGGCGGGCACTCATCCACACCCTGCTGCGTCACCGGGGTCTCACCATCAACGGCACCCTGCCGCTCTCCGCCGGGATCCTGCGCAGCCCTGACTCCTACTTCGCCGCGCTCACGAGCTACCGCACCGGTGACATCGACCCGATCGTGCGCCTGGTGGCGGACGCCGCGCTCCGCGGCACCGAGCTCGGGACCTGGCTCGGTGCAGAAATGGCTGAGATCCGCGCGGACTGGGAGGAGCGGGTCAGCGCCCGGCGCGATGCGTCGGACTGGCGGATCCTCGACGTTCTCCTCCGGCAGCCGCTTGTCGACGCCCCCGGCCTCACCACCGAGCTCGGCATCAGCGCCCCCAACATCCGGCGGGCCCTGGATCGCCTGGAAGCCGACGGGGTGGTCCTCAGCGCGCAGGTGGCCCGGAACCGGCGGGCCTGGCGCGCGCCCGAGATCCTCGAGCTTCTCGACGAGTTCGCCGAGCGCGCCGGCCGCCGGGAGCTTCCCGCCTCTAGTTCCGCAGGGTCTTGAGCGCCTTCGCCCAGGTCTCCACCTGCTCGTAGACGGAGTCGAGGGCACCGGTCGAGCCCTCGGTGGGCGCGAACTCGGTCATGGAGGCGAAGTCGGTGCCGAAGGAGAGGAACACCTGGGCACGGACGTCCGCCATCTGCAGCTCAGCGGCGATGAGGCGCCAGGCCTCGACGGCGCGGGTGCCGCCGGCGGAGCCGTAGGAGACGAAGCCGATCGACTTGTTGTTCCACTCGGCGTAGAGATAGTCGACGGCGTTCTTCAGTGCGCCGGGGACGGAGTGGTTGTACTCCGGGGTGACGAAGATGAAGCCGTCGAAGGAGGCGATCTTCTCCGCCCACTTCTTCGTGTGCTCCTTCTCGTAGCGGCCCATGGCGGGGGGATAGGCCTCGTCGAGAAGCGGGAGGTCGAAGTCGGCGATGTCGACGAGCTCGTACTCGGCGTCCGCGCGGTTCTGTGCGTTCTCGAGCACCCACTGTGCGACGGCCGGGGCCATGCGGTTGGGGCGGGTGCTGCCGACGATGACGGCGATGCGGGTCATGGTTGTTCACTCCTGTGTGTCGTGTGGGGGACGGTGTGGTGCCCAGGCTACAGATTTCCGCATGCCCCCCGCCGAGCCGGTAGACCGCTCTGTCTTTGGCAGGTAGCCACAGTGGTCTACACTCCCCTGCATGGCCCACCGATTCCTCGCCTTCCCCGACACCGTCAACGAATACGCCGCGCGCGTCACCGCCGGCCTCATCGTGCTGCTCACCCTGGCCACGCTCCTGACGGAGGGGCTGATCCACCTGGTGCTGCTCAGCCTCCTGGCCGTCGGTTTCGCACTGCGGGTGGCAGGCGGCCCGCGTTACTCGCCGCTGGGACGGCTCTCGGTGCACGTCCTCGTGCCGCTGCTGCGTCGTCCGCCCCTGCCCACCGCCGGCGCCCCGAAGCGATTCGCGCAGGCCATCGGCCTGGCCTGCAGCACGACCGCGCTGCTGCTCACCCTCGCGGGCTGGCACACGGCCGCGACGGTGGTGCTGGTGATCCTCGCGGCCGCCGCCACCCTCGAGTCCGTGTTCGGGTTCTGCCTGGGCTGCCGGCTGTTCGGCATGCTCATGCGCATCGGTGTCATCCCCGAGGACGTGTGCCTCGAGTGCGCGGACGTGGGCTCCCGTTACACGGCCACCGGCACCGTCAGCCCCGAGATCGCGCAGGTCGATGTCGGGGTCCGCGTGCGCTGACCCCGGCTACCCCAGGATCACCACGTCCAGCCGCCGCGGACCGTGCACGCCCTCGACGCGTTCGAGCTCGATGTCGGAGGTGGCGGACGGCCCGGAGATCATGGTGATCGGGCCGTCGAGCCCCGCGGCGCCCACCCGCTCCCAGGCCTCCGGGAAGAGTTCCACCACGGAGTCGGCAGGCACGATGCAGATGTGGTGGTCGGGGATGAGGGAGAGTTCGCGGCGCCCCTCGTCGGGTTGTCCGGTGAGGAAGATGGTGCCGGTCTCCGCGCAGGAGACGGTCGAGGAGGTGACCACGCACGCGGCTCCCAGTGGATCGCCCACCTCCTCGACCAGCGGGATCCAGGTGGGGTCCAGGCCGTCAGGGAAGACGACCGGCCCTTCGATCAGGCGGTCCAGCAGCGCCGGCAGCTCCACCGGGGCGACCTCGTGGACGGCGGCCCTGTAGTCCAGCAGGCGGTCGATGAGCATGTCGCGGACCTCGTCGGGCTCGCGGGCGGAGGTGCGTCGATAAGCACGTGGGACCTGGGGCGCCGCAGGCGCATCCTGCAGTGACGCCCGCAGGCGGTCCATGATCTCAGACTTGGCGTTCATCGGTTCTCCTTGAACCAGTGGCGGAAGGACTGCTGCGGCGGGGCGGGGATGACGCGTTCGCGTGTCCAGCCACCGACGAGGCCGGGCAGCCAGCGGATGCGGAAGCGCACCAGCGGCAGCGCGCGCTCGAGCACGGACATGACGCGCCCGGAGCGCATCGCCCAGGACATGCCTCTCATGAGCAGGGACATCTGGCCGGGCTTCTCCACCTCCTCGACGGCGCGGGCGCGCAGGTGGACGAGGATGTCGGGGATGTTGATCTTGACGGGGCAGACGTCGTAGCACGCGCCGCACAGGGTGGAGGCGAAGGGCAGCGACGCGTTCTCCTCCGAGGACAGGCCCGTGAGCTGCGGCGACAGGATCGCGCCGATGGGTCCGGGGTAGGTGGAGCCGTAGGCGTGGCCGCCGGCGTGCTCGTAGACGGGGCAGACGTTGAGGCACGCGGAGCAGCGGATGCAGTGCAGTGCCGAACGTCCCGCCGGGTCGGACAGCACCGCGGAGCGGCCGTTGTCCAGGAGCACGAGATGGACGTTCTGCGGTCCGTCGCCCTCGTGGACGCCGGTCCACAGGGAGGTGTAGGGGTTCATGCGCTCGCCGGTGGAGGACCGGGGCAGGAGCTGGAGGAAGACCTCGAGATCCTCGAAGGAGGGCACGATCTTCTCGATACCCATCACCGTGATCAGCGTCTCCGGCAGCGTGAGGCACATGCGGCCGTTGCCCTCGGACTCGACGACGGCCAGCGTGCCCGTCGACGCGACGCCGAAGTTCGCGCCGGAGACGGCCACCTTGGCGCGGAGGAACCTCTCGCGGAGGTGCTTACGTGCGGCCTCGGCCAGCACGCGGGGCTCATCGGTGAGTGGTCCGGGCATGTGGCCGGCGAAGATGTCGCGGATCTCGCGGCGGTTGCGGTGGATGGCGGGCACGAGGATGTGGGAGGGCTTGTCCTCGCCGAGCTGCACGATGAGCTCCGCCAGGTCGGTCTCGATCGCGGTGATCCCGGCTGTGGCCAGGTGTTCGTTGAGTCCGATCTCCTGGGTGGCCATGGACTTGACCTTGAGGATCTCGGTCTCCCCGGTCTGCCGGACCAGGCGCTCCACGATCGCGTTCGCCTCCGCCGCGTCCCGCGCCCAGTGCACGACACCGCCGCGGGCGGTGAACTCGGCCTCGAACTGCTCGAGCAGTTCCGGCAGCCGCGCCATGACGGTCTCCTTGAGTGCGGACCCGGCGGCGCGCAGGTCCTCCCAGTCGGGCAGCTCCTCCACCACGGAGGCGCGCTTGTCGCGGATGGTGTGGGTGGCGTGGCGGATGTTGGCGCGCATCTGCTCGTTGCGCATCTGTTCCCGCGCGGCCGCCGGGAACGGCTGCGCGGCGTGCAGGTTGCCCTGCCCGTAGGTGGGGATTCCTAGTTGGACGGTGCGGCCCACGGCTCCTCCTTCGTCGAGGCGAGAATTTCAGCGAAATGCAGCGTCTGCTTGCCGACGCCCCTCTTCTCCATCGCCCCGCCCAGGTGCAGGAGGCAGGCGGTGTCGCCGCCGGTGCAGATGTCGGCGCCGGAGCCCGCGATGTTGCGGATCTTGGCTTCGGCCATCGCCCCGGAGACGTCGGGGTTCTTGAAGGAGAAGGTGCCGCCGAAGCCGCAGCACTCGGCGGCGTCGGGAAGCGGGCGGACGTCGATGCCGTCGACGGTGCGGATGAGGTCGAGCTGCCGGTCCCCGAGCCGCAGGAGGCGTGAGCCGTGGCAGGAGGGGTGGTAGGTGACGGTGTGGGGGAACCAGGAGCCGAGTTCGGCCGCGGAGGTGACGCCGAGGACGTCGCTGAGCAGCTGGGAGAGTTCCCAGGTGCGCTCCCCGACCGACACGGCCTCGGTTTCGAGGCCGGTGTCGCCGCCGGCGCGGGCGACCATGGGCTGCTGGTGGCGGACGGAGGCGACGCAGGAGCCGGAGGGGGCGACGATGATGTCGGCGTCGGCGAAGGCGCGGACGTGGTTGCGGACGACCGGCAGTGCGTCGGCGAGGTAGCCGCTGTTGACGTGCATCTGGCCGCAGCAGCCCTGGTCCTCGGGGAAGATGACCTCATGGCCGAGACGTTCGAGGATGCGGGTGGTGGCGACCGCGACGCGCGGGAACATGGCATCGACCATGCACGTGGCGAAGAGGGCTATTTTCATGTTTTCTCCAGGTGGAGGGGGACGAGGTGGCGACTGACCAACTGTGGTCTGACCATGCTAGACCGGCCCGCCGGGGTGACGCAAGGCACATTTTTCCACACCCGGCCCTTGACGGTTGTGATCCACGACATATAACCTGCCGTGGACTGACCACAGTGGTCCGACCACATCCCCCACTCTAGGAGATCCGCGTGACCACCTATACCGCGCTCACCAACGCAGTCGGCGGCAACCCCGCCCTGTCCGCACTCGTCGGCACCCTCCCCCTCATCACGTTCTTCGTCATGCTGCTGGCCGTCAAGGCCCGCGCCCACGTCTCCGGGCTCACCGCCCTCGCGGTGGCGCTCCTCGTCGCGGTCGCAGGCTTCGGCATGCCCTGGGACCTGGCGCTGCTCTCCGCCGGTCAGGGCGCCGTCTTCGGACTCTTCCCCATCGTGTGGATCGTCGTCCTCGCCCTGTGGTTCTACCAGGTCACGGTGCTCTCCGGCCGCTTCGAGGACATGCGCACCATGTTCGACACCATCGGCGGCGGCGACCTGCGCATCCAGGCCATCCTCATCGCCTTCTGCTTCGGCGGCCTGCTCGAGGCGCTCGCCGGATTCGGCGCCCCCGTCGCCATCACCGCGACGATGATCCTGGCGCTCGGCCTCACCCCGCTCAAGACGGCCACCGTCGTGCTGCTGGCCAACACCGCCCCCGTCGCCTTCGGTGCCGTGGCCATCCCCATCACCACCGCCGGCACGCTCACGGACCTCGACCCGGCAGTCATCGGCGCGGTCGTCGGCCACCAGGCCCCCTTTTTCGCGGTGCTCGTCCCGTTCATCCTGCTGCTCATCATCGACGGCGTCCGCGGCCTGCGTGAGGCCTGGCCCGCCGCCCTGGCCATCGGCGCCTCCTTCGCCGTCGCCCAGTGGTGGTGCGCCACGTTCTTCTCCTATGAGCTCACCGACATCGTCGCTGCGCTGGCGGGTCTCGCGGCGGCGGTGATCCTGCTGCGCTTCTGGCGGCCGCGGGGCGCGGAGGAGGTGCGGGAGCGCCTCGGCGTCGGGAAGCCCCCGGCACCCGAGTCCCTCACCCCGGGCCGCGTGTGGATGGCCGTCCTCCCCTACGTGCTGGTCGTCACCGTGTTCGGCGTGGCCAAGCTGTGGACCTGGGGCGTCAACGTCCCCGCGCTGCTGGCCGCCACCGACGTGCAGATCCCGTGGCCCGGCCTCGACGGGCGTCTGCTCAGCACCGACGGCACGCCGCTGAGCGGCACGGTGTACAGGTTCCAGTGGCTCTCCTCCCCCGGCACGCTGCTGCTCATCGCCGGCCTGCTCGTCGCCCTCATCTACGCCGCGTTCGACCACGGCGGCCGCTTCCGGCTCTCACTTGCCGACGCCGCCCTCGAGATCCCCCGCTGCTTCCACCGCATGCGCTGGTCCGCACTGACCATCATCAGCGTCCTCTCCCTGGCGTACATGATGAACTTCTCCGGGCAGACCATCGCCATCGGCACGTGGGTCGCCGGACTCGGCGCCGTCTTCGCCTTCCTCTCCCCCGTCCTCGGCTGGCTGGGCACCGCCGTCACCGGCTCCGACACCTCCGCCAACGCCCTGTTCGCCAACCTGCAGAAGACCGCCGCCCTGGAGACCGGCCTCGACCCCCACCTCATGACCGCCGCCAACACCTCCGGTGGCGTGGTGGGCAAGATGATCTCCCCGCAGTCCCTGGCCATCGCCGCCACCGCCGTCAACCTCGAGGGCCGCGAATCCGCCATCTTCCGCTCCGTCGTCTGGTGGTCCGTCGGCCTGCTGCTCGTGCTGTGCACCCTGGTCTACCTGCAGTCGAACGTCCTGGCGGGAATGCTGCCCGTCTAGTATCGAGGATATGACCACAGCTCCGCGTGCCTATTCCGTCGTCCTCGACTGGCTGGAGGAACAGCTGCGCTCCGGCGAGATCGTCGTCGGCGACAAGCTGCCCGGTGAACGGGCGCTCGCGGAGCAGTTCAGCATCTCCCGCGCCTCCGTCCGCGAGGCCACCCGCATCCTCGACGCCATGGGGCTCGTGCGCTCCGGCGTCGGTTCCGGTCCCAACGCCGGTGCCATCGTCATCTCCGAGCCCTCCGCCGCCCTGGCCTGGGCCCTGCGCATGCACGTGGCCACCCGCGCCCTGCCCGTCCGCGACCTCGTGCAGACCCGTCTCCTCCTGGAGACCCAGGCCGCCCACGACGCCGCCGACCCCCGGATCGCCCCCGACTCCGAGGAACGCACCGCCATCCTCCGCAGCGCCGGCGAGGTCCTCGACCAGATGGACCACCCCGGCCTCCCGGCCGCGGACTTCCACGCCCTCGACGCCCAGTTCCACATCCTGCTCATCTCGCTCGCGGGCAACGTCGTCGTGGAGACGATGATGGCCTCGCTGCGCCAGGCCACCATCAGCTACATCAGCGAGACCGTCGCCGACAACCCCGACTGGCCCGCCATCGCCCGTCGCCTGCAGGAGCAGCACCGGGCGATCCTGGCGGCCGTCGGGAAGCGCCAGGGTGAGCGGGCCGCCGAGCTGCTGCGCGAGCACATCACGTGGTTCTCGCAGCTCGGCAGCTGAGGCCCGCCTGCTCAGGACTGCGCGCTCAGCACGTCCCGCACGACCTCCGCGAGGTGCCGTGCCCGCCGCCCGGTGCCCTGCTCGATCTGGGTGCGGCAGGAGAATCCGTCGGCGATGACCTCCGCGTCGGGGCCCAGGGCCCGCACCCGGGGGAAGATCTCCCGTTCACCCAGCTCCAGTGACATCTCCGCATGTCCGGGCTCATAGCCCCAGTTGCCGGCCAGGCCGCAGCAGCCGGTGGCGATCTGCTCCTCCGCCACGCCCAGCGCCCGCAGGATCGCCGCCGAGTGCGTGGGGTCCCCCACGGAACGTTCGTGGCAGTGCACCTGTGTCAGCGCCTGCAGGCCTGCGGCGTCCAGCTCCAGCTCCGCGAGGGCGGGGGCCACGAACTCGGCCCATGACACGGTCGCGGCGGCGAGCCGGGCGACGGCGGGGTCGTCGGTGAGGGAGGGGGCGTCGGCGAGCATCGTCGTGCACGAGGGCTCCACGCCGATGACCGGCAGCTCCCGGTTGAGCCAGGGCCGCATGACCTTCGCGGTGCGCCGCAGCACGCGCTTCGCCATCCCCAGCTGCCCCGTGGAGTGCCAGGTCAGGCCGCAGCAGACGAAGCCGCGGGGGATCTCCACGCGGTAGCCGAGCATCTCCAGCACCTCGACCGCTGCCTGCGCCGCCGCCGAGTCCATCCCGGAGAAGGTGTCCGGCCACAGGACCACCGTGCCGCGCTTCCCCGCCGACCGACCCGTCAGGATCCGCCCCTCCCGGAGACGGAGGAGCGGGCGCCCCGGATCGAGTCCCAGCGTCCGCGCCATGCCCGGCAGCCGGAGGCTCCGGGCGGTGACACGGCGGAGACCCGAACGTCGCACGGTGCGCATGAGCAGCGGCAGCCACCCCAGCACGTAGTGCGCCCGGGGCCGCGGGCGGCCGCGGTAGTGCTCGTGGAGGAACTCGGCCTTGTACGTGCTCATGTCGACGCTGACGGGGCACTCACCCGCGCAGGCCCGGCAGGACAGGCACAGGTCAAGGGCGTCACGGACCTCCTCCGAGTGGAAGCCGTCGAGGGTCTCGCCGCGCAGCGCCTCGGAGAGCAGCCGCGCCCGACCGCGTGTGGAGTGGACCTCATCGTGGGTGAGCTGGAAGGACGGGCACATCGCACCCGTCATCGAGCGGCAGGAGCCGACGCCGACGCACCGGTTGACCGCGTTGACCAGCGAACCCCGGTCAGAATCCAGGCGGTGGACCGGCCGGATCTCGTGCCGGCGCTGACTCCGCCCCATCCGCAGCCCCTCCGCGAAGCTCTCCGCCCACACGAGCACGCCGGGGTTGAAGATGCGGTCGGGGTCGAAGGTGAGCTTGAACTCCTCGAACACGTCGCGCAGCGACGGGGAGTACATCTCCCGCAGCAGCGAGGAACGCGCTCGACCGTCACCGTGCTCGCCCGACAGGCTGCCGCCGTGGCTGGTGACCAGGCGGGCGGCATCGCGCATGAACCTGCGGAAGGTGCGGCGCCCCTCCTCCGAGTCGAAGTCGAAACTGATGCGCACGTGCACGCAGCCCTCGCCGAAGTGTCCGAAAGGGATGCCGCGCAGACCGTGCTGGTCCATGAGTTCATAGAGGTCCCGCAGGTAGTCGGCGAGATTCTCGGGTGGGACGGCGGAGTCCTCCCAGTTGGGCCAGGCCTCGCCGCCGTCGGGGAGCCGCGTGACAATGCCTGCCGCCGCCTCCCGGATCCGCCACAGCGCACGCATCTCGGCGGGGTCCGTGACGATCCTCTTCGCCACGCCCTCCCGGATCGCCGCCGCGCCCGCCGCCGCCTCCGCGGTGCTCGCGGCGGTCACCTCGCAGAACAGCCAGCCGCCGGCGTCCTCACCGGGCAGGTCAGGGTTGGTCCCGAGCGCGTCGACGAGGTCGCCGCCCATGCCCTCCACCGTCGCGATGCCCGGATGAGTGCGCAGCTGCGCACCCGCCCGCGCCGCGTCGAAGACCGTGTCGAAGGCCAGCACCGCCAGCGCCTTCGCCGGCGGCAGCTCCACGAGCCGGACGGTCGCCTCCGTGATGATGCCCAGCGTGCCCTCCGACCCGGCGATCGCCTTCACCGGACTCGTCGCCAGGTGGTGCAGGCCGTACCCGGAGGACTGCCGGGAGAAATGACCCAGCTCATTGTCGAAGAGGGTCTGGTGCTCAGCCACGAGCTGCCGCAGGGCGGCGTCGATCACCGGATCGTCGCAGCCGTGCTCGTCGACGGTGACGAGGCGGCCGTCGGCAAGCATCAGCGTGACGGACACGAGGTTGTCCGCGGTGGTGCCGTATGCGACGGAGTGCGAACCGCACGCGTTGTTGGCGATCATGCCGCCGATCGTCGCGCGCGAGTGCGTCGACGGGTCCGGGCCGAAGGTCAGGCCGTGCTTCTCGACGGCCGCCCGCAGCTCATCGCAGATCACGCCCGGTTCCACCGTGGCGGTGCGCGCCTCCGGGTCGACGGCCAGGATGCGGTTGAAGTACCGCGAGGTGTCGATGATGAGGCCGTCGCTGATCGCGTTACCCGCCACCGAAGTACCACCGCCGCGCCCCACGACCGGCCAGCCCATGAGCTGGGCCTGCCGGATCGCGTCGCGGATCTCCTCGATGTCCGCAGGCTCCGCGACCGCCGCCGGGATACGTCGGAAGATCGACGC
>NZ_DUOE01000152.1 GCF_012838985.1 Corynebacterium sp. | reverse complement strand
GGTGTGCTCGACGATCTCCGCAGCGACGCTCACCTTGGCGAGGTCCTCGGACTTGGAGGTGACGTTGGCACCGTCGACGAGCAGAACCGGGGTGAGAGCCACGGACGCGCCCGGCTCACCCTCGATCTTCTCGACCTTGACGAGGTCGCCTTCGGCAACCTTGTACTGCTTGCCGCCGGTCTTGACGATCGCGTACATAGAGGGTTACCCCTTATCTAAACTCGGCTCAGGCCGGCGGATGCAGACCTGAATGGACGTATTTCACTTGCGTTCCGGGGCAGCAGCACGCTTGACCTGCTAAGATCTGGCGGCGCAATATCCCCAAAACAGCGACTGTCAAAGACTACCCCGCAAGGGTGCCAAAAGACAAACCGCCTCTAGCGTCCGCTCGTGCGACGTGCGACGCGACGTCGGCCACGCGCCCGCTTCTCGACGCCACCCTCCGCCGCCTCCTGCTTCCGCGTCCGCTGGGCGGTGGGTTCCGCCTGCTGGACCGGTGCCTGAGCGGGCTGGGACGTGCGGGTCGCGCGGCGCACCACACGACGACGGCCACGGGAACGGGTCGGCGCCCCGGCGGACACCTCGGAGGGACGGTTGGAGCGCTGCTTCGCGGGCTCCTTCTTCTCCGCCTTCTTCTCCTCCTGCGGTGTCTCCTGGGCCTGTGCCGCCCGGCCCCGGGTGACACGACGACGGCGACGGCCGGCCTCCTCGCGGGGCTCAGGGGTCTCAGGGGTGTCGGCGACCTTGATCATCGTCTCCTCGGCCTTCGCCACCGGGCCCGAGGCCGCGGAGCCCGGGTAGTCCTCCGGGCGGGGACGGTGATCCGACCGGGAGTTACCGCGGGTGCGGCGGCGACGGCGCGGGGAGGCCTCGAACTCGGCGACCGCCTGCTGGAAGGTCTTCTCCGGCACGTAGTCCGCGCCCGAGGGCTCATCCGGGTCCTCGACGTCGGCGTGGCCCACGGCGGCGTCGACGATGTCGACGATGTCCTGCACCTCGCTGACGTCAGCCTTCTCCGCGACCTTCTCCGCGACCTTCTCCTCGGCCTGCTCCACCGCCCGGCCCCGGCTGGTGCCACGGCGGCCGCGGCGGGAACGGCGGCGTCGGGAAGCAGTGTCCCCGGTCTCCCCGGTCTCCTCGGTGTCCTCCTCTGAATCCGTGACCACGACGGCGGCGGCGAGCTCCTCGATGTCGTCCGACTTCGGCTTGTCCTCGCGCTTCATGGCGGCGGCGGCCGGGTGCGGCTGGGCCGGCTTACGGCGCGGGCGCTCCTCGACCTCGACGGGCGTCTCGACCGGATCCTCGTGGAGGATCAGGCCCCGGCCGCCACAGGCCTCACACTCGGTGGAGAAGGTCTCGAGCAGGCCGGTGCCCAGGCGCTTGCGGGTCATCTGGACCAGGCCCAGGGAGGTGACCTCCGAGACCTGGTGGCGGGTGCGGTCGCGGCCGAGGGCCTCCTTGAGGCGGCGCAGGACGAGTTCCTGGTTCTCGGGCAGGACCATGTCGATGAAGTCGACGACGATCATGCCGCCGAGGTCACGCAGGCGCATCTGGCGGACGATCTCCTCGGCCGCCTCCAGGTTGTTGCGGGTGACGGTCTCCTCGAGGTTGCCGCCGGAGCCGGTGAACTTGCCGGTGTTGACGTCGACGACGGTCATCGCCTCGGTGCGGTCGATGACGAGGGAGCCGCCGGACGGCAGCCACACCTTGCGGTGCAGGGCCTTCTGCAGCTGCTCGTCGATGCGGTAGCGGGCGAAGGAGTCGGCGCCGTCGTGGGAGCTGCGCTGGTACTTCTGCACGCGGTCGAGCAGGTCCGGGGCGACGGACTTCACGTAGGCGTGGACGGTGTTCCAGGCGCGGTCGCCCTCGACGATGAGGGAGGTGAAGTCCTCGTTGAAGAGGTCACGGATCACCTTGACCAGCATGTCCGGCTCTTCGTACATGGTGACGGGCTTGGAGCCGCGGGAGTTGATCTCCTTGTCGGCACGCTCCTGGATGTCCTCCCACAGGCGGTGCAGGCGGTCGACGTCGGCGGCGATGGCCTCCTCCGACACGCCCTCCGCGGCGGTGCGGATGATGGCGCCGCCCTGTCCCGGGACGACCTTGCCCAGGATCTCCTTGAGACGCTTGCGCTCCGGGGCGGGCAGCTTGCGGGAGATGCCGGCGCTGCGGCCACCCGGCACGTAGACGAGGAAACGGCCGGCCAGCGAGATCTGCGTGGTCAGGCGGGCACCCTTGTGGCCCACCGGGTCCTTGGACACCTGGACGAGCACCTGGTCGCCGGACTTGAGTGCCTGCTCGATGCGGCGGCTGCGTCCCCCGAGTCCGGCGGACTTCCAGTCGACCTCACCGGCGTAGAGCACGCCGTTGCGGCCCTTGCCGATGTCGATGAACGCCGCCTCCATGCTCGGCAGCACGTTCTGCACGCGGCCGAGGTAGATGTTGCCGATCATCGAGGCCTGCGCCTCACTGGTGACGAAGTGCTCGACGAGCAGTTCATCCTCCAGCACACCGACCTGGGTCACCATGCCCGGGTGGTCGTGGCGCTGACGCTCGCGCACCACCATCGTGCGCTCGACGGACTCGCGGCGCGCCAGGAACTCGGCCTGCGACACGATGTGCTTCTTGCGGCGCCCCTCCTCGCGCATCTCGGCGCGACGGCGGCGCTGCGACTCCAGACGGGTCGAGCCCTTCAGCGCGACGGGCTCCTCGGGGAGGTCCTCCTCTTCCTCCGGCTCCTGCTTCTCGACGACCGCCTGCTCCGCCTGCTCCCCCTGCTCCTCAGTGCCACGCCCGCGGCCGGCGCCGCGGCGGCCGCGACGGCGACGTCGGGAAGCGGTGCGCTCGTCCTCGGACTCCTCGGACTCCTCCTCCGGCTCCGCGGCCGGCTCCGGGGTCTCGGTCTCCGGGGCCATGAACAGCGGCACGAACTGCTCCACGGCCGGTTCGACGGCCGGCTTCGGGGTGATCTCCGGGGTGATGTCCTCCAGGAGTTCCTCGTCCGGCTGTTCCTTGAGCAGCTCGGCGAGGTCGGCCTCGACCTTCTCCTCGATCTGAGAGATCTCGTTGGCGACGTTCTTGCGCACCCGGGTGCGGATCTTCTCCTCGTCCGGCTCCGGGGTCGGCTCCGCGAGGGCGGCCTTGACCTTCTCCACCTCGTCGACGGTGAGGGTGGACTGCGCGACCTTCTTCAGGTCCATGCCGGCGAGGACCTCGATGAGTTCCTTCGAGGTCTTGCCCAGCTCCTTGGCCAGGGCGTGCACGCGGACCTTCGGGGCGGCCGGTGCGGTGGTCTTGCGGGTCGCCCGCCGGGTGGCGCGGCGCTTCTTCGGCGCGTCGGTCCCGTTCTGCTCGGCGTCCGGGTGGGTGGGTTCGGTGGAATCAGCCACGGATACTCCTGTAGTTGTGTTCGGCCGGCACCCCGGGCGCTGGCGAGGTGTCCTCGCCGCCGCCGCACAGGGGCCGTCCGCAAAATTCTTCTTCGGGTCTATTCATTTGTGCACTTCTCCGGGCCACGCTCGGCGCAGCCCGCGCTCCATTGTGGCACACCCCGGGCCACACGGGCAGGTTCCGCTACGGTGGCGGACATGCGCAGCTCCCTGTTCCCCGCCCGGGCGACGGTTCCGTTCAGCTTCGGCATCGGCGCGGTGTTCACGCTCATCCACATGGAGATGTTCCTGGCTGCGCTGGTGGTGTTCATCGTCGCCGCCGGAATCGCCCTGGTGGCGTTGCCGCGGGACGCGTGGTCCCCGGGGCTGGACATGAAGACCACCGCCGACACGGACTTCACCCGCCGGGACCATCTGCGCCTGCTCGTACCCGGCGCGCTGGCGTTCATTCCCGGCACCTGGGTCGGGGGAGCCGGGTGGCCGCTGTACTTCCTGGGTGTCTCCGGCCTCATGATGCTGAGTTTCCGCGCCGCGAACCGCCGGACCGCCGCGATGGGGCGGCGCCGCGCGCAGAAGGTGCTGGAGTCGACGTCGCTTGCCGACGCCACCCTCCCCCGCCTCACCACCGCCGACGAACACCGCGACGTGATCCGTGCGTTGGCCGACATGGGGGCCGTCGACGGTATCCGGGCGCGCACGTGGCTGCTGGCGAAGGAACTGGGGCGGGACGTCGGGAAGCTCAGGGCCGAGGTGGGGGACCTGGAACGCGACGGACTGGTGTCGGTGAGCACCGTCGACGCCGGCGCCGACATCTCCCGGCACCTGGTGGAGCTGACCCCCGTGGGGGTGCGGGTGCTCACGGAACTGTCCCGGAGATGACGAAGGGCCGCACCCCCGTGACGGGGATGCGGCCCTGCCGGAACCCTAGAGGTTCGGGAACCAGATGTTGATCTCGCGCTCGGCGGACTCCGGGGAGTCGGAGCCGTGGACGACGTTCTCGCCGACGGTCAGTGCGAAGTCACCGCGGATGGTGCCCGGGGTGGCCTTGGAGACCGGGTCGGTGCCGCCGGCCAGCTGACGCCATGCCTCGATGGCACGCTCGCCCTCGACGATGCCGGCGACCAGCGGAGCGGAGGTGATGAACTCGACGAGCTCGCCGAAGAAGGGCTTGTCGGAGTGCTCAGCGTAGTGCTGCTCAGCGGTGGCGCGGTCCGCGACGCGCAGGTCCAGAGCGGCGAGCTTGAGGCCCTTGCGCTCGATGCGGGCGATGATCTCGCCGACGTGGCCGTTCTTGACGCCGTCCGGCTTGATGAGGATGAGAGTGCGTTCAGTCATGATTGGAGAGTGTACCGGAGTCATTCCTCCGGGGCGCGGGAAGGCGGTGGGACCCGTGTCACGTCCGCCCCCTCCTCCAGCGGGGCCAGCCAGCGCTGCTCACGGGCGTCAGGGCCCGGCTGGAGGATGAGGCCGACCCTGTCCCAGCCGGTGTCACGGAAGGCCTGCTGCTGGGCGCGGACAATGTCGGGGGTGTGCTGCAGCACGGTCTCCGCCCGGACCCGGACGCCGCGCCACCGGAACTCGAGCAGCCCGGTGCCGGGGCCGATGAGCGGGGTGGCCGCGTCGAACACCCCGTCGATCTCCCAGCCGGGGCCCGGAAGGTGTCGGCGGGCTCCAGGGCCGACATGAGGTGGAGCAGTTCGGAGGAGGCGGCGCGGTCCAGCCCCTCGGCCTCCATGCGGACGTGCAGGGTGGCGGTCCCCGTGTCCGGCCTCGGCGACCTGTCTGTTGAGCCGCGCGGCCTGCTGCCCGACGACGACCTGCTCGAGCGTCCCGCAGGCGGTGAACCACACCACGAGGAGGAGGGCGACCCCCACCACTCCGAGGATCCAGCGCACTACTTCAGTCCCTGCACCGCCGCCCGGGCGGTCTCGGGCGTGGCGTCCCGGAACCACAGCTGGACCTGGCGGACGGCGGCTCCCTCGTCACCACGGTCGAGCATGTCGCGGAGGGTGGCGCGCTTCTCCTCGTCGAGGTCGATCGGTGCGCCCTCCCGCCCGGCGGCGGCCACCTTGAGGCCGAGGACCAGGAAGGCCCCGGCGAGCAGCAGTGCGATGACGGAGGTGAGGTTGGGGGCACCGGAGAACTTGAACACGAGCGCCGCCACGCACAGGGCGGCGGCGAGTCCGAGGTAGAGAGCACGCATGGCGCCAGCCTAGTGCGGACAATGGTTGGGTACATATCAACATCTTCTCTGTTAAAGTGGCCTCATGTCCGTCACCGAACAGAACTCGGAGGAGCTCGTCCTCTCCCCGACCACCCCGCACTGCACCGACGGTGCCAAGGTGGAGATCATCACCTCCCGCGCGGTCCCCCTCGGCGGCCCCCGCGCCATGACCGTCCGCCGCACCCTCCCCCAGCGTCAGCGCAGCCTCATCGGCGCGTGGTGCTTCGTCGACCACTACGGCCCCGACGACGTCTCCGTCACCGGCGGCATGGACGTCGCCCCGCACCCCCACACCGGGCTGCAGACCGTGTCCTGGCTCTTCGAGGGCACCATCACCCACCACGACTCCGGCGACAACCACGCCGTCGTCCGCCCCGGCGAGGTCAACCTCATGACCGCCGGTGCCGGCATCTGCCACTCGGAGGTCACCACCCAGGCCACGACCACGCTCCACGGCGTCCAGCTGTGGACCGTGCTTCCCGACGCCGACCGCCACGGCCCCCGCCGCTTCGACCACCACGCCCCCGAGCCCGTGCACTTCGACGGCGGACAGGCCCTCGTCTTCCTCGGCTCCCTCCTCGGCTACACCTCCCCCGTCACCACCTTCAGCCCCCTCGTGGGGGCGGAACTGAGGTTGGAGGCGGGGGCGTCGATAAGCATCGACGTCGACCCCACCTACGAACACGGTCTGCTTGTCGACGCCGGCGACATCGACCTCGAGGGCATCACCGTCGCCCCCAGCGAACTGGCGTACACCGGCATCGGCGAGGAACGGCTGCGCATCCGCAACAACGGCTCCACCGAAGCCCGCATGCTGCTCATCGGAGGCGAACCCTTCGAGGAGGAGATCATCATGTGGTGGAACTTCATCGGCCGCACCTACGAGGAGATCGAACAGTACCGCCGCGAATGGCAGGACGAGGACGAACGCTTCGGAGTCACCGAAGGCTACATCGGCCGTGACCCCGACGGCCTCAGCCGCCTGCCCGCCCCGAAGCTGCCCCACGCCAGCATCCGCCCCCGCAAGAACCCCGCCCCCGTCGCCCGCCCCGAAGAGAGGATCTGAATGGTCACCCACGACGACAACCAGTTCATCATCCACATCGACGGACAACGCGTCGGCCACACCGACTACCGCGACCACGACGGAGAAAGACTCTTCTACCACACCGAGGTCACCCCCGAATTCGGCGGCCGCGGACTCGCCGGCCAGCTCATCTCCGAGGCACTCGCGCAGACGGATCTGCCGATCGTCGCGATCTGTCCCTTCGTTCGTGGTTGGCTGGAGAAGAACGACCACGACCACACCTGGCGCAAGCCCACCCCCGCCGACATCACCTGGCTGCAGAAGGAGCTCCGATGACCCGCAAGGCCCCCTACCTCGACAAGTTCTACCCCGAGGTCTACAAGTCACTGACCGAGGTGTCCCGGAAGCTCACCATGCTCTACCCGGACGTCGACCTGCCCAAGTCCCTCATCGAACTCATCGCCGTCCGCGTGAGCCAGATCAACGGCTGCGGCACCTGCCTGTCCATCCACGTCCCCGCCGCCCGCAAGGCCGGCGTCCCCGAGAACAAACTCGACGCCCTGCCCGCCTGGCGCATGGTCGACGAATTCACCGAGAAGGAGAAGGCCGCCCTCGAACTCGCCGAGACCCTCACCCTCCTGCCCAAGGACCGGGACAACTCCCGCGCCGCCCTGCCCGCCTGCCAGGTATTCGCCGAGGAACAGGTCGCGGCCCTGGAGTGGTCGATCATCATGATCAACGCCTTCAACCGCGTGTCCATCGCGTCCGGGCACCCGCTGCTGTCGCGCTAGCGTCGCGCCGGAGGCAGGCGGGGACGCCCCTCGCTGCACGATCAACGCATCCCGATCGCGCCCGGCTGCCTCCACACCACGTGCCACCGCCCCATCAGCTCCACCTCCCGCTCCTCACCCCGGATCACCGCGACGATGAAGTCGACCACCCTCTCCAGGTGCAGGTCGACACAGATGTCGGAGAAGCTCAGGTGCCGGTACCCGCGGGCGGTGGCGTCGTTGGCCTTCCAGTAGTCCTTGATCTGCACATCAATGTGCTTGTGGTACCGGTGCCCGTGGACCTCCACGATCACCCTCCCCGGCTCATACACACCGTCACGGAAATAGTTGCCGATGAGCCGGTTGTTCTCGAACGCGTAACCGCGCCGCCGCAGAGCCCTGAAGAGCACCCGCTCCGTCTCGGAGTCCGTGCCCGTCGACGCCCGGTTGACCCGGTCCCGCAGCAGCTTCGGCACCCGCCCGAAGGCACCCAGATCCTTTTCCAGCCTTTCCCGGGCGCCGCGTCCCGTGTAGTGACGCTCGATGAGCACCACCGCATGCGGACTCCGGCTCTCAGGGATGTCCAGGGCCGCGCGGAGCGGGGTGGCCACGCGGAGATCATCCATGAGCTCCCACGGACGGCGCACCGCCCGGATGACCGTGACCAGACTGTTCGACTGGAACGTCCGGTCCCGGGCCACGAGCACGGTGACCGGGGTGGTGATCCGGTGACCGTTGTGCAGCTGCGCAGCGGTCATCCCGGTGAACACCAGGTCAGGTCGCTGATGCTGCAACGCCCGGAGGAGGAACTTCCCGTGGGGACGGGACGTCGTATAGAGGCCCGGGATGATGCGGTGCAGTTTCCCGCGGCGGACCAGGGTGCGGATGTTCTGCGGGCTGACGCCGGCGTCGGCGAGTTCCCTCGTGGTGAAGATGGACCGTCCGGTGGGTAGCTGAGCCATGCACTCTTAGACTCCGCCCGCCCCGGAAAGGTTCCGTGCGGCAACCGGAAGATACCGCGAGGCCCCTCCCCCGATGTGCGGGGAGGGGCCTCGCGGTACGACTTGGTTGGCCCTACAGGTGCTGGGTGGTCAGCCAGCCACGCTTCATGCGCTCCAGGAGCGTGGAACGCAGGTGCAGCAGATACCACCACACGATGATGAAGATGATCGCCACCATCACCGCGGAGAAGTGGACGAAGAACCCGCCCACCAGCAGGATGACCTGCAACGCCAGGTTGACCGGCAGGGCCCAGCTGAACCGCTGCAGACCGGACATGACCACGTGCGCCAGACCGACGGCCGTGATGAACACCCAGTTGAAGGTCGTCCAGTAGGCGCCGTCGCTGACCTTGAGGATCACGGTGAGGATGAGCAGGATCGTGATCGCCTCGAGGACGAGCGTGCCCGCCATGACCCCGCGGATGCCCTTCATCGGGTCCTTCTCCGGGGCGTGGCCGGGCCCGAGCGGGCTGACCTCAGGCTGGTCTACGGGGTGACGGCTCATGCGGGGTCCTTTCCGAACAGTGTGCGTGCCTCGCCCGCGGTGACCACCGAACCGGTGACGACGACTCCGGCACCCGACTGGATGTCCGCGTCCTCGGCCAGTTCCACGGCCAGCGCATAGGCCCCGGCGAGGTTCTCGTCGACGTGGACGCGCTCCTCACCGAAGATCTCACGGGCGTGTTCAGCCAGATCGTACGCATCGAGGGCACGGGGGCTGGAATTCTGCGTGATGACCACCTCGGAGAGGTAGGGCTCCAGGGCCACCAGGATCCCGCGAGCGTCCTTGTCGTCGAGGACGCCGACGACGCCGATGAGCCGGTTGAACTCGAAGTCACGGTCCAGGGCGGCGCCGAGGGCTGCGGCGCCGTGCGGGTTGTGGGCGGCGTCGATGAAGGTGGTCGGCGAGGTGCGGACACGCTCGAGGCGGCCCGGGGACTGCACCTGCGCGAAGCCCTTGCGCACCGTCTCAAGGTCGAGCGGACGGCCGGCACCGGCCCCGAAGAAGGCCTCCACCGCGGCGAGCGCCACGGCGGCGTTGCGGGCCTGGTGTTCGCCGGAGAGCGGCAGGAAGATGTCCTCGTACTCGCCGCCGAGTCCGCGCAGGCTCAGCTGCTGGCCACCGACGGCGACGGCGGCGGAGATGACGCCGAACTCGGCACCCGCGCGGGCGACGGCGGCGTCCACCTCGACGGCGCGCTCCAGGATGACCTGCATCGCGGCGGGGTCCTGCTCGGCGACGATGGCGACGTTGTCCGGCGGGCTGAGCAGGTCATCGGTGTCCCAGCGGGACTTGATGATGCCGGCCTTCTCCGTGGCGATCTCCTCGATGGTGTCGCCGAGGTAGTCGGTGTGGTCCATGCCGACGGGCATGATGACCGCGACGTCGGACTGGATGACGTTCGTCGCGTCCCACGTTCCGCCCATGCCGACCTCGACGACGGCCACCTCCACCGGCGCATCCGCGAACGCGGCGTAGGCCAGGGCGGTGAGCACCTCGAACTTGGACATGCGGATGCCGGTTTTTTCGTCGACAAGCTCGACGTAGGGCTGGATCTCGCGCCACAGGCGGACGTAGTCGCGCGGGTGGATCGGGAGTCCGTCGATGCCGATGCGTTCGGTGACCAGCTGCAGGTGCGGGCTGGTCGTGCGGCCGGTGCGGCGGTGGAAGGCACGCAGCAGCGACTCGATCATGCGCACCGTCGACGTCTTGCCGTTGGTGCCGGACACGTGGATCGCCGGGAAGGAGTTCTGCGGGGAACCCAGCAGGTCCATGAGCATCTCGATCCGCTCGAGGGAGGGGTCGATCTTGGTCTCGGGCCAGCGGGTGTCCAGCTCCGCCTCGACGGCGGCGAGTTCCGCGAGGTCCTCCGGGGTGATCTCCACCGGCTGCGGCTTCTCGACGTCGCCGAGCTCGATGTTGAGCTTCAGGCCCTGGTCGGTAATCTCGACGGCGTCGTTGAGTTCGGCGAGGTCCTCGAGGTCCTCGTCGTCGGCGGCGTTGTTGAGGATCTGTTCCTCGCGGCTCACTTGAGGCCCTCCAGACGGGCGGTGATGCGCTCGACCTCCTCCTGGGCGACCTGCTGGCGGGTGCGGATCTTGTTGACCACGGCCTCCGGTGCCTTCGACAGGAACGCCTCGTTGCCGAGCTTCTTGGCGGTGCCCTCGAGCTCCTTGTGCGCAGCGGCGAGGTCCTTCTCGAGGCGCTTGCGCTCGGCCTCGACGTCGACGGTGCCGGAGGTGTCCAGGGCCACGGAGATGGTGGCCTGGGACAGGCGCAGCTCGATGGAGGCGGACTCCTCGAAGCCCTCCTCCGGGGCGGTGACACGGGCCAGGGCGCGGACCAGGTCCTCCTGGTTCTGCAGGTCGGCGGCGGCGAAGTCGATCGCGGCCGGGACCGGCTGGGAGGGCTTGACGCCCTGGTCGGAGCGGAAGCGGCGGATCTCGGTGATGAGCTTGTCGGCGTCGGCGATGCGGCGGACGGCGACCTCGTCGGTGGCGGCACCCTCGTTGGTGTCCGCGGCGGTCGGCCACGGGGCGGTGACGATGGTCTCCTTCTCCGTCAGGGCCTTCCACAGGACCTCGGTGACGAAGGGCATCGCCGGGTGCAGCAGGCGCAGGACCACGTCGAGGACACGGCCCAGGACGATCTGGGTGTTCGCCCCCTGCTGGGTCTCCCCGTCGCGCGGGATCTGGGTCTTGGCGATCTCCAGGTACCAGTCACAGACCTCGTCCCACGCGAAGTGGTAGAGCTCCTCGTTGGCCTTGGCGAACTGGTAGTCGTCGAGGAACGCGTCGACGTCCGCGCGGACCTGCTCGAGGCGGTCGAGGATCCAGCGGTCGGCGTCGGTGAGCTCCTCGCGCGGCGGCAGCTCGCCCACCTCCGCGCCGTTGAGCAGCGCGAACTTGGTGGCGTTGAAGAGCTTCGTGGCGAAGTTGCGGGAGGACTGGGCGGCGTCCTCGCCGACCGGGAGGTCCACACCCGGGTTCGCGCCGCGGGCCAGGGTGAAGCGCAGGGCGTCGGCGCCGTACTCGCGGACCCAGTCCATCGGGTCGATGCCGTTGCCCAGGGACTTGGACATCTTGCGGCCGTGCTCGTCGCGGACCAGGCCGTGGAGGAACAGGTCGGTGAACGGGACCTGCGGGCGTCCGTCCTGACCGGAGCCGAGCAGCTCCGGGGTGATCTGCGCGGCGAAGGTGCCGAACATCATCATGCGGGCCACCCAGAAGAACAGGATGTCGTAGGCGGTGACCAGGACGGATGTCGGGTAGAACTTGGCCAGCTCGGGGGTCTTCTCGGGCCAGCCCATCGTCGAGAAGGGCCACAGGGCGGAGGAGAACCAGGTGTCCAGGACGTCGGGGTCCTGGGTGTAGCCCTCCGGGGCCTGCTCGTCGGGGCCGACGCAGACGATCTCGCCCTCCGGGCCGTACCAGATCGGGATCCGGTGGCCCCACCACAGCTGGCGGGAGATGGTCCAGTCGTGCATGTTGTCGACCCACTCGAAGTAGCGGGGCTCCATCGACTCGGGGTGCACCCTGGTGTCGCCCTCGCGGATGGCGTCGCCGGCCATCCTGGCCAGCTCCTCCACCTTGACGAACCACTGCAGCGACAGACGCGGTTCAATGGCCTCGCCGGAGCGCTCGGAGTGGCCGACGGAGTGCAGGTAGGGGCGCTTCTCCTCGACGATGCGGCCCTGCTCGGCCAGTGCCTCGCGCACGGCGACGCGGGCCTCCTCGCGGGTCATGCCGTCGAACTGCGTGCCGGTGTCGCAGATGCGGCCGGTCTCGTCCATGATCGTCGGCATGTCGAGCTCATGGCGCAGGCCGAGGGCGTAGTCGTTCGGGTCGTGCGCCGGGGTGATCTTCACGGCACCGGAGCCGAACTCGGGGTCGACGTAGTCGTCGGCGACGACGATCATCGACAGGTCGTCGCGGAAGGGGTGCGGCAGGCGGGTGCCCACGAGGTCGGCGTAGCGCTCGTCCTCGGGGTGGACGGCGATGGCGACGTCACCGAGCATCGTCTCCACACGGGTGGTGGCGACGACGACGTGCGGCTCGTCGTCGTTCATCGAGCCGTAGCGGAAGGAGATGAGCTCGCCCTCGACGTCCTTGTACACGACCTCGATGTCGGACACGGCGGTCTCGAGGACCGGGGACCAGTTGACCAGGCGGTTGGCGCGGTAGATCAGACCGCGGTCGTAGAGCTCCTTGAAGATGGTCTGCACGGCACGCGACAGGCCCTCGTCGAGGGTGAAGCGCTCGCGGGACCAGTCGACGGAGTCACCGATGGCGCGCATCTGGTCGGCGATGGCGCCGCCGTACTCCTCCTTCCACTCCCAGACCTTCTCGATGAACTCCTCGCGGCCATAGTCGTAGCGGTCCTTGCCCTCGGTGCGCTTGAGCATCTTCTCGACCTTGGTCTGGGTCGCGATACCCGCGTGGTCCATGCCCGGCAGCCACAGCACCTCGTAGCCCTGCATGCGCTTGCGGCGCACCAGGGCGTCCATGAGGGTGTGGTCCAGGGCGTGACCCATGTGGAGCTGGCCGGTCACGTTCGGCGGCGGCAGCACGATGGAGTAGGCCGGCTTGTCACTCTCCGGATCGGCCGTGAAATGTCCGGCGTCGACCCAACCCTGGTACAGCTCGGCCTCCACGGACTGAGGATCCCAGGACTTCGGCAGTGCGTCAGCTCGGTTCTTACCCATCAACATCTTCCCCTCGGTCTGGTCGTTCACTCGGACCATCATAGCCCCTGCACCTGAGGGCTTGACCCTCACGTGACGTCATGGTTCATGCTGGTGCCATGAGAATCTCCGAGGTCGCCCGCGCCGCCGGTTGCTCCGTCCGCGCCGTGCGCCACTATCACGCCTCCGGCGCATTGCCCGAGCCCCCGCGCACCGCCGGTGGCTACCGCGACTACGGTCTCGCCGATCTGGCCGCGCTGCTGCGCGTCCGGGCGCTCGTCGACGCCGGCATCACCCTCGCCGACATCCGTTCCGACTCCTCCTCGCTTATCGACGCCGCCTTGTCCCGCATCGATTCCCAGCTCACCGTCCTGCGGGCGCAGCGCTCCCGCCTGCTGGCCCTGCAGTCCGGGGAGCTGGGGCTGCCCGCCGACATCCGGTCCGGGATCCGCGAACTGCTCGGGGACGGGATCCCTGCCCGGATGGAGATCGACGCCCTCGACCTCATGGGGCTCACGGGTGTGGCCTCCGCGGAGACGTGGGAGGTGCTGCGCCGCAACCTGCGCGATCCGGCCCGGCGCGCGAACACCCTGCGCTTCCGGGACCTGTGGGAGGAGCTCGGCGACCTCGCCCCGGCGGCGGCGGATGACAACATCGCCGAGCTGCGGGGGTTGCGCGGAATCAGTGACGGCATCCTCCCCACCCTCACCCCGGGTGAGGTGCCGCTGCAGCTGCGGGATGTCGAGACCCGCGGTGCCCAGGCCCGGGCCCTGGCCGAATTGGCGGGTGCGCTGTGAGGTGTGTGCTGCCGATGGCAGTGGTCGCGGTCGCGCTTCTCGACGCCTGGCTGTGGTGGAACAGGTACCTCTCCGGGTGGGGTGCGGTGGCCCTCTTCCTCGCCGTGGAGGCCGCGCTCGCCGGTGCTTACGTGTGGAGTGCCCTGCGTCGGGGGATCCGGCCGCTGCCGGTGCGGATCCTCCTCCACGAGGTCCGCGCCATCACCGACCTGGGACGGCTGCTCAGGGGCCGGGTCGTGGTGCCGGAAGGTGCGGTGCCCCTGCACGCACGGACCAGGTGGTGGCACCTGCCGGCGATGTTTACGGTGGCGATCGTCATCGAGATCATCGTCATCGAGCTGCTCGTGCCGTGGCCGTGGCTGCGTCTGCTGCTGTTCGCGGGCTCCCTGTACTCGATCCCGCTGCTGTGGGGATACCTCGCGGGGCGCATCGTCCACCCTCACTACCTGGGTGAAGACCTCGTGCTGCGGGAAGGCAGGCAGGAAATTCTCCGGGTGCCGGCCACAGACATCGTGGAGGTCCGGGAGGTGCGGGGGTTCGCGGCCCGACGTGAGGGACTGATCCTGGGTGGACCGGAAGGAACCAACACGGAGATCCACCTCACCGACGGCCGCTGCGTGGCGCTGTGGCTCGATGAGGGGGCGGAGGCGTTTACTCCGTCACCGACACCGTCGCCGTGACCTCGAAATCCTCGTCCTCGCACCGGATGCTGATCGAGGCGATGCCGTTCGGGTCGATGGTCACGGTCTCGATGACCTCCGGGCCGTCGTCGGAACGCTCGACGGGGACGGCGGCCAGTTCCTCCTCGGAGAGCCCGCGGAGCGCCGGGTCGAAGGGGACGATGACCTCGGCCAGCAGGGTGAGGTCTCCGGGCTGCTCGGTGTCGGACTCCAGGGCGGAGTACTCGACGTAGCGGAACCAGCCGACGTTGTGCGCGGCGCGGTAGCGGCGGGTGACGGTGATCGTGTCGCCGGCGTCGGCCTTCGCCTCGGGGCCGACGAGGGCGTCGAAGCTGACGGCCGCACCCGCGTCACGCTCGCGGAACACGCCGATACCGCGGGAGAGGCGGTCGCTGAGGTGGTAGAGCGAGTCCGGGTCGGCGGCGATCGCCAGTCCGACGGCCGTGGAGGCGGTGGGCAGCGGCGAACGGTGGACGCGACGTCCGAAGCGCTCGCGCAGCATGCGCGGGACGAGCGGCAGGGCGCTGGCGCCACCGACGAGGTAGACGCCGGCGATGTCGGTGTCGGTCAGGGAGTCCTCCACGCCGACGAGCGGCTGCATCGCGTCGAGGGTCTGCTCCACGAGCGGGGTGACGGCCTCGTAGTACTCGGCGACGGGGACGATGACGTCGTCGTCATCGAGTTCCATGACGATGCGGCGTGACTGCGGCTTGAGCTGCTCCTTGGCGGTGCGGGCCTCGTCGAGAAGCGACTGGCGCGCGCGACGGCCGAAGACGTCGTCGGCGCGGCCGGCGGTGGCCAGCGCCAGGTCGGCGAGAGCCTCGTCGAAGTCGTCGCCACCGAGGCGGGAGACGCCGAGGGAGGTCTCGACGACGTGCTCGGGGCCGTCGAGACGCATGAGGGTGACGTCGAAGGTGCCGCCACCGAGGTCGTAGACGATGATGCTCGAACGGCGGGCGGTGAGGGTGCGGGCGTGACGGTGGGTGTACTCGAAGGCCGCGGCGGAGGGCTCGTGGACCATCCCGAGGACGGTGGCCCCGGCGCGGGTGAAGGCGTCGAGGGTGAGCAGACGCTGCGCGGAGCGCGCGTTCGCCGGGACGCCGAGGACGATCTCGATGTCCTCGTCGCCGGCGTGCTCACGGAGCTGCTTCACGACGCCGTCCGCGTAGGTCGTCAGCACCTCGCCCAGCGGGCGTTCCTCCTTGCCCAGCCGGACGGGCGTCTCCGCAGTGACGGTACGGGAGGTCAGCAGCCGCTTGAAGGAGCGGGTGAGGGTCGGGCCACCGACCGCCAGCGCCTCCCAGCCACCGACCAGCCGTTCACTGTCCAGCGCGACGACAGAGGGGATGTACTCCCGTGAGTCGCCGTCCGTGTCCGTGACGTTGACGACCGGGTAGTTCCCCCGGTCGACCGCCGCAATGACGGTGCGGGTGGTTCCGAAATCAATCCCGAAGCGCATGCTTGTGCACCCTACCGGGATTGGCGGCGGATGCGAGTTGACGCGCTAAGGAAGCAGGTCAGCGACCGCGTCCCGCTCGGCCTTGAGCTCCGCGACGTTCTTCGCGATCATCTCGCGCTGGAAGTCGTTGAGCTCGAGTCCCTGGACGACCTCCCAGGCGCCGTTGCGGGAGATGGTCGGCAGGCCGGCGACGAGTCCCTCGTCGATGCCGTAGGAGCCGTCGGACGGCAGAGCGGCGGAAGCCCACTGCTCAGTGCCCTGCACCCAGTCACGCATGTGGTCCACCGCGGCGGAGGCGGCGGAGGCGGCGGAGGACTTGCCGCGGACGTCGATGATCTCGGCGCCCCGCTTCGCGACGCGCGGGATGAACTCGTTGACGTACCAGTCGTGGTCGATCTTCTCGATGACCGGCTCATCCTTGACCGTGGCGAAGGTCACGTCCGGGAACTGGGTCGCGGAGTGGTTGCCCCACACGACGACGTTCTCGAAATCGGTGGTGAGCACACCGAGCTTCTCTGCCAGCTGGGACAGCGCACGGCTGTGGTCCAGGCGCATCAGCGCGGTGAAACGCTCGGCCGGGACGTCCGGGGCGTGGCGCTGGGCGATGAGGGCGTTCGTGTTCGCCGGGTTGCCGACGACGAGCACACGGACGTCGTCCGCGGCGTGGTCGTTGATGGCCCTGCCCTGCGGGCCGAAGATGCCGCCGTTGTTCTTCAGGAGGTCGGCGCGCTCCTCGCCCGCCCCGCGCGGCTTCGCGCCGACGAGGAAGGCGGCGTTGGCACCGTCGAAGGCGACGTCGGCGCTGTCGGTGACGGTGATGTTGCGCAGGAGGGGGAAGGCGGAGTCGTTGAGCTCCATGGCCACGCCCTCGGCGCCGCGTACGGCGGCCGGGATCTCGAGGAGGGTGAGCTCGATCGGGGTGTCACGGCCGTAGACGTCACCTGCGGCGATGCGCCACAGGAGGGAGTAGGCGATGTTACCGGCGGCACCGGTCACGGCGATCTTCACGGGGTTCTGGGTCATGGGGGTCCTTTCGTGCTGTCTAGTGCACCAACGCCTGCGAGTCTAGCCTTTATGACCTTTCCCGGCCGTCACCCCCGGATGGGCGTAACCTCGCCCGCGATCCGGCTGTTTCCGCTGGAAGAACGTCGCTACATCGGGTGGTCCGGAAGTTTCATGGTCCTGCCGCGCCACCACCGGTCGGCACATCAGGCACGATGGTGGGCAGTGCCGGTGGCGACCCGCGCGGATCCGCCCGCGCCACCCCGGCAGACCCCATCTCCACCCTGACCCGTGCCCCCCGGAGGGAACGACCCCGCATGTTCAACGACGACCTGCCCCTGCTCGACGACTCAGCCACCGTCGACGGGGTCATTGACGTGGCTCTCCACCAGTTCGCGGAGCTCGGATTCCAGGAGACGCGCCTGGACACGATCGCGAAGCTCTCGGGTATGTCCAAGCGGATGATCCACTACCATTTCGGCGACAAGAAGGGCCTCTACCTCCGCTGCCTCAGCGAGGCCGCCCACCGCCTCCAGCCGCCGGCCGACCAGCTCGTCAGCGACACCCTGGTGCCGGTGGAAGGGGTGACCCGTCTGGTGGACGCGCTGTACCTCACGATGACGGAGAACCCCGCGGCGATCCGCCTCCTCGTCCACGAAGGCCTCCACTGCGTGCTCAACATCACCAGCCTGGCCAATCTGGTCCCGGGGACACGTGTCTCACTCCAGCTGGACAAGCTGCTCATGCAGGGCCAGGATTCGGGGGCCTTCCGCCCGGGGATCGGCGCGGAGGACATCTTCTACCTCCTCCTCTCCCTCGCCTTCACGCGCGTGACACACCGCGACCTCATGGTGAATCTCACCGACGTCGACACGACCAGCCGGGAGAACACCGCGGGCATCCACCGGCTCGCGGTGGACGCGGTGCTGTCCTTCCTCACGGCCAACATCCCCGACAGCGGGCACCGCAGCTACCTCACGCCGGACCGCCACGACGAGGACTCCCAGGCCGGACTGGGGATCTACGACGACATGGAGGGCGACACGGTGGACGTCGAAAAGCACTCTCCGGAAGAAGAATAAAAGCACCCTGACCTGGCTTTTCATCAAAATCACTTGATACCCCCCAGGGTATATGGCATGGTAGTGTCACAACCAAACGGAAAATTATTCATCCGCTGACACCATCTGGAGTGACGCACATGCTGCTCGAACGTTTCTATGACGAAGACCTCGCCCAGGCCAGCTACTTCATCGGCTGCCAGGCGGAGAACACCGCGGTCGTCGTCGACGCCCGCCGCGACATCACCGAATACCTCGACCTCGCCGCCCACCACGGGATGGAGATCGTCGCGGTCACCGAGACCCACATCCACGCCGACTACCTCTCCGGCACCCGTGAGCTCGCCGCCGCCACCGGCGCGAAGGTCTACCTCTCCGGCGAGGGCGGCGAGGACTGGCAGTACGGTTTCGACGGCGAGCGGATGTACGACCGCGACACGATCAAGATCGGCAACATCACCATCGAGGCGCGCCACACCCCGGGCCACACCCCGGAGCACCTCTCCTTCCTCATCACCGACGGCGCCTTCGCCGACACCCCGGGCTACATGCTCTCCGGTGACTTCGTCTTCTCCGGCGACCTCGGCCGCCCGGACCTGCTCGATGAGGCCGCCGGTGGCGTCGACACCCGTTTCGGCGGCGCGAAGGACATCTTCCGCAGCCTCAAGGAGGTCTTCCTCGAGCTGCCGGACCACGTCCAGGTCTACCCGGCCCACGGCGCCGGCTCCGCCTGCGGCAAGGCCCTCGGCGCACTGCCGTCGACCACCGTCGGCTACGAGCGCAACTACGCCTGGTGGGCCCCGTACCTGAAGAACGACGACGAGCAGGGCTTCGTCGATGAGCTTCTCGACGGCCAGCCCGACGCCCACGCCTACTTCGGCCGCATGAAGCGCCAGAACAAGATCGGCCCGGCCGTCCTCGGCTACCCGCTGACCCCGCTGCCGGAGGTCGACCACGCTGAGCTGGCGACCCGCATCGAGAAGGGTGAGGCGATCGTCGTCGACACCCGCCACCACACCGAGGTCCACCAGGGCACGGTCCAGGGGTCGGTCAACGTCCCGGGCATCGAGAAGGCCGCGACCTACGGCTCCTGGGTCTACGACCCGGAGACCGACACCGCCGACCTCATCGTCCTGGCGAAGGACTCCGCCGAGGCCGAGGACTACCGTCACCACTTCATGCGCGTCGGCATCGACGAGATGACCGGCTACATCACCGACTTCGAGGGACTGCCCACCATGACCCCGCAGGTCCTGGCCCAGGCCGACCTCGAGGGCTTCGAGCGTGACATGCTGCTCGACCTGCGCAACAAGACCGAGCACGCCGACGGCCACATCCCGGGCTCCCACCAGCTCTCCGGTGGCCGCGTCCTGTGGAACCTCGACGAGCTGCCGGAGCCGGGCGAGAGCACCATCGTCACCTACTGCCAGTCGGGTGTCCGTAACTCGGTCGCCGGTTCCGCGCTGCGTCGCAAGGGCTACGACATCCACGAGCTCGAGGGCTCCTACCTCGGTTACGTCGACCACCAGAACGCGAAGTAAGCCGTGTCGGGAACCCTCATCGCGGTACTGATCCTCGCCATCGCGATCGGACTCTCCCTGGGTCTGCTCGGTGGCGGTGGATCGATCCTCACGGTCCCGCTCCTCACCTACGTGGCGGGGATGGACCCCAAGGAGGCCATCGCGGCGTCGCTCTTCGTCGTCGGCGCCACCTCCGTGCTGAGCACCCTCACCCACGCCCGCATGGGCAACGTCCAGTGGCGCACCGGACTCATCTTCGGTGCCGCCAGCATGGCGGGTGCGTTCCTCGGCGGCCTGGCCGGCGGCTACATCCCCGGCGTGATCCTCATGCTCGCGTTCGCGGTCATGATGATCGCCACGGCGATCGCCATGCTGCGCGGCCGCAAGAAGCGTGACACCGTCGAACAGACGAAGCTCCCGCTGGGCAAGATCCTCATCGAGGGTCTGGTCGTCGGCCTGGTCACCGGCCTCGTCGGCGCGGGCGGTGGCTTCCTCGTCGTCCCGGCGCTGGCGCTGCTCGGCGGCCTGAGCATGCCGGTCGCGGTGGGCACGTCGCTGCTGGTCATCTCGATGAAGTCCTTCGCCGGCCTGGCGGGCTACCTGACCACGGTGTCGCTCAACTGGCCGCTGGTCCTCGGCGTGACCGGCATGGCGCTCATCGGCGCCCTCATCGGTGCCCGCCTGACCAAGGTCGTGCCCGAGCAGGCCCTGCGCAAGGGCTTCGGCATCTTCGTCCTGGTCATGGGCGTGTTCGTCCTGTCCCAGGAGCTGCCGGCACTGTTCTCTTAAGCTGCTTGTCGACGCCACCGCCCCGGCCCCTCACCAGAGGGGACCGGGGCGGTGGTGTCTCTGTCCGCGGGACCCCACCCCGAAAAATCTATGACCCCGGCGATGTACATCTAAAATGCAGGGATCGACCCGGGGCCTTCGGATTTAGGGTATCACTTGAAGTCATGGCGAACAACGCGTTCTCCGACAACGACCCCACGGTTGACTTGAACAGCTGGTTTTCAGGCGCACGGATGAGCAGGTACGCATTCCACCCTGCAGTCGAAGATCTCTATGTGTGGAACACGCGACTGAGCAAAGCCCTTCTGGAAGACATTCAGCATGTCGAGGTCCTGCTGAGAAACCGCGTGGATTCAGCACTTTCCCCGCATTATGGCTCGCACTGGTTCAACAACACGCAGATTCCATTCGATCACCTCGCCAGGAAATCCATCGGTAAAGCTCAGAGAAGAGCAGGTGGCACGGATGCTGTCCCCGCCCCGAGCGGAAAAATCATCGCGGAGTTGAGCTTCGACTTCTGGTTCTTCCTTCTCTCGAGCAGGTATCAGACAACCGTCTGGCCCAAGCTCCAGGCCACGTTGATCGGTTCGCCGCCACCGTCACTGGCTGCCTTCCGCGGGGAAGTCGAGTTGATCTACAGGCTGCGAAACCGATGTGCACACCATGAACCCCTAGTGCAGGCCAGCCGCCCCGCAGAGGACTCCTACCTCGACAGGAGACAGCTGGCACTGGACCGGACAGCGCGGTGGATCTGCCCCGCCGCAGCGGACTGGATCCTCTCTCACTCGCGCATCGCAGGACTCCGGGAACTCCGCCCCGGCAATCCCTGAGGAGCGGGACCTAGGCGGTCTCCTTCTCCTCGTCGGCCTTCTCGGCGTCGAGGATGAGCTGCGGCTCCGCCTCGCCGCGGACGACCTCGGCGGTGATGACGACCTCGACGACGTCGTCACGGTCCGGGATGTCGTACATCACCGGGACGAGGAGCTCCTCCATGATGGCGCGCAGGCCACGGGCGCCGGTGCCGCGCTCGAGGGCCAGTTCGGCGATGACGCCGAGGGAGTCCTCGGAGAAGGTGAGCTGCACGTCGTCCATCTCGAAGAGGCGCTGGTACTGCTTGACCAGGGAGTTCTTCGGCTCGGTGAGCACCCGGACGAGGGAGTCACGGTCGAGGTTGTCCACGGTGGCGACGATCGGCAGGCGGCCGATGAACTCGGGGATGAGGCCGAACTTCACCAGGTCCTCGGGGCGGACCTGCTCGAAGAGGTCGGTCTTCTCCCGGTCGGAGGCGGACTCGATCTCCGCGCCGAAGCCGAGGCCCTTCTTGCCGACGCGCTCCTGGATCACCTTCTCCAGCCCGGCGAAGGCGCCGGCCACGATGAAGAGGATGTTGGAGGTGTCGAGCTGGATGAACTCCTGGTTCGGGTGCTTGCGCCCGCCCTGCGGCGGGATCGAGGCGGTGGTGCCCTCGAGGATCTTCAGCAGCGCCTGCTGCACACCCTCGCCGGAGACGTCGCGGGTGATCGACGGGTTGTCGGACTTGCGGGAGATCTTGTCCACCTCATCGACGTAGATGATGCCGCGCTGCGCGCGCGGCACGTCGAAGTCGGCGGCCTGCAGCAGCTTGAGCAGGATGTTCTCCACGTCCTCGCCGACGTAGCCGGCCTCGGTGAGCGAGGTGGCGTCGGCGATGGCGAAGGGCACGTCGAGCATGCGGGCCAGGGTCTGCGCCAGGTAGGTCTTGCCGGAGCCGGTGGGACCCAGGAGGAGGATGTTCGACTTCGCGATCTCCACCTCCTCCTTCTTGCGGCGCGAAGTGGTCGACGCGGCGAGCTCCTCCGTGCGGATCCGCTTGTAGTGGTTGTACACCGCGACCGCGAGGATGCGCTTGGCCTTGTCCTGGCCGATGACGTACTTGTCCAGGAAGGCGGAGATCTCGGAGGGGCGCGGGAGCTTGTCCTCCTTCTGCTCCGCCTCCTGGGCGGCACCGAGCTCCTCCTCGATGATCTCGTTGCAGAGCTCGATGCACTCGTCACAGATGTACACACCGCCGCCGGCGATGAGCTTCTTGACCTGCTTCTGGCTCTTTCCACAGAAGGAGCACTTGAGCAGGTCGGCGCTTTCTTGCATGCGTGCCATGGGGTGTTTCTATCTCGCTTCGCTCGTGCGGGTGGGACAGGTTCCCCACCACTGTAGTCGGCGGGTCAAACCACGGCCCGGGGACGGCGGACGGGCGGCGTCGATAAGCCTAGAGCCCCTCGGCCACCTCGAACGGAGCCTCGGTGACCGCGCGGACGGACTCGACGGTCTCGCCCTCGGCGCACTGGAGGAGGGTGAGGCCCTCGACCGGGTCGACGTCGAAGACGCCGTAGTTGGTGACGATCATGTCGACGCACTTCGCGCCGGTCAGCGGCAGGACACACGCCGGGAGGAGCTTGGAGTCGCCCTTCTTGGTGGTGTGGTCCATCATGACGATGATCTTCTGCGCACCGTGGACGAGGTCCATGGCGCCGCCCATGCCCTTGACCATCTTGCCGGGGATCATCCAGTTGGCCAGGTCGCCGAACTGGGAGACCTCCATGGCGCCGAGGACGGCGACGTCGACGGCGCGGGAGCGGATCATGGCGAAGGAGT
>NZ_DUOE01000151.1 GCF_012838985.1 Corynebacterium sp. | reverse complement strand
CGGGCTGCGGGTGGCCATCACGGGACGGATGGCCGGCACCGAGGGCTGCACCTCCGAGGTCTCCTCCGCGCCGGGGCGGGGCACCACCGTCACCCTGGCCTGGAGCCCGACCGGTCCCGCCCCGCAGGAGCCGGCAGGCGTGCCCTTCGAGGACCTCACCCCCACGTGGATCTTCCGCACCCAGCACGCCGTCGTCGCCGGGCTGGTCGTCCTCGGACTCGGTCTCGCGGGCGGGTGGCAGGTCCCGTCCCTCGTCGTGGCGATGGTGGCGGTGTCCGTCCTGCTGTGGGCGCTGCTGCAGGGCGAGCACCTGCGTCTGCCCACCCCCGCGACGGTCGTGGCGGCGGTGGCTCTGCCGGTGTTCCTGGCGTCGACGCTCATCGACGCCACCCCGCCCGCCCCGCACCTGCCCGTCCTGTGGCAGCTGTGGATCCACGTGCTCTTCTGCCTCTACCTGGCCATCCGGGGCCGGTGGGGTGTGGCGGTGGGGTCCTGGATGGTGGGGGTCGCGCTCGTGGGCTGGTGGGGTCCCGCCGACGGCTGGATGCGGGACCTCCTCACCATGAGCGTTCTCATGGTGCCGGCGGCCGCCGCTCCCCGGCTGGTGGCGCTGCTCAACCGGCGTCTGGGAGGGGAACTGGCCGAGGAGTACCGGCGCACCGCAGGCCTGAGCCTCATCGCGGCCCGGCGTTCCTTCCTGGCGGACAGCGCGGCGTGGATCGGCGGGCAACTGACGACGGCGCTCGACCCCGCCCGCAGCCCCGAGACCCTGCGGGCCAATGCACACCTGCTGGAACTCAGGCTGCGCGATTCGATCCGGTCCCCGCTGTTCCAGGAGGAGGAGATCACCCGTGCGGTGTGGGAGGCCCGGGCCAGGGGAGTAACCGTCCGCCTCTACGACGACCGCACCACCCTCCTGCACCACAGCGACCCTGATGAACGGACGCGGGCCACCCACCGTGTGCTTCTCGACGCCCTCGCCGACCCCACCTCCCGCACCATCACCGCCCGGCTCCTGCCGGTGGGGCGCGCCGACTACGCGGGCATCATGGTCGTCGACGCGGCGGGGGAGACCCACCGCGAAGTCATCAGCGCCCGGGACCCCTAGTCCGGGCCGGTGTCAGTGGAAGAGGCCCTTGATGCTGCCGGCGTCCTCCAGCAGTGCCACGACCAGCGAGGTGTGGATGGTACCGAGAGGCACACCCCCGCCGGGCCCCTGCGAGGCGGGCACGTGCGTAGCGGAGGTACGGCCCGACGACGGGGACGACTCGTCGCGGCCGACGGTGCCGGAACCTCCCGCGGAGCACATCCGCAGCTCCGCCCGGAAGGCGTCCGCCTCGGTCTGCGCGCCGGGGGTCCGCTCCCAGGCCCGCAGCCAGGCCTCCTCGGCGGCCACGGACAGACCCTCCCGGGTGCCGCTGAGCAGCCGCGTCGTTCCGGTGCGGCGGGAATCCGCGAGCTGGTTGCGAGCCTCGGCGGGTGTCATCGTGTAGCGGTCGCCGCCGGCGGCACGGTGGTTGTTGCGCTCGACGAGGATGCGCAGCGGCGCGGTGGCCTCCCCGTCCCGGTAACCGGCACGGGCGCTCGCCGCGTTGATCCGCCCCAGAGCCGCCTGGATGTGGACGGGCATGTCAGCCAGCTGCTCGGAGGTCTTGTCCGCGTGCCAGGTCCGGGCGAGGGTCATGTCCTCCGCCGCGGAGGGGACGTCCCGCAGGATCTCCGCGGACCAGTTCGCGGCGAACACGCCGGACAGGGCGAGTCCGCTCTCGGTCTCGGCGGGGGTGTGGCGGACGGTGCACACACCATCCGTCGTGGTGATGTGGGCGGCGTGCGTGACGGAGGCCCCGGCCAGCGGGAACGCCAGGAGCGCCATGCATGCCGTCAGTGCACGGGCGGTCCGACGGCGGGACATACCTGACTCCTATCACTGAAAAAGGCACGGGGGTGGTGACGCCAGATTAATCGTCGGAGAGCAATATGTCCAGGGATCTCACGCGTCCGGCGGAGTGTCGGGCCCCTGGAATCTGAGGATGTGGGCGGACCCCGGTAGGCTGGTCACGGAAATCTGTCTTCCGTCGGCCCGTTTCTCACGGGCGCGGACCTACGACCACCAACGACCATGTGCAGGAGAACAATGACCGTCACTAAGCAGCCCAGCTTCAACCCCGGCAAGGGAGCCGGCGAGCCGGTGGGCGTCGCCATTCTCGGCCACGGCACCGTCGGATCTGAGGTGCTGCGCCTGATGGGCGAGTACTCCGACGCGCTCGCGCACCGCATCGGCGGTCCGCTCGAGATCAAGGGTGTGGCCGTGTCCGACCTCTCCAAGCCGCGTGAGGGCGTGGCCCGGGAGCTGCTCACCGATGACGCTCTCAGCCTCATCAACCGCGAGGACGTCGACATCGTCGTCGAGGTCATCGGCGGCATCGACTACCCGCGCGAGCTGGTCCTGGCCGCCCTGCGCGCCGGCAAGTCCGTCGTCACCGCCAACAAGGCCCTCGTCGCCGCCCACGCCGACGAGCTGGCCGAGGCCGCCGACGCCGCCAACGTCGACCTCTACTTCGAGG
>NZ_DUOE01000150.1 GCF_012838985.1 Corynebacterium sp. | reverse complement strand
GCGTAGGCGTCGTCGGCCATGAGCATGGCGGCCTGCTGGTCCTGGGACATGGCGTTGACACCGGAGTCGGTGAGCATGTCGAGGAAGACGTCCTTGTTCTCCAGGAGGAAGGTGTTGTAGCCGGCCTCGGCCATCGCCTCCTTGCGCTCCTCGATGGGCAGAAGCGTGAGCTTCTGGATGATGCGGACCTTGTGCATCTCGAGCGGCAGCTGCTGGCCGCGGAAGAACGTCACCTTCGACACGGTGAGACTCCTTGTTTGAATGAATGATATTCGGCTGGACCGCCTGCCATTGTCCCATGTGCCGCGGTTGCCCGTCCCGTCACCCGGGAGTTCAATGGGGTTTGTGCTGGATTTCCTCGTAGCCCAACCCCTCGTCGCCCTCATCGCGATCCTCGCCGTCGGCCTCGCCCTGGGAAAGATCCGTGTCCTCGGGATCTCCCTCGGTGCGGCGGCGGTCCTCTTCGTCGCCCTCGGTCTGTCGACGGCCGACCCCGACATCCAGATCCCGCCCCTGCTCTACCAGCTCGGCCTGGCGATGTTCGTCTACGCCATCGGTCTGACCGCCGGTGCGCAGTTCTTCGCGGAGTTCCGTTCCCGCGGCTGGCGGCTCACCCTGTTCATGATCGCCCTGCTCGGCACCCTCGTCGGCGTGGCCTACGGCGCGGTGAAGCTCCTCGGCCTCAATGAGCTGATCGGCGCCGGCATGTTCGCCGGCGCGCTCACCTCGACGCCCGGCATGGCCGCGGTCGTCGAGATGGTCGAGGGGGGTGCGCTTGTCGACGCCACCCGTTCCGCCGAACCCGTCATCGGCTACTCCCTCGCGTACCCCGGCGCGGTGATCGGCTCGATCCTCGTCGCCGCGGTGGGTGCCGCGCTGCTCAAGGTCAACCACGTGGAGGATGCGCGGAGGGAGGGCCTCATCATCGCGCCGCTGCAGTGGGACGGCGTGGTCATCGGCCCCGGCGTCGAGGGCACCGTCGCGCAGCTGCCGACGCTGGCGGGCGCGGAGATCATCGCCACCCGCATCGTCGACGGCCCCCACGACCACCGCCTGGCGGCCCCGACCGACCGCCTGCGCGAGGGGATGGTCCTGCTCATCAACGGCACGGAGGAGGCCATCGCCACGGCGCAGCGCACCCTGGGCCAGCCGACGCAGGTGACCATCGAGGGCACCGACCTGGTGTACAAGCGCATCACGGTGTCCAACCCGCGCGTGGTGGGACGCCGGATCGAGGAGCTCGACACCGTCTCCGCCGGCTTCAAGATCGCCCGCGTCCGGCGCGGTGACGCCGATGAGGTCCCGCACCCGGAGGACGTGCTCAACTACTCGGACCGCGTCCGTGTCGTCGCCCCGCCCAACCGCATGGCCGAGGTCCGCGCGTTCCTCGGCGACTCGGAGCGTTCGCTCGCGGCACCGGACCTGCTGCCCTTCGCCCTCGGCCTGCTCGCCGGGCTCCTGCTCGGTTTCATCCCCATCCCGCTGCCGGGCGGATCGGTCCTGTCGCTGGGATTCGGTGGCGGCCCCATCGTCGCGGGACTCGTGCTCGGTGCGCTGCACCGCACGGGGCCGGTCACGTGGACGATGCCCTACCACGCGGTGCACACCCTCAACACGCTGGGACTGTCCCTGTTCCTGGCGGGCGTGGGCACCACCGCCGGTGCCGGCTTCAAGAAGGCCCTCACCGACCCCTCCTCGCTCACCGTCATGGCCGCGGGCCTGTTCATCACGGTGGCCTCGGCGCTCATCTGCGCGGTGGTCGGCATGCTGGTGCTGCGCCTGACCTGGGATGAGTCGATGGGTGTGGCGGCCGGTGCGACGACGAACCCGGCGATCATCTCCTACCTCAACGGGCAGACCGGCACCGAGCTCGCGACCCGCGGTTACGCCACCGTGTACCCGACGGCGATGATCGGCAAGATCGTGGCGAGCCAGATCCTGCTCCTCCTCCTGCTCTGAATCCAGCGGACTGCCAGGGTGGGGGAGTAGTGTGAGCAGGTCTGTCGCTCAACCCCTGCTAGGAGTCCCCTGTGTCGCTGTCCTCGACCGCCAAGTACCTCATCGCCATCGTCCTCGTCGCCTGGATCGGTGTCCTGGCGCTGCTGATCGGCATGCGTCCGACGGGCGCGGAGACCCGTTTCGACACCGCCGGTGCCCTCGAGCAGGCCGTCGCCAAGGTGTCGGCCAGCGGTCCGGGCATCGTCGGCCTGGTCCCGCAGGACCTCTACGGCGAGGAGTGGATCGCGGCGGCCATCGTCTGCCCCTACGCCACGGAGGAGGGCATCGCCCGGAACCTCGACGTCGACGCCTTCGAGCTGAAGCTGGGTGGCGCAGGCGTCCCGGAGGACACCAACTACCTGCTGCTGCGTTCCGCTGACGGCGGCCACGCCTTCGACCGCATCGACCGCGCCGACATCGACCTGTGCACCGTCCCGCTGGGCCAGTACATCGACGCCCGCGCCATGCTCCCGCTGGGCAAGACCGAGGACGGTGGCTGGGCACTGCTCAACTAGCACTAGTGTGGGTGTCGTGCTTGTACTGGCGATCGACACCTCCACCCCCGACCTGGTCACCGGCCTGGTCGACACCTCCACCGGCCGCAGCCGGGACCGGGTGATACCCGGCACGCGCGCGCACAACGAGCAGCTCACGCCCACCGTGCAGGCCCTGCTCGCCGATGCCGACGTGACCTTCCCCGACCTCGACGCCGTCGTCGTCGGCTGCGGCCCGGGCCCCTTCACCGGTCTGCGCGTCGGCATGGCCTCGGCGGCCGCGTTCGGCGACGCACTCGGCATCCCGGTGCACGGCGTCTGCTCCCATGACGCGATCGCCCGCCGCCTGCCCGCCGGCCGCGCGCTGGTGGCCACCGACGCCCGCCGGCGGGAGATCTACTGGGCCACCTACCGGGACGGGGTGCGCACGGCGGGGCCGGACGTCGTGAAGCCTGCGCAGCTGCAGCTCCCGCACGACGTCGACGTGCTCTCCGTGCCGGAACACCTGGCGGCCCAGCTGCCGGAGGCCCTCCATGCGGTGGCGCGCCACGACCTCGTCCCGGACGCCGCGTCCCTGGTGGCCGTCGCCGACCTCGACGCCACCCCGGATCCCCTCGTCCCGCTCTACCTGCGTCGCCCCGACGCAGTGCCGCCCAAGGCCGTGCCGAAGTCCCCGGCCATCCCGGAGGTGGAGCTGTAATGGAGATCCGTCGCCTCACCTTCGAGCACGCCGCACGCTGCGCCGAGCTCGAGGAACTGCTCTTCCCCGGGGAGAACCCCTGGACGCGCGACATCTTCGTCGTCGAGTTCGCCCAGCCGAACCACCTCTACCTCGGTGTCTTCGACGACGATGAGCTGCTCGCCTACGGCGGTATCGCGCAGCTCGGGCCGCGGGAGGACCCGGAGTTCGAGATCCACACCATCGGCGTCGACCCCGCGCAGCAGCGCCGGGGCCTCGGGCGCCTGCTCATGGACCAGCTCATGCGCCTGGCCGACGGCCTCGACGGGGAGGTCTTCCTCGAGGTCCGCACCGACAACGAGGCCGCCGTCGCCCTGTACCGGTCCTTCGGCTTCGAGATCATCGGTGAGCGCAAGCGCTACTACCAGCCCTCGGGGGCGGACGCGTACACGATGAAGCGGCCCGCGGGGAGCGAGCGCGACGGGGTGTAACCTCGGGACCATGATTGTCCTGGGTGTGGAGACCAGCTGCGACGAGACCGGTGTCGGCGTCGTCGAGCTCACCGACGACGGCACCGTGACCATCCTCGCCGACACCGTGGCCTCGTCCATGGCCGAGCACGCCCGCTTCGGCGGGGTCGTGCCGGAGATCGCGTCCCGCGCGCACCTCGAGCAGATGGGCCCGGTGATGCGGGCGGCGCTGGCGGAGGCGGGCGTGACGAGGCCGGACGCCGTGGCCGCCACCGTCGGCCCGGGTCTGGCGGGCGCACTGCTCGTCGGGGCGTCGGCGGCGAAGGCCTACGCCGCCGCGTGGGGCGTCCCCTTCTACGGGGTCAACCACCTGGGCGGACACGTCGCCGTGGCCAACCTGGAGGGCGATGCGCTGCCGCACTCGGTGGCGCTGCTCGTCTCCGGCGGCCACACGCAGCTCCTCGAGGTGGAGGCCGTGGGGCGTCCGATGCGGGAGCTGGGTTCCACGCTTGACGACGCCGCCGGCGAGGCCTACGACAAGGTCGCCCGCCTCCTCGGCCTGGGGTACCCGGGTGGCCCGGTCATCGACCGGCTCGCCCAGCGCGGTGACCGCGACACCATCCCGTTCCCGCGCGGCCTGATGAAGCGGGTCGACGAGGAGCGGGGACACCGCCACAACTTCTCCTTCTCCGGGCTCAAGACCTCGGTGGCCCGCTACGTCGAGGCCGCCGAACGGGAGGGCCGGGTCATCTCCGTGGAGGACGTGTGCGCGTCCTTCCAGGAGGCCGTCTGCGACGTGCTCACCTTCAAGGCCGTCCGGGCCTGCCAGGACGTCGGGGCGCAGGTGCTGCTGCTCGGCGGCGGGGTGGCGGCGAACTCGCGGCTGCGGGAGCTGGCGGGGGAGCGCTGCGCCGCGGCCGGCATCGAGCTGCGTGTCCCGCGTTTCTCCCTGTGCACCGACAACGGCGTCATGATCGCCGCCCTGGCCGCCCAGCTCATCCACGAGGGCTCCGGCGCCAGCGAGCTGAGCGTGGGCACCGATCCGTCGCTCGAGGTGGAGATCCCGCTCGTCTCGTCCTAGCGGGTGTCTCCGCTCGCGCTGCGGGACCGGTCCTGCGGGGTTACTGTGAGCGCTGACCTGTATCCCACCTGAAGGACCGTTCATGATCACCGGATTTCTGGTGCGCCCTGACCTGACCCACAACATCGTCGAGTTCGAGCTGGACTCCGCCGCGCAGTTCCTCGGCGGCATCAGCCAGGACCGCGTCGCCGTCGCCTTCCAGGAGGACGGCACCGACTACGCGGCCCTGTTCAACCCGGAGGCCAGGAGCAACGGCGCCGAGCCGAACCCGGTCGCCTCCCTGGGGCGTAACGCCGCCGCCACCGGCAACGCCGCGTTCTTCTCCGATCCGACGGCCGCCATCTGCGGCACCGTCATCTTCGTCGGGGCCGAGGGCGAGGACATCGGACTCGACGACATCCGCCGCGTCAAGGACGGCATCCGTGCCGTGCGCAACTACCAGGAGGACCAGCCGGAGGACTACCGCCTGTGGCGGGCCGCCGTGCTCAACATGGGCCAGCTGCGGGTCGACTGACCCCGACTCCCCGGCAGGGTGGTCGGCCGCCCGGGGCGGGTTGGCACCCCGAAAGGTTGAGTGCTGGCACTCGCGTAGGTAGAGTGCCAGGAAGGTTGTCTCACCCACAGTTGTTCACCCGCGACGACGGCTGTGCTGGCACCACAACCGGCACATACAACTCTCTCAACTTTTCACGGAGGAATATCGTGGCAAACGTCAACATCAAGCCGCTCGAGGACAAGGTCCTGGTCGAGATCACCGAGACCGAGAACACCACCGCCTCCGGCCTGGTCATCCCGGACTCGGCCAAGGAGAAGCGCCAGGAGGCGACCGTCGTCGCCGTGGGCCCGGGCCGCATGGACGATGACGGGGACCGCATCCCGGTGGACGTCAAGGTGGGCGACGTCGTCATCTTCTCCCCCTACGGTGGCACCGAGCTGAAGTACGAGGACAAGGACTACCTCCTGCTGTCCGCTCGTGACCTGCTCGCCATCGTCGAGAAGTAAGCGGGGGTAACACAGCCCTATGGCAAAGCTCATCGCATTCGACCAGGAGGCCCGTGAGGGCATCCAGCGCGGCGTGAACACCCTCGCCGACGCAGTGAAGGTCACCCTCGGCCCCCGGGGCCGCAACGTCGTGCTCGACAAGGCCTTCGGCGGCCCGCTGGTCACCAACGACGGTGTCACCATCGCGCGTGACATCGACCTCGAGGATCCCTTCGAGGACCTCGGCGCCCAGCTGGTCAAGTCGGTCGCCATCCAGACCAACGACGCCGCCGGTGACGGCACCACCACCGCGACCCTGCTCGCCCAGGCGCTCATCGCCGAGGGCCTGCGCAACGTTGCCGCCGGTGCCAACCCGGTGGAGCTCAACAAGGGCATCGCCGCCGCGGCCGACAAGACCGTCGAGCTGCTGAAGGCCCGCGCTACCGAGGTGGCCTCCTCCACGGAGATCGCCAACGTCGCCACCGTCTCGTCCCGCGACGAGATCGTCGGTGAGATGGTCGCCGGCGCCATGGACAAGGTCGGCAAGGACGGTGTCCTGACCGTCGAGGAGTCCCAGTCCATCGAGTCGTCCCTGGACGTCACCGAGGGCATCTCCTTCGACAAGGGCTTCCTGTCGCCCTACTTCATCACCGACATCGACTCCCAGCAGGCTGTGCTTGACGACGCCCTCGTGCTGCTCGTCCGCAACAAGATCTCCTCCCTGCCGGACTTCCTGCCGATCCTGGAGCAGGTCGTCGAGTCGGGCAAGCCCGTCCTCATCATCGCCGAGGACATCGAGGGCGAGCCGCTGCAGACCCTCGTGGTCAACTCCATCCGCAAGACCCTGCGCGTCGTCGCCGTGAAGTCCCCGTACTTCGGCGAGCGCCGCAAGGCCTTCATGGACGACCTGGCCGTGGTCACCTCCGCGACCGTCGTCGACCCGGAGATCGGCGTCCACCTCAACGAGGTCGGCCCGGAGGTCTTCGGTTCCGCACGTCGCGTCACCGTGACCAAGGACGAGACCGTCATCGTCGACGGTGCCGGCACCCCGGAGGAGGTGGAGTCCCGCCGCGAGCAGATCCGCCGCGAGATCGAGAACACCGACTCCTCCTGGGACCGTGAGAAGGCGGAGGAGCGACTGGCCAAGCTGTCCGGTGGCGTCGCCGTCATCCGCGTCGGTGCCCCGACCGAGACCGAGGTCAACGAGCGCAAGCTGCGCGTCGAGGACGCCATCAACGCGGCCCGCGCGGCCGTGCAGGAGGGCGTCATCGCCGGCGGCGGTTCCGCACTCGTGCAGATCGCCGAGGAACTCAAGGCCTGGGCCGAGGAGTTCGAGGGCGAGGAGCGCACCGGTGTCCTGTCGGTGGCCCGCGCCCTGGTGAAGCCGTGCTACTGGATCGCCGACAACGCAGGCCTCGACGGCGCCGTCGTCGTCGCCCGCACCGCCGAGCTCCCGAACGGTGAGGGCTTCAACGCCGCCACCCTCGAGTACGGCAACCTCATCGAGCAGGGCATCATCGACCCGGTGAAGGTGACCCACTCCGCAGTGGTCAACGCCTCCTCCGTGGCACGCATGGTGCTCACCACCGAGGCATCCGTGGTGAACAAGCGTGAGGAGCCGGAGGCTGCGGCCCACGGCCACCACCACTAGTCACCACCACGCGCTGAAGCCCGGTCCTGAGCCTTGTGCTCGGGCCGGGCTTCGGTGTTTTCCGGGGGAGGGGGTTATCCGTGGGCGGCGGCGGGGACGCGGGTGGCCTGGCGGCCGCCACGGACGACACCGCGGTTGCGCAGGACCGTGAGGCGCTCGGACTCGGAGAGTCCGCCCCAGATGCCGTAGGGCTCGGCGACCTTGAGCGCGTGCTCGCGGCAGGCGGAGATCACAGGGCAGGTGTGGCAGATGGCCTTGGCGCGGTTCTCACGCTGGGCACGGGCGCGACCGCGCTCGCCGTCCGGGTGGTAGAACACATCCGACTCTTCGCCCCGGCAGGCGCCGTGGAGCTGCCAGTCCCAGAAATCGGCGTTCGGTCCGGGAAGCAGGTGCGGTTGTGACATGTTCTGTTTTCTCCTCAGGTCAAGAAGTCATAGACTCGTGTGCATCGGTGCAGAGTCCAGGACGGTGAGTCACGCTCTCCGACGCACCTGTGGAGTGTGGACTGGCGTGATGAACATCAAATGTCTGCCATATGGCCTCGCCATGGCCGGGATGTGGCCGCCGCGTGAGTGACCTGATGGTCAGGCTCCTGACCTGCATGAATGCGGTAGGTTAACCCTTAATGAATTCTTGGTGCACTAGCAGCTGGCAGGGAGGATCCGGGAATAAAACTCGGCTTCCAGGGTAAACGGGTATTCTGGTCCCGCCTGTGCCACAAGGGGTCGCAGGTGATCCGGAGGAGAACTACGTGAGTGATACCGAGGCAGAGCTGGCCGACCTTGTGCCGCTGGCCGTCGACGGTGACCGTCGCGCTCTGCAACGGATCATGGCGATCGTCCACCCGATGGTCCTGCGCTACGCGCGCGCCCGCGTCGGCGGCGGGCGGACGCCGACCCCCGAGGACATCGCCCAGGAGATCTGCCTCGCGGTCGCGACGTCGATAGGCAACTACGTGGACAAGGGTCGCCCCTTCATGGCCTTCGTCTACGGCATCGCCTTCAACAAGGTGGCCGACGCGCACCGTGCCATGGCCCGCGATCATTCGCTGCCCACCGATGAGGTTCCGGACACCATCACCGAGCGCGACACCCCCGAGGACCACGCCCTCACAGCCGACGGAAGTAACAGAGTGAGGGCTCTGCTCGATTCATTAAGTGAGAAGGCGCGCGACATCGTGATTCTGCGCGTTTTCGTCGGACTGTCGGCGGAGGAGACCGCCGCGGTCGTGGGCAGTACCCCCGGTGCCGTGCGTGTTGCGCAGCACCGTGCGCTGGCCACGTTGCGCAAGACCCTGGGCACTCAGGATGACGCCCAGGCCACGGAGAATGAAGGAGCGAAGTGATGAAGCGTAGGCACGCGGATTCCACGACGGGTGACATCACCACACAGCTGAAGCCGCTGATGGATGATGACGCCTTCCTCACCGAGCTCTCGCAGGGCCTCGACCCCTCCGACGGCACCGACGAACTGGCGGCGCTCTTCCTGGAGCTGCGCGAGGACGTCGAGAAGCAGATGCCCCCGGCCCCGCTCATCGAGGGCGCGGACGAGGAGCCCGTGGTCATCTCCCTGACTTCCCGCCGTCGCGCGCGCCGCGGACGTCCCTTCGTGTCCGGTCTCATCGGCGCCGCCGCCGCGACGCTGGTCATCGCCGGTTCCGGTTCGATGATCTACAACGCCACCCCGGGCTCCCCGCTGTGGGGCATGTCGAGCGCGCTGTTCAGTGACCGCGCCGCCGTCGTCGAGCTCGCCGGCACGCTGGAGGAGATCGACTCCCGCGCCGCCGAGGGCGACATCGACGGCACCCGCGAACTCCTCGAGGAGGCCCGCCGTGTGGTCCGGAACCTCCGTGACGCCCAGTCGCCGGCCGAGCAGCCGAACACCCGTGAGCCGGGCACCACGGTGACCGCCACGACGACAGCCACCGTGCCGGGCGAGACGCCCACCCCGGAGCCGGTCGACCCGACCACCGAGACCGTCACCGAGACCACCCGCCACACCGAGACGGAGACCGCCACCGTCACTGTCACCCAGGGGCCGCCCCCGATCCGGGACAACCCGCTGCCGTCCCCCGTCGAACCGACCCAGCTGCCGCAGCCGGTGGATCCGGGCGACGACGCACCGGCCCCGACGCTGGCACCGCCGCAGATCCAGGAATAGGCACAGAAAAAACCGCCGGATGAACCTCCCGGCGGTTTCTTCTTCCTGACCTATCGGCGGGGTGCGTTGATCCCGTCGAGGAATCCGGCCGCGTAGTCCCAGGGGACGTAGGCGTTCACGTCGGGCTCGACGGAGGGCTCATGCACCGGGGCGAGCTCGCCGCGCAGGGTGGCCGCCATGTTGGAGGCCATGATGTCCCAGTCGTAGTAGTGGAGGTCATCGCAGTCCTCGCACAGGAAGAAGATGCCGAGGATGCCGTGCGGCGTGAGCTCCTCACGGAAGCGGGCCACCAGGGCCAGATCCTGGGTGACGTGCAGACGCTCCTCGTCCGTGAGCGGCGGGGCGGGCTCCTCGGGGTCCAGGAAGGACGCCGGATCGTTCGGATCGTCGGCGAACGGGTCGAGCGGCATCTGCGAGTCGTAGTTCACACTCGTCACCCTATTGTGGACCAGCTCAATGGGCAATTCCCTGCCGCTACCTGTCCAGGGGGAAAAGGGATTAGGGTGTAGTCATTGCGGAAGCCACACAGTGCGAAGGAGCCACATTTCCATGACCGATCAGCGTGTGTCCACCGGGGGCGACGATCCCAACAAGATTGCCCTCCTGGGCCTGACCTTCGATGACGTCCTGCTCCTGCCGGCGGAGTCGAACATCATCCCGAGCGAGGTCGACACCTCCACCCAGTTCACCAGGAACATCCGGCTGGGTGTCCCGGTCATCTCCGCGGCGATGGACACCGTGACGGAGGCCCGCATGGCCGTCGCCATGGCCCGCCAGGGTGGCCTGGGCGTCCTGCACCGTAACCTCTCCGCGGAGGAGCAGGCGGAGCAGGTAGAGATCGTCAAGCGTTCCGAGTCCGGCATGGTCACCGACCCGGTCACCGCCACCCCGGACATGACCATCGGCGAGGTGGACGCACTCTGCGCCCGCTTCCGTATCTCCGGACTGCCGGTCGTCGACGCCGAGGGCATCCTCGTCGGCATCTGCACCAACCGTGACATGCGCTTCGAGCCGAACGTCGACCGCCGCGTCGCCGAGGTCATGACCCCGATGCCGCTGGTCGTCGCCCCGGAGGGCGTGACCAAGGAGCAGGCGCTCGAGCTGCTGTCCGCCAACAAGGTGGAGAAGCTGCCGATCGTCGACAAGCAGGGCAAGCTCGCCGGCCTCATCACCGTCAAGGACTTCGTCAAGACGGAGCAGCACCCGAACGCCTCCAAGGACGACCAGGGTCGTCTCCTCGTCGCCGCCGGCATCGGCACCGGTGAGGAGTCCTGGGACCGCGCCGGCCAGCTGGTCGAGGCGGGCGTCGACGTCCTCGTCGTCGACTCCGCCCACGCCCACAACAACCGCGTCCTCGAGATGGTCTCCCGCGTGAAGAAGGACTTCGGCGACCGCGTCGACGTCGTCGGCGGCAACCTGGCCACCCGCTCCGCCGCGCAGGCCATGATCGACGCCGGCGCCGACGCCATCAAGGTCGGCATCGGCCCGGGCTCCATCTGCACCACCCGCGTGGTCGCCGGTGTCGGTGCCCCGCAGATCACCGCCATCATGGAGGCCGCCGTCCCGGCCCACGCCGCCGGCATCCCGATCATCGCCGACGGTGGCATGCAGTACTCCGGTGACATCGCCAAGGCCCTGGCCGCCGGTGCCTCCTCCGTCATGCTCGGCTCCATGCTCGCCGGCACCACCGAGGCCCCCGGTGACATCGTCGTCGTCGGCGGCAAGCAGTACAAGCGCTACCGCGGCATGGGCTCCATGGGCGCCATGCAGGGTCGCGGCCTGACCGGTGAGAAGCGTTCCTTCTCCAAGGACCGCTACTTCCAGGCGGACGTCCGCAGCGAGGACAAGCTCGTGCCGGAGGGCATCGAGGGTCGCGTGCCGTTCCGCGGCTCCATCGACGCGATCACCCACCAGCTCGTCGGCGGCCTGCGTGCCTCCATGGGCTACACGGGTTCCGCCACCATCGCCGAGCTGCAGACCAAGCAGTTCGTGCAGATCTCCACCGCGGGCCTCAAGGAGTCCCACCCGCACCACATCCAGCAGACCGTCGAGGCGCCGAACTACCACTAGTCCGTCGGTTCGCTGAGAGTTGGCCGGAGACCCACCGTGGTGGGG
>NZ_DUOE01000149.1 GCF_012838985.1 Corynebacterium sp. | reverse complement strand
TGCCCGCGCTGATGGTACTGCACTCGGGAGGGTGTGGGAGAGTAGGTTGCCGCCGACGCTAAACAAAAAACAACTGAATATGCTGAGACAGCCCCGGGATCACTGTTGGTGATCCCGGGGCTGTTTTGTGCTTTCCCGTCGGAGTTCCCCTCCCGTCCGACAACAGGTAGCGTCAGGGCGGTCAGCAGCTGCCTTTACGCTGTTTCATCGGCAACTGGTCCCGAAGATCACGGCAGAACTTGGTGTTCCGTAGGCTTTGTACGGTTAGCTTTGTTCTTTGGAGCAGAAGATTTCAGGAGAAGACTACTCATCATGACAGACAACGGGTCCCAGGTGGCCGGGGAGAACGCCGGACAGGGCATCGAGTACGCCGCACGCGCCGTCAACCTGCACAAGCAGTACGGCGAGGGTGAGACGGCGGTGACCGCTCTGGATCACGTGAACGTCGCGTTCGCGAAGAATCAGTTCACCGCCATCATGGGTCCTTCGGGTTCCGGCAAGTCCACGCTCATGCACTGCATGGCGGGCCTGGATTCGGCCTCCTCGGGGTCGGCGCTCATCGGTGACACGGATCTGTCGCAGCTGCGCGACAAGGAGATGACAGCGCTGCGTCGTGACCGGCTGGGCTTCATCTTCCAGTCCTTCAACCTGGTTCCCACGCTGACGGCGGCGGAGAACATCACCCTCCCGTCGGACATCGCCGGCCGCAAGGTGGATGAGGCCTGGTTCAAGGAGATCACCACCCGTCTGGGTCTGGCCCAGCGACTCACCCACCGGCCGGCGGAGCTCTCCGGTGGACAGCAGCAGCGCGTGGCCTGCGCCCGTGCCCTGGTGTCGCGTCCGGAGATCATCTTCGGCGATGAGCCGACCGGCAACCTGGACTCGAACTCCGCCGCTGAGGTCCTCGACATCCTGCGGACGGCCGTCGACAAGGACGACCAGACCGTCGTCATCGTCACGCACGACGCCCGTGCCGCCTCCTACGCGGACCGCGTCGTGTTCCTGGCTGACGGCCGCCTGGTCAACGAACTCATCGACCCGTCCATGGACGAGATCCTCGCCGCCATGGCCGGCGTCGAGCACTAGGGGAGGCTGGGCGAACCAGTGGCGAAGAATTCGACCATGCGCAAGGTCAGCCTGCGCAACATCGCGGCGCACAAGCTGCGCCTCGCGCTGACGGTCCTGGCGGTCGTGCTGGGCACGGCCTTCATCTCCGGTGCCTTCATGTTCACCAACTCGCTGGACAGCACCTTCAAGTCCGCGGTGAGCAGCGCCTACGACGGTGTCGACGCCGTCGTGACCGCGGCCGAGGACCCGCCGGGCATCCCGGCGTCGCTGCGTGCCGACATCGCCTCCGATGAGGTGGTCAATGACGCGAACATCACGGCGTCGCAAAGCGTGGTGATGGCGAACGCCCAGGAGGAGCCCATCCAGGTCGGCCGGGGCACCTCCACCCTGTCGATCTGGTACGACCCGGAGCACGCCGTCGGCGCACAGCGCACGATCGTCGAGGGTGAGGCACCGACGCAGGGGGATGAGATCGCCCTCAACCGCCTCGGTGCCGAGAACTACGGTGTCTCGGTCGGCGACCGGCTGCTCGTCGTGGATCCCCAGGACCGCCACGAGATGACCGTCACCGGCATCTACGACGAGGAACTCGACGCGCGGACCTCCCTCACGGCCTACATGCCGGAGGACGCCTACCTGGAGCGCTACACGCTGGAGGGCACCGCCAGCACGCTCATCCTCTCCGCGGCGGAGGGCACCACCGACGAGGAGCTCGTCGCGCACCTGTCCGCGACCTACGAGGGCATCGAGGTCGAGACCGGTGACGCCCTCGCGGCCAAGCTCACGGAGACGATGTCGCAGGCGTTGTCGTTCGTCAACTACTTCCTCATCGCCTTCGGACTGGTGGCGCTGCTGGTGGGCACCTTCCTCATCGCGAACACCTTCTCCATGATCGTGGCGCAGCGCACCAAGGAGTTCGCGCTGCTGCGCGCCCTCGGCGCGGCCCGTGAGCAGATCACCCGTTCCGTGGTGTTCGAGGCCTTCATCGTCGGACTCATCGGCTCCGCGCTCGGCGTGCTCGCCGGCATCGGCCTCGTCGCCGCCATCAAGGGCGTCATGTCGTCGCAGGGCCTCGACCTGCCGGACTCGGGTCTGGGCTTGTCGACGTCCGCCGTGCTCGTCCCCGTCCTCCTGGGCACCCTGGTGACGATCGTCTCCGCGTGGATCCCGGCCCGCCGGGCAGGTGAGGTCAAGCCGGTCGAGGCGATGCGCTCCAGCGAGGGGTCCACGGATCAGCCGCTGCTGGTCCGCACGGTCATCGGCGCGCTGCTCATGGCCGTCGGTGCCGGGGCCGCCCTGGCCGGCGTGCTCCTCGACGGTTCCTCCACCTCGACGCGGGCGATCCTCGTCGGTGTCGGCGCCGTCGGCGTCATCGTCGGCTTCTTCTTCGCCAGCCCGGCGATGTCCCTGCCGATCGTCCCCACCCTGGGCCGCGTCATCGGACTGCCCTTCGGCGCGATCGGCCGACTCGCGTCCACCAACTCCCGCCGCAACCCGCGCCGCGCCGCGGCGACCGCCTTCGCGCTCACCCTCGGTGTCGCCCTGGTCACCGCGATCGGCATGCTCGGCGACACCATGAAGGCGTCGATCTCCGACGTCGTGGAGAACAACGTCTCCGCCGACTTCGTCCTCTCCGGGCCCACCAACTCCAGCTTCCCGACACCCGCCGGCACCCCCGACGCCGTCCGCGACGTCGAGGGCGTGGACAAGGTCCTCACCATGTCGTCGGCGCCGGTGTACGTCGACGGGGTGGCGTCGCAGAGCATGGGACCGCACTCGATGACCATGGTCATCGACGGTGACGTCTCCGACATGGCCCTCACCGAGGTCACCGAGGGCACCTCCGACCTGGGTGCCACCCCGGGTGTCCTGGCGACCACCGCCTTCGCGGAGAAGCAGGGCTGGAAGGTCGGCGACACCCTCGAGCTCACCGCCCCGGGCGTCGGCGCGGAGCCCCGGGAGATCCAGGTCGTCGGTCTCTTCGAGGAGAACAACATGATCCAGAACATGGTCATCTCCAAGGAGTCCGTCGACGGCATGCTGCCCCCGGGCGCCCTGGTGGTGAACATGGTCGGTGTCAACGGCGACGGCTCCCTCAGCGAGGATGACCTGCGCGCCAACCTCGAGGAGGCCGTCAAGGGCTTCATCGTCGTGCAGGTGATGAGCACCCAGGAGATGGCGGGCCAGGCCGGCCAGGCCATCGACATGATGCTCAACATCCTCTACGCGCTGCTCGCCTTGGCGGTCATCATCGCGGTGCTGGGCATCGTCAACACCCTCACCCTGGGCGTCATCGAGCGTCGCCAGGAGATCGGCATGCTCCGCGCCGTGGGTTCCCAGCGTCGCCAGGTCCGCACCATGATCACCCTCGAGGCCGTGCAGATCGCCGTCTTCGGCGCCGTCATGGGTATCCTCATCGGCCTCGGCCTGGGCTGGGCCTTCCTCGAGGTTCTGCGCGACCAGGGCCTGGACACCCTGTCCGTGCCGTGGGGACAGCTGCTGTGGATGCTCGCCGGCTCCGGCGTCGTCGGCGTGTTCGCCGCGATCTGGCCCGCCAACCGCGCGGCCAGGACCCCGCCGCTGGACGCCATCTCCGACTAAGGGAACAGCCCCGCCATCAGCCACGCCACCGCCACCCCGGCGGTGAGCGTGGCTGACGTGTATCCGGCCACGAGACGGAAACGACGGGCCTGCAGCAGCTCACCGATCTCCTTGGCCAGCGTCGACCATGTCGACAGGGCCCCCGCGAAGCCCGTGCCCAGCGCCAGGGCCGGCAGTCCGCCGATCCCGAGGACCGCGCCGAGCACGGTCACCGCCAGCAGGTTCGCGGTGAAGGTCCCGCGCAGACCACCGGGCCACACCGCCAGCGCCCAGCGGACGAGCCCGCCGAGGAAACCCCCGGCCCCGACCGCCCCGACGGTGAACAGGATCTCCGTCATGCGGCCCGCCCCCGCAGATCAGCGAGCAGATCGCCGAGGAACCAGGCGGCCACGCACCCACCGAGCGTGGCCACCACATACCCGGCCGCCGCCAGGGGAGTGGTGGTGGCGGTGAGGTGGGCGAACGTCGAGAAGCTGGTGAAACCACCCAGCACACCGCGCCCCCAGAAGGCCCCCGGACGCAGCCACCCCATGAGCAGACACCCCACGAGGTTCACCCCGAGCAGGGACAGTGGGCCCTCGAGGGCGAAGCGCGCGAGGGCGCCGAGAGCGGCACCGAGGCCGACGGAGGAGGCGTCGCGGAGCATGGCGGCGCATGTCGGTGACACTAACGCCACTCGGCTCCCTGGGCACGCATGTAGGCGGCGACCTCCTCCGGGGAGGCCCGCAGCCGCGGATCGAACTTGAGGTAGGCCTTCGTCTCGCGGGCCACCAGGCCGGAGAGGATCAGCAGGCCGATGAGGTTGGGCAGGGCCATGAGGCCGTTCGCGAGGTCAGAGAAGGACCACACGAGCTCCAGCTCCACCGTCGCGCCGAGGAACACCGTGAGGGTGAACAACAGACGGTAGGGGATCGTGCCGGCGCGGCCGACGAGGGACTCGAGGGAACGTTCGCCGTAGTAGGACCAGCCGATGAGGGTGGAGAAGGCGAAGAAGATGACCGACAGGGACACGAGGGTGCCGCCCCACTCGCCGGGCAGCGCCGCGGAGAAGGCGGCGGCGGTCATGGTGCCGGCGGACTCACGGCCGGTGTCCCACACCCCGGCGGTGACGATGACCAGGCCGGTGATGGTGACCACGATGAGGGTGTCGATGAACGTCTGCGTCATGGACACCAGGCCCTGGCGCACCGGGTGGGACGTCTTCGCGGCGGCCGCGGCGATGGCGGCTGAACCCATGCCGGACTCGTTGGAGAAGATGCCGCGGGCGACACCGAACTGGATGGCCAGCATGATGCCGGCGCCGACGAAACCGCCGGTGGCAGCGGTGCCGGTGAAGGCGTCGGTGATGATGAGCGCCAGGGCCGCGGGGATCTGGTCGATGTTGAGCACGAGGACGACGAGGCCGGCGGTGACGTAGAGGAGGATCATCATCGGCACGAAGGCGGCGGTGACCCGGCCGATGGCGCGGATGCCGCCGAGGAGCACGACACCGACGAAGACGAACATCACCGCACCGGAGATCACCGGGGAGAAGCCGAAGGTGCGCTCCACGTTGGAGGCCACCGCGTTGGCCTGCGTCAGGTTGCCGATGCCGAACGACGCTATCACCGCGAACAGGGCGAACAGGAATGCCAGCACCTGCCCCACCGGGCCGGAGATGCCCCGTTTGAGGTAGTACTGCGGGCCACCCGACTGCTCACCCTTCGCGTCGGTGGTGCGGAACCGCACGCCGAGGAACGCCTCCGTGTACTTCGAGGCCATGCCCACCAGACCGGTGACCCAGATCCAGAACAGCGCACCCGGACCGCCGACGGACAGGGCGGTGGCCACACCCACGATGTTGCCCACGCCGACGGTGGCGGCCAGGGCCGTGGTCAGCGCCTGGTAGTTGGAGATGTCGCCCTTGCCGGAGGTGTCGGAATGGTCGAGAAGCCCGTGCCGGAGGGCCCGCCCGAGGGTCCGGAACTGGATACCGCCCAGACGGATGGTGAGGTACAGGCCGGTGCCCAGGAGCAGGGGGATGAGGACGTACGGCCCCCACACCACCCCTCCGGCGGTGTCGAGTGCGTTCTGCAGCGATTCCATGGGATCAAGGTACTACCGGTCTGTGGCGTCGACCACACCGGGGTGGTGCCCCCTGCCGGGGGTGGGAACGGGCATCTTCCGGCGGCACCCGTGCGGGGACCCTGTGACGCGACGACAATGGATGTCACCGATGCCCGGAAACCACACGAACAGGATTTGAGACATGGCACACGAGCGCGCAGGCCAGCCGGCACGTCCCGAGGACCTCATCGACATCGCGGAACTGGTCACCGCCTACTACACCCGCGAGGTCGACGTCGACAACCCGGACCAGCAGGTCGCATTCGGCACCTCCGGTCACCGTGGCTCCTCCCTCGACAATGCCTTCAATGAGCAGCACATCTGGGCCACCACGCAGGCCATCGTCGACTACCGCCGGGAGAACAACATCGGCGGCCCCGTCTTCGTCGGCCGTGACCCGCACGCCCTCTCCGAGCCGGCGATGGTGTCCGCGCTGGAGGTGCTCATCGCCAACGGTGTCGCGGTGCTTGTCGACGACCGCGGGCGCTACACCCCGACCCCGGCGATCTCCCACGCGATCCTCGCGCACAACGCCGGCCTGGCGGGTGGCGTGACCGGCACCGACCCGAAGCGGGCGGACGGCATCGTCATCACCCCGTCCCACAACCCGCCGCGTGACGGTGGCTTCAAGTACAACCCGCCGTCCGGTGGCCCCGCGGACACCGACGCCACCGACTGGATCGCCGAGCGTGCGAACGGGTACCTGCGGGCCGGACTCCAGGGGGTGGAGCGCACCCCGGTCTCCGGTGTGCTGGATGAGCGTGCCGGGAAGTACAACTTCATGGACACCTACGTCAACGACCTGCCCAACGTCGTCGACATCACCGCCATCCGGGACTCCGGGCTGTCCATCGGCGCCGACCCGATGGGTGGTGCCTCCGTGGACTACTGGGGCGCCATCGCCGACACCCACAAGCTCAACCTCACCGTGGTCAACCCGGAGGTCGACGCCACCTGGCGTTTCATGACCCTGGACACCGATGGCAAGATCCGCATGGACTGCTCCTCCCCGGACGCCATGGCCTCGCTCATCGCCAACCGTGACCGCTACGACATCGCCACCGGCAACGACGCCGACGCCGACCGCCACGGCATCGTCACCCCGGACCACGGCCTGATGAACCCGAACCACTACCTCGCGGTGGCCATCGAGTACCTCTTCGCCAACCGCCCGGAGTGGGCGGCGGACACCGCCGTCGGCAAGACGCTGGTCTCCTCCTCCATGATCGACCGTGTCGTCGCCTCCCTGGGCCGGAAGCTCGTCGAGGTGCCGGTCGGCTTCAAGTGGTTCGTCCCGGGCCTCATCGACGGCTCCGTCGGCTTCGGCGGCGAGGAGTCCGCGGGTGCGTCCTTCCTGCGCCGCAACGGCCAGGTGTGGTCCACCGACAAGGACGGCCTCATCCTCGACCTGCTGGCCGCGGAGATCACCGCCGTCACCGGCAAGACCCCGTCCCAGCGCTACGCGGAGCTGGCCGCCGAGTACGGTGCCCCGGCCTACGCGCGCACCGACGCCGACGCCGACCGTGAGCAGAAGGCCATCCTCAAGGCCCTGTCCCCGGAGCAGGTCACCGCGACCGAGCTGGCCGGCGAGCCGATCACCGCGAAGCTCACCAACGCGCCGGGCAACGATGCAGCCATCGGCGGCCTCAAGGTGACCACCGAGAACGCCTGGTTCGCGGCCCGCCCCTCCGGCACCGAGGACAAGTACAAGATCTACGCCGAGTCCTTCAAGGGCGAGGAGCACCTGCGCCAGGTGCAGCAGGAGGCGCAGGCTGTGGTGAGCCAGGTGCTCGGCAAGTAGCAGCCTGTGATCTTGGCCCGCCCGCAGAATTCATGTGGGCCGGGAGTGGCGCGGTGGACTAAAGTACGTGGTTGTGTCCACCACCAAACATGCAGAGACGACGTCGGCCGTCGCCCGGGAGACCCCGGGCGGCGAGGCCGACGTCGCTGATTCAGCGGCCGAGTCCCGGACGGTGCGGCTGATCCTCGACGGCGTCAGTGCGTTCGCGCGCTTCTTCATGGCGTACATCTGGATCTCCGCCGGCATCCCGAAACTCAACGACCACCTCAACATGACGCAGGCCATCGCGGCCTACGAGATCTTCACCCCGTACTGGTCGGATGTCCTGGCGCGCCTCATCGGCCCGCTGGAGATCGCCGGTGGCGTCCTGCTGCTGCTGGGCATCTTCCTGCGGCCGGCGAGCAAGGTGGCCGCGTGGGTGATGGTGCTGTTCATCGTCGGTGTCGGCCAGGCCTGGCTGCGTGGGTTGAGCATCGACTGCGGCTGCTTCAACATCGAGCCGAACGTGGACCAGCTGGCCATGGACTACTTCGTCACCATCCTGCGTGACCTGGCGTTCCTGGCACTGACGCTGTGGACCGTCTACCGTCCCTTCCAGAGGTTCGCCCTCTATCCCTGACACATCCCGAAAAACCTAAGGATCAACAAGTGAGCAAGTCCACCAAGGTCTCCAACCCGAACGCCAAGGGCGGCAGTGGTTTCATCTGGGCCGTCGTGGCCATCATCGCCATCGCGGCGGTCGTGATCGGCTACATCGTCATGTCCGGCCAGGGCAAGAAGACCGAGCACCTCGCCGACCGGGAGCGGGTCGACGTCGCCTTCACCTCGGACTTCTCCGACAATGCCGTGACCCTCAAGTCCGACAACGTCAAGGCGGACGCCCCTGAGGTCGATCTCTACGAGGACTTCTCCTGCTCCTACTGCGGAAAGCTGGCGGAGAACACCGACGCCGACATGCAGGCCGCCATCGAGGCCGGTGACGTGGTGGTCAACGTCCGTACCCTGAACTTCCTGGACCGCGGCAACATCGACGGCCACTCCACCCGCGCCGCCGCCGCCGTCCTGGCCGTCGCCGAGGCCGGCGAGACCGACGTCTACTGGAACTACCGCGCCGTCCTCATGGAGGAGCAGGAGGACATCTACAACAAGTGGTCCAACGACGACTTCGCCAACGCGGCGAAGCATGTGGGTGCCTCCGACGCGGTCGTCGACAAGATCCGCTCCGGCGAGAACGTCGACGCCGCCAACTCCCTGGCCACCGCGAACGCCGACAAGCTCAACGAGGAGACCGGTTCCGTGTCCTCGCCGCGCGTCATCCGGGACGGCGAGGATGTCGTGGGTGAGAAGGGCGACATCAACCAGTGGCTGAAGATCCTCCTGGGCTAGTCACCACGTGCGGGCGCTTATCGACGATGCGTCGTCGATAAGCGTCTGACCAGGCGATTTGGAGCTTGAACGTGGTGCGGTGTACATTGAAACACGTTCCAACGGGGCTATGGCGCAGCTGGTAGCGCACCACACTGGCAGTGTGGGGGTCAGGGGTTCGAGTCCCCTTAGCTCCACGTGAATGAGAGGCTCACCTTCGGGTGGGCCTCTTCTCGTTTTCCGGGGTGGGGTGGGAGGCGATTTGGTGCTGTGCGGCTGCTCCGTGTACAGTGAAGCAAGTTCCAACGGGGCTATGGCGCAGCTGGTAGCGCACCACACTGGCAGTGTGGGGGTCAGGGGTTCGAGTCCCCTTAGCTCCACGTGAATGAGAGGCTCACCTTCGGGTGGGCCTCTTTTCCGTTGCGGGGTCGGTGACGGAGATCGCCTGATGCCCACCACTCGTCGCAGGCGTATCCGACGTAGTGTGGGATACACAAGTACGCATCAGCGTTGAACCGAACGAGGAGTCACCCCAGCATGTCCTTCAATGATGAAGTCTTCCGCACCCTGAGCACCGAGCAGTCCCTGGCCTACCTCGCCGACGTGCAGCCCGGCCGCGTGGTGATGCACCGCAAGGAAGAGCTCGAGATCTTCCCCGTCAACTTCGTCGTCGACGGTGAGGCGATCTACTTCCGTACCGCTGAGGGCGCCAAGCTGTTCACCCTCAACCTCAACCACGACGTCCTCTTCGAGGCCGACGGCCTCGAGGGCGGGACCGCCTGGTCCGTCATCGTCCGTGGCACCGCTGAGGTGCTGGAGAACTCCGCGGACGTCTCCCACGCGGATACCCTGGGGCTCAAGCCGTGGGCCCCGACCCTCAAGTACAACTGGGTGCGCATCACCGCCACCAGCATCTCCGGCCGCGAGTTCGAGGTCGGCGAGGAGCCGGAGCGTTACTAGACTCTCCTGCATGACTGAAGTTTTCACCAAGCAGCCCCGTGAGCTCCGATCCGCTGAGGCGGAGGCCGCGGGGCTGCGCTGGCTCCGGGAGGCCTCCGACGTCGTCGTGGAGGTCGTCTCCCTGGACACCGACGCCAACACCCTGCAGACCCGTCTCGTGCGCGAGGTGGGCCCCACCCAGGAGGCAGCCCGGCAGGCGGGCCGCGAGCTGGCCCGCATCCACCTGGCCGGCGCGGAGGCCTTCGGGGCCCCGCCGACCGGCTGGGAGGGACCGAACTACATCGGCACACAGGAACAGGAGTGCACGCCGACGGAGGACTGGGCCGACTTCTACGTGAACCAGCGGGTCCTGCCCTTCGCCCGGCGGGCGCAGGAGGCGGGCAACCTCGACGCCGACGGCCTGGCCGTGGTGGAGGAGGCGTGCGCGGCGGTCCTCGGGAAGCAGTGGGACGTGACGCCGGCGCGTATCCACGGCGACCTGTGGGCCGGGAACCTGCTCTTCACTGAAGGCGGGCCGGTGTTCATCGACCCGGCCGCCCACGGCGGGCACCCGCTGACGGACCTGGCGATGCTGTCACTGTTCGGGGTGGCGTTCCCGGACGATGTGTGGCGCGGCTACCGGGAGGTCACGCCGCTGCCGGAGGACTTCCGCGACCATTTCCCGATGCACCAGCTCCACCCCCTGGCGGTGCACGCCCTCACCCACGGGCGGGGCTACGCGCGTCCGCTCGTGCAGGCGGCGCGGGACACCCTGGAGAAGCTGGCCTAGCGCCACCACGTGTCGTGCGGGCCCGGCGGCAGGTGCCGCTTGTGCTGGCCGATACGCCACAGGTGCTCGATGCGTTCGCGGGCGGCGTCGGGGACGTCCTGCCCCTCGAGGTAGTCGTCGATGTGTTCGTAGGACACGCCCAGGGCCTCCTCGTCGGGGAGGGCGGGTCGGTCGTCCTCGAGGTCGGCGGTGGGGATCTTCTCCCACGTCGCCGGCGGAGCCTTGAGGTACTCGAGCATCTGCGCCCCCTGGCGCTTGTTCAGGCCGGTGAGCGGCATGATGTCGGCGGCGCCGTCACCGAACTTGGTGAAGAAGCCGGTGACGTTCTCCGCGGCCTGGTCGGAGCCGAGGACGAGCAGTGACTTCTCCCCGGCGATGGCGTACTGGGCGATCATGCGCTGGCGGGCCTTGACATTGCCGTTGTTGAAATCCCCCAGGGTGTCCTGTCCCAGGGCGGTGGCGACGGCCGTGCCCATCTGGCCGGTCGCGCCGGCGATGTTCACCGTCACACGGTGGTCGGGGCGGATGAAATCGAGCGCCATCTGGGCGTCGTCCTCGTCGAACTGCACGCCGTGGGGCAGGCGGACGGCCCAGAACTCGGCCTCCCCGCCCTCCTCACGGAGCTTCTCGACGGCCAACTGCGCCAACCTGCCTGCCAGGGTGGAGTCCTGGCCGCCGGAGATGCCGAGGACGTAGCCCTTCATGCCGGTCACCCGCAGGTAGTCGGCGAGGAAGTCGACGCGGGCGGTGACCTCCGCGGGGGCGTCGATAAGCGGCTTGACGTGGAGGGCGTCGATGATCTGCTTCTGGAGGGACATGCCCCGATCCTAGCCGCGTGCGTGGGTGCTAACCCATGTCGTAGTAGGCCACGTGCGTGCCACAGGTGAGACAGCGGAAAAGGAAGCCCGCGATCCAACCGTACTTGACCAGGTGTGGCAGCTCCTCGGCGGGCAGGCCGTAGTCGAGGAGCGACTGCTGCGCGTCCGGCAGCGACTGCAGGGTGTCCCAGCCCACCTCCCCGAGGAAGGCGGCGGCGTCCCCGCAGTGGGTCATCCACATCGCGTCCTGCCACGTACTGAAGCAGGGCGTCCGGTAGGCGAGTTCTTCCAGGCTCTCCGGGGGGATGGGCTCGTTCGTGTAGTCGCAGAAGGACACCTCCAGCTCCCGGGCCGCACGACCGGAGGAGATGCACCACGGGCACAGGAATTCCGGCCAGCTACGGGGCCCGTACACGGGGGCAATATAGTTCCAGCCGGTCTGCTCCCCGCAGCACTCGCAGACGGCGTCTGCGTCGGGCTCGACGGCGCGGGTGGCCACAGGGTCAGGGTGGTAGCGGAAGGAGGGGAGGGCACGTTCGGGGGACACGGTCCTGGCCCTAGTGCTGCGCGATGAGTTCCGCCCGGCGAGCGTTTTGGAGGTTGCCTGCGGCGTGGGGTAACATGTTCCCTCGTGTCATGGCCGGTAGGGCCATGTTGAGAAAGTCGCATCGTAACAACAGTCGCGCATACAGAAAGGAGCGCCCGATGAAGGTCCGCAAGTCGCTTCGGTCGCTGAAGAACAAGCCGGGCGCCCAGGTCGTGCGTCGCCGCGGCAAGGTCTACGTGATCAACAAGAAGGAGCCGCGCTTCAAGGCTCGCCAGGGCTAAGCGTCAGCTGCTGAGTGACCGTCCACCCCGTTGTCCCCGGACAGCGGCGGTGGGCGGTTCTCTTTTGTCCGGAACCGGTCGGGGAGGGGACAGAAGCTTACCGGGGAATATAACAATACGGTAACGGGCCGGTGCTGAAGTGGGGAAATGACACCGTTGTGGTTTCACGCGTGTGGTTCGGTCGTGGGGGATGGGTCAACATGTGGGCCGGGTCTGGCGGGTGTCCTGGGAATATCATCGGTGTAACTACTATATGTAGTGCTAGTTGCGGTGGTTGACCACAAAGTATAGTGTCGTTGGTACCGCCGCCGGACCGGGCAGACACCCCGTCCAGCGCCTTCACACCGAGAGACTGTCCGAGAGAATGAGGTCCACTCCCATGTCCATCACCCTCTACACCAAGCCCGCCTGCGTCCAGTGCAAGGCCACCGAGAAGGCCCTCGACCGTGCCGGCCTGTCGTACGAGACCGTGGACATCAGCCTCGACGATGAGGCCCGTGACTACGTCCTCGCCCTCGGTTACCTCCAGGCTCCGGTCGTCGAGGCCAACGGCGAGCACTGGTCCGGCTTCCGCCCGGAGCGCATCAGCAGCCTCGCTGCCGTCGTCGCTTAAGTCCCGGCCCCGGATCGGCCCGCCGGGAGTCGGGTCCGACCACGCGCGCCGTGCAACCCGCCCACCCTGCCGCCCACGAGACACTGGGCGGCTTTTCACGCTCCTGGAAGGGAAGTGAATCGAAGATGCTCGTCGTGTACTTCTCATCCGTGACGGAGAACACGCGTCGCTTCGTCGAGAAGCTGGATCTGCCCAACGTACGGATCCCGCTCTACCGCAACGAGGAACCGCTCATCGTCAACGAGCCCTACGTGCTCGTCTGCCCGACGTACGGGGGAGGTGCCTCCATGACGCACCAGAACTCCCGCCCTGTCCCGGTGCAGGTGATCCGCTTCCTCAACAACGAGCACAACCGCAGCCTCATCCGCGCGGTCGTCGCCGGAGGCAACTCCAATTTCGGCCGGGACTTCGGTCTCGCCGGGGAGATCATCTCCCAGAAGTGCAGCGTGCCCTACGTGTACCGCTTCGAGCTGATGGGCAACTCCGAGGATGTGCGTATCCTGCGGGAGGGGCTCCTCACCAACGCGGAGGCTCTCGGACTGACACCCGGGACATCTCAGACGCCGCAACCAGCCACGTGCTGACGCCCCTGTCCACCCTCAAGAAAGGCCTGAAGAAGCTTTGACCACGACGACCTCCGAGCACGCCACCTCCCAGGAGGAGCAGCTCGACTACCACGCTCTCAACGCGCTGCTGAACCTCTACGACGAGAACGGTCAGATCCAGTTCGACAAGGACCGGGAAGCGGCCAACCAGTACTTCCTGCAGCACGTCAACCAGAACACCGTGTACTTCCACGACCTGGACGAGAAGCTGAAGTACCTCGTGGACAACAAGTACTACGAGCCGGAGGTCCTCGAGGCCTACGACTACGAGTTCATCAAGTCGCTGTTCCAGCGGGCCTACTCCTACAAGTTCCGCTTCCCGACGTTCCTCGGCGCGTACAAGTACTACACCTCGTACACCCTGAAGACCTTCGACGGTCGCCGTTACCTCGAGCGCTTCGAGGACCGCGTCACCATGACCGCGCTGTTCCTCGCCGACGGCAACCGTGAGCTGGCCGAGAACCTCGTCGACGAGATCCTCACCGGCCGCTTCCAGCCGGCCACCCCGACCTTCCTCAACGCCGGCAAGGCCCAGCGCGGAGAGCTCGTCTCCTGCTTCCTCCTCCGCATCGAGGACAACATGGAGTCCATCGGCCGCGCCATCAACTCCGCCCTGCAGCTGTCCAAGCGCGGCGGCGGCGTCGCCCTGCTCCTGTCGAACCTGCGTGAGGCCGGCGCCCCGATCAAGCACATCGAGAACCAGTCCTCCGGTGTCATCCCCGTGATGAAGCTCCTCGAGGACTCCTTCTCCTACGCCAACCAGCTCGGCGCCCGCCAGGGTGCCGGCGCGGTGTACCTCAACGCGCACCACCCGGACATCATGCGCTTCCTCGACACCAAGCGTGAGAACGCCGACGAGAAGATCCGCATCAAGACCCTCTCCCTCGGTGTGGTCATCCCGGACATCACCTTTGATCTGGCCCGTCGCAACGACGACATGTACCTGTTCTCCCCGTACGACGTGGAGCGCATCTACGGCAAGCCCTTCGGCGACATCTCCGTCTCCGAGCTCTACGACGAGATGGTCGAGGACCCGCGGATCCGCAAGACCAAGATCAACGCCCGCCACTTCTTCCAGACCCTGGCGGAGATCCAGTTCGAGTCCGGCTACCCGTACATCATGTTCGAGGACACGGTCAACGCCGCGAACCCGATCGACGGCCGCATCAACATGTCCAACCTGTGCTCCGAGATCCTGCAGGTCAACACCCCCTCGACCTACCACGAGGATCTCTCCTACGAGACCATCGGCGAGGACATCTCCTGCAACCTGGGCTCCATGAACGTCGCCCTGGCGATGGACTCCCCGGACTTCGGCAAGACGGTCGAGACCGCCATCCGCGGCCTCACCTCCGTCGCCGAGTTCACCAGCATCGACTCCGTCCCGTCGATCCGCGAGGGCAACAAGGCCTCCCACGCCATCGGCCTGGGACAGATGAACCTGCACGGCTACCTCGGCCGCGAGCACATCTACTACGGCTCCGAGGAAGGCCTCGACTTCACCAACGCCTACTTCGCGGCCGTGCTGTACCAGGCGCTGCGGGCCTCCAACAAGCTGGCCAAGGAGCGCGGCGAGAAGTTCGTCGGCTTCGAGAAGTCCAAGTACGCCGACGGCAGCTACTTCGACGGCTTCGACCCAGCCGACTTCGCACCGAAGACCGAGAAGGTCAAGGGCCTGTTCGAGAAGTCCACCGCGCACGTCCCCACCGCGGAGGACTGGGCCGACCTCAAGGCCGAGGTCATGGAGCACGGCCTCTTCAACCGCAACCTGCAGGCCGTCCCGCCGACCGGCTCGATCTCCTACATCAACAACTCGACCTCCTCGATCCACCCGATCGCGTCGAAGATCGAGATCCGCAAGGAAGGCAAGATCGGCCGCGTCTACTACCCGGCCCCGCACATGGACAACGAGAACCTGGACTACTTCCAGGACTCGTACGAGATCGGCTACGAGAAGATCATCGACACCTACGCCGTGGCCACGAAGTACGTCGACCAGGGACTGTCCCTGACGCTGTTCTTCAAGGACACCGCCACCACGCGTGACATCAACCGCGCGCAGATCTACGCATGGCGCAAGGGCATCAAGACCCTGTACTACATCCGCCTGCGTCAGGTCGCCCTCACGGGCACCGAGATCGAGGGCTGCGTCTCCTGCATGCTCTAGGCGAATGAGAAGGCGCGGACCCCGGGAACGGGGTCCGCGCCTTCGTCGTTGACGCACGGGGGCGTCGGCAAGCGGATCAGTAGTCGTCGATGAACATCTGCGCGACCTCGGTGAGCAGCTGACGGGACTGCTCCTCCGCGGAGGCCTCGTCGCCCTCGGCGATGGCCCGGGCCAGCTGCTCATGCGCGGTCAGGGCGGCGGGCGCGGGATCCGCCGGCTGCATGCCGTAACGGGTGCGACCGTGGAGGACACTGAGCAGGGAGGGGGCGAGGGCGGCGAACATCGCGTTGCCCGACGCCTCGAGGAGCAGGTTGTGGAAGCGACTGTCGGCCTCGAGGAACTCCTGGGAGGCCCCGCCCCCGGACGCACCGAGCTCACGCAGACGCGCAGCCAGACCCACCAGCTCCTCCTTCTGGGCCACGGTGCCGTTACGGGCGGCCAGGCGGGCCGCCTGCGGCTCGATGCCGGTCCGCAGCTGGTTGAGGGAACGCAGCTGCGAGCGACGCTCAGTCGGGCACGCCAGACGCCAGTCGATGATCGACTGGTCGAAGACGGCCCACGAGGCACGGGGACGGACGGTGATGCCGACGCGCCGGGAGGAGGACACCAGGCCGAGCTGCTCGAGGGCACGCATGACCTCGCGGGCGACGGTGCGGGAGATATCGAAACGGTTGGACAGGTCCTGCAGGGTGAAGGTGCGGCCCTCCGGCAGCGTTCCGGAGATGATGTCGCGCCCGAGCTCGTCCAGGACATTGTCCAGCAGCGGGGCGGCTGGGGTGCGTTGTGGCTCGGTCATGACTACGGGTTCCTTTGGCTGCCGGGGAAACACATTATTAGTCATTCTAAACGCTCTGAGGTCCGGTATCCCAGGTAATTCCCACAAATCGGGGGATTCATTCTCTGGTGTCCGATCAGCGGAACATTCCGATTCGGGGGTGAACGGGAGTGTCGGGGCGGAGGCTGCCCCCGGAAGGCCTATATATAAGGAATCATCCGGCGGGCGGAGGGGGTGCCGGCCCCGGAGATGTCCGGTGGGCGCCGGTGGACGTATGCCGCGCCGGATTAGTTCCCGACACGGGAGACTATACGAAAGGTTGAGCCCGGCCGGGGGTAGTGGAGAGTTCCCGGGAATTGCGAGGAATGTCAATGTCCCAGTTCGCAACCGTGGCCCGGATCACAATTTTCGGGGGTGGGCTCCGTTCTCGGGTGGATTCGCCCCGAATTGCCGTTATCCTTGCGGTTTGTAGGGCCGGTGGGGTTACACTGGCTTACGTCTCCAGCTCCTATTGGGCTGGAATAATCTCTTACGCGTCCTTTAAGATGAGGCGCAGTAAAAGCTTGACGGTCCGTGTCGTGCGGACTGTCTCGTAGTCAGGAGGAACTATGACCGCAGTGGCGCCAAGGCTCGATGATTACATCGAGCCGACTCGCCCTCAGCCGACAGGCCTTGACCGTAAGGGGTCTCGCGCCTGGGACATGCTGATCACCACCGACCACAAGCAGCTGGGCATTTACTACATCATCATGTCCTTCAGCTTCTTCTTCCTCGGCGGCCTTATGGCCCTGCTGATCCGCGCGGAGCTCTTCTCCCCGGGTCTGCAGTTCCTGTCGAACGAGCAGTTCAACCAGCTGTTCACCATGCACGGCACCGTGATGCTGCTGCTGTTCGGTACGCCGATTGTCT
>NZ_DUOE01000148.1 GCF_012838985.1 Corynebacterium sp. | reverse complement strand
GCCGAGGGCTTCATGGGTTACTCCCTCCCGGATGACCTGCTCTCCGGCGTCGGCCTCCGCATCATGTCCGCCATCATCCTGGGTCTGCCGATCATCGGCACCTGGCTGCACTGGCTGGTCTTCGGCGGCGACTTCCCGTCCGACCTCATGCTGGACCGTTTCTACATCGCCCACGTGCTCATCCTGCCGGGCATCATCCTCGGCCTGATCGCAGCTCACCTGGCGCTGGTCTGGTACCAGAAGCACACCCAGTTCCCGGGCGCCGGCCGCACCGAGAACAACGTCGTCGGTGTCCGCATCATGCCGGTCTTCGCGACCAAGGCCATCGGCTACGGTCTGCTGACCGCCGGTGTCCTGGCCCTGATGTCCGGTCTCACCACGATCAACGCGATCTGGAACATCGGCCCCTACAACCCGTCGCAGGTCTCCGCAGGTTCCCAGCCTGACGTCTACATGCTGTGGACTGATGGTGTCGCCCGTGTCATGCCGGCGTGGGAGCTCTACATCGGCAACTACACCATCCCCTCCGCATTCTGGGTCGCCCTGGTCTGTGGTGCCATGGTTGTCCTGCTGTTCGCCTACCCGTGGATCGAGAAGAACGCCACCGGCGACGACGCTCACCACAACCTGCTGCAGCGTCCGCGCGATGTTCCGGTCCGTACCGGCATCGGTGCGATGGCCATCACCTTCTTCCTGCTGGTGACCATCTCCGGTGGTAACGACCATGTCGCGCACTTCTTCCAGATCTCGCTGAACGCCATGACCTGGTTCGGTCGTATCGGTGTCATCATCCTGCCGCCGATCGCGTACTACATCACCCACCGTATCTGCGTCGGTCTGCAGCGTTCTGACCGTGCAGTGCTCGAGCACGGCATCGAGACCGGTGTCATCAAGCAGATGCCGAACGGTGCCTTCGTGGAGATCCACCAGCCGCTCGGCCCGGTCGATGAGCACGGCCACCCGGTTCCGCTGGCATACGCCGGCGCCACCGTCCCGAAGCGCATGAACCAGCTGGGCTTCGCTGACCGCATCGCCCGTGGTTCCCTCATCAAGGCCGACGACCAGCGCTTCACTGACGCCGCCGTCGAGACCTCCCACGCCAACGAGCGTGAGGAGAAGGCCATGCTGGAGAACCTCCAGGATGCCAACCGCGCGAAGGACCGCGAGGCCGGCCTGCTCGACTAGGCCCACGCCTGCAGTCACCACTGCGCTCACGAGCTGAGACCCCGCCTCCCCGATACCTGGGGGAGGCGGGGTCTCCTCCTTTTCTGCGTCGATAAGTCCCTGGCGGCCGTGTGAGCGTTTGAAGGACGGCTTCCAGGTGTCAGGCTGTTCTCTGCTTAGCGACGCGCCACACGCCATTCTGGGCGCTTTCCCGGGGGCCGGCGCCGGGTGGCGCTCCGGGGAGTGTCGTGCGGCCCGGCTGGACCCTCCCCGTCATCCCCCGGAATACCGGGCAGTGCCCTAAATCACAGTGAAAATGTCGGGTGGCCCAGATCGCTATTTCGACGGCGCGATGGCCGGGTGCCGCAGAGGGGTGCGGGACCGGGATACCGCAAGGTCAGGCGGCGATACGGGCGGTTGTCAATAGTTGATTTGTCCGCGAACCTGTTCCGGGTGGAGGGGACGTCTCTGTTCGATAACGGTGCGATAACGGCGACGCGCCGGAGGGATCGTTGGACAAGCTTCGTTGTCGTTTCGTAACCTGATCGAGACATTGCGGGGCTTCGCAAGGAAGCCGCCGAATGATTGAAACGAAAATAAAGCCTAATCCCCGTCAGGGGAGCCGGGGAACCAATACAGCGTTTTCTGGGGTTCATCCTCCGCGAGAGCGCCGCACACGGGAGTGTGGGGCGTGGAGTGGGGGAGGGAAGCTTCCGCTCCCAACCCGTCAGCTAACCCGGTAGGCACAAGGAAGATCTGGAGAAACATTCGTGGCTCAGCACCGTCGCCTCACCAAGACCGCCTCTCGTCGTCTCGCGACCGCTTCCGCGGTCGTCATGGGCGCCACCATCCTCGCACCGGTCGCCGACGCCGTTGAGGTCGTCATCCCGAACACCGACATCCGTGTCGACGTCCCGGCTCTGGCCAATGTCCAGGGTCTGCAGAACGTCCCGAACGTCGAGCAGTTCGTCCCCTCCATGCAGCAGGCCACCAACTCCTACGTGGCAGCCGTGAACAACACCCCGGCTCCGGCCCCGGCCCCGGCCCAGGCAGCTCCGGCGGCCTCCTCCACCGGCCAGGCCATCGCCGACGCCGTGCGCTCCAAGATCGGCGCCCCGTACGCCTGGGGTGCCACCGGCCCGTCCGCCTTCGACTGCTCCGGTCTGACCACCTGGGCCTACCAGCAGGTCGGCAAGTCCATCCCGCGTACCTCCCAGGCCCAGGCCTCCCAGGGCCAGCGCGTGCCGCTGGACCAGCTGCAGCCGGGCGACATCATCGCCTACTACGGCGGTGCCACCCACGTCGGCATCTACGTCGGCAACGGCATGATCGTCGACGCCCTGAACTCCGGCACCCCGGTCGGTGAGCGTCCGCTGCACTTCCAGCCGATCCACTCCGCCGTCCGCTTCTAGGCGCACGTCGGGCCTGTGACCCGCCCCCGGACCTCGTCCGGGAGGCGGGTTCCGCTGTTTCCGGGGAGGACCCTGTCTTGTGGGTCACGACCAGCTGAGGAGACTGTACTCAGTCATCTCTCAGTGTCTATAGTTATGGCTGAAAACACCGGCCTCCGTTACTGAAAGAGTGACCTTGCGCTTCCCCCTGGGTTTCACCCGCACCCTGCGTACCACCGGCGCCACCACCCTCGGCGCAGTCCTGCTGACCTCGGGTTTCGCACTTCCCGAGGCCCTCGCCGACGAGGAGCTGGACACCCTCATCGCCTCCCTGGAGGACGTCTCCCAGGAGGCGTCGGCCAAGAACGAGGAGGTCAAGCAGCTCGAGGACGACCTCGTCCACGGGCAGGAGAGACTCGACAACCTGAGGGACAGAGCGGAAGCCGCGCGGGAACGGGCCACCGCGGCCCAGGCCGCGCAGCGTGACTACCAGCGTGACGTCAATGATCTCGCCGGCGCGAAGTACCGCAGCCTGCAGGTCGACCCGGTGACCAACGCCGTCTCCGCGGAGAACCCGCAGAACGCCATCGACCGGGCGTCCTACCTCGGGGCGCTGACCAGGCACACGGAACGGACCGTCGGGAAGCTGGCGGAAGCGACCGCCGCCGCCGGCAGGGAGCACACCGACGCCTCCCGCATGGTGGCGGAGGCGAATTTCAAGCAGTCCCAGCTGGAGAAGCAGCACCGCGTCCTCGCCGAGCAGCAGGAGGAGCTGCAGACCCGGATCCGGGAGATCGAGGAGAAGGTCGCATCCCTCGACGAGGCGGCGCGACAGGCATGGGAGAACAAGAACGATCCCCTGCCCCCGATCCTCACCGGCGACTTCAGCGGGGCGGTCGCCGCCGCCCTGAGCAAGCTCGGCTCCCCCTACGGGTGGGGCGCGACCGGCCCGAACCAGTTCGACTGCTCCGGTCTCATGGTGTGGGCCTACCAGCAGCAGGGCAAGGCGATCCCTCGGACCTCGCAGGCCCAGCTCGCCGGCGGCACCCCGGTGTCCCGCGCGGACCTGCAGCCGGGCGACATCGTCGGCTACTACCCGGGCGTCACGCACGTGGGCATGTACATCGGCAACGGCCAGCTGGTGCACGCCTCCGACTACGGCATTCCGGTGCAGGTCGTGTCCGTCGACTCGATGCCGTGGGCCGGCGCCGTCCGCTACTGACGCATGTCGCGGACGCTGCTGGTCACCAACGATTTCCCACCGACGGTCGGTGGCATCCAGTCCTACCTGCGTGATTTCCTGGGCACCCTCGACCCGGAACAGGTGGTGGTCTTCGCCTCCACCCAGGACCGTTCCGCTGCGGCGGAGTTCGACGCGGGGCTGCCGTACCGGGTCATCCGCTGGCCGCGACACGTCATGCTGCCGACGCCGACGACCGCGGAGGCGATGAGCCAGATCATCCGTGAGCTGGACATCGACACCGTGTGGTTCGGGGCCGCGGCGCCGCTGGCGCTCATGGGGGCGGCGGCCCGGCGGGCGGGGGCCACGCGCATCGTCGCGAGCACCCACGGCCACGAGGTCGGCTGGTCCATGCTGCCCGGCGCCCGGCAGGTGCTGCGGCGCATCGGTGACACCGCCGACGTGGTCACCTACATCTCCGACTACACGCTGCGTCGATTCCGCCGGGCCTTCGGTCCGCACCCGGAGTTCCGCCACCTGCCCTCCGGTGTGGACGTCGACTGGTTCCGCCCCGCCACCCCGGAGGAGAAGGCCGCCACCCGCGGGCGTCACGGCGCCGGTCCGCTCGTGGTGTGCGTCTCCCGTCTGGTCCCGCGCAAGGGGCAGGACATGCTCATCCGGGTCTGGCCGCGGATCCTCGAGCGGCACCCGACGGCCCGCCTCCTCATCGTCGGCTCCGGGTCACACGGATCCGCGCTGCGCAGGCTGGCCGCCCCCCTGGCCGACGCCGTGGTGTTCACCGGCCCCCTGCCCACCGGGGAGCTCCGCTCGCTGCTGGCCTCCGCGGACGTCTTCGCCATGCCGGCACGCACCCGCGGCGGAGGCCTCGACGTCGAGGGGCTGGGCATCGTCTATCTCGAGGCGCAGGCCTGCGGCCTGCCCGTCATCGCCGGTGATTCCGGCGGCGCCCCCGAGACCGTCACCCCGGACACCGGTCTCGTCGTCGACGGCCGCAGTGAGGAGGAGCTCGCCTCCGCGCTCCTGATGCTTCTCGACGACCCCCGGCACGCCGCGGCGCTGGGGGAGGCGGGGCGTCGTCACGCAGTCAGCAGCTGGACCTGGGACATCATGGGCTCCCGGCTGCGGGATATACTCCGTTGAATGAAGCTCAGTGAGGCGGGTCCCCGCCCGACGGTGGGGTTCGACATCGGTGGGACGCAGTGCCGCGCCGCGGTGGTGTCGGCGGAGGGGGAGATCCTCACGACGCTGAGCGTGCCCACCCCGCACACCGGGGAGGACCTCGAGGATGCGGTGGCGGGGATCGTCGACAAGCTCCGGGCTGACCATGATCCCGTGGCCGTCGGCCTGGCCGTGGCCGGATTTCTCGACGCGGAGCGCGAGACCGTCCGCTTCGCCCCGCACCTGCCGTGGCGTGACACACCCGTCCGTGCCCGCCTGCAGGACCGGTTGGGCCTGCCGGTGGTCCTCGAGCACGACGCCAACTCCGCAGCCTGGGGCGAGTACCGCTTCGGCTCCGCCCGTGGAGCCGGCACCTGGGTGTTCTTCGCCGTGGGCACCGGCATCGGGGCGGCCCTCATGATCGACGGGCAGCTCTTCCGCGGGGCCTACGGCACCGCCCCCGAGTTCGGGCACCTCACCGTCGTCCCCGGGGGCCGCCTGTGCGCCTGCGGCCGACGTGGCTGCCTGGAGCGTTACGCCTCGGGCACGGCACTCGCCGACACCGCCGTCGAGCACGGCCTGCCTCCCGGGATGGGTGGACCCGAGCTGATGGCCGCGGCCCGCGCCGGCGATGCACGGGCGCAGGCGGTGATCGGGGACTTCGCCGCCTGGCTCGGGCAGGGACTGTCGACGGTGGTGGACGTGCTCGACCCGGAACTCATCATCCTCGGCGGGGGAGTGGCGGTGGACACCGACCTCTTCCTCGCGGACGCGCAGGCCGCCATGGCCGCGAACATCGTCGGGGCGGGACACCGGCCACTCCCGGTCGTGGGAACCGCGGAACTGGGCCCGGCCGCGGGTATGATTGGCGTGGCAGATTTAGCGCGTACGCATTATTAAGGGGAGAAACCGATGCAAAAGCTGTGGTACTGGATGTACAAGAACGTTCTCATCGGTCCTTTCCTCCGCGTGTGGAACCGCCCGACCATGGAGGGCAGGGAGAACATCCCGGCCACCGGAGCAGCCATCGTCGCCTCCACCCACCAGTCGGTCATGGACTCGTTCTTCTTCCCGGCCCTCAGCCCCCGCCGCATCACCTTCCCGGCGAAGCAGGAGTACTTCACCAACACCGGTGTCATCGGCGCGATCCAGCGCTGGTTCTTCACCTCCATCGGCCAGATCCCCGTGGACCGCACCGCCAGCAACGCCGGCGACGCCACCCTCGCCGCCGCCCGCACCGTGCTGGACAAGGGCAGCGTCCTGGGCATCTACCCGGAGGGCACCCGCTCCCCGGACGGCCGTATCTACAAGGGGCGCACGGGCATGGCACGTATCGCCCTGGCCACCGGCGCCCCGATCGTGCCGATGGCGATGATCGGCTCCCGGGACGCCAACCCCATCGGCACGTGGATCCCGCGTCCGTTCAAGGTGCGCATGAAGGTGGGCGAGCCCATCGACGGCCGCGCCTACGTCGAGTCCCTGGGCATCGACCCCGACTCCCGCGAGGCCGCCCGCCCGCTGACCGACCACGTCATGGCCATCCTCACGGAGCTGTCCGGTCAGCCTTATGTCGACATGTACGCCTCGGAGGTCAAGGAATCGCTGGCCGCGGGCCGGGGCTGGCCACGTGGTACGGAGCCGACCCGCGCCTAGACCTTCGGGGACCCTTTCAAGCTCGCGACATTGTCTGGTTCTGAGCAGGACCTATATAATCATCCGCTGGACTGCACCGGGACAGACCGGTGACAGGTCCGCCGTTGCGTGAAGGGGCGTGATGAGTGACGGTGAGCAAGCAGACTGTAGTTGACCAGACAATTCCTAAAGTGCGGATGCGCTGGCCCGATGTGGCCAAGGGACTGTCCATTCTCGGGGTTGTGCTGCTGCACATCGTGATCATGGTGCCCGGCGGCATGGACGGCACGGCTGCCGCCGTCACCCGGGTGCTCGATCCTCTCCGGATGCCGCTGTTCTTCATGGTCAGTGGTTTCTTCTCGGCGAAGGTGTTGAACTTCACATTCCGGGAACTGTTCCTCAGGAGACTGTGGTTCCTGCTGGTCCCGTACGTCCTGTGGGTCCCGGTGGAACTCTGGCTCTCGCACCGGGTCCGGGCCACCTACCAGGACATCGAGATGCCCGGTGCCATGCTCTACGTGATGCGCACGGTGGAGGGGTGGAACCCCTACTGGTTCCTCTACGGACTGATCCTGTTCAACCTGGTGCTCTGGGCCACCCGGAAGTGGCCGCCGTGGGCCGCCATGCTGGTCAGCTTCTCCCCGATTCTCCTGCTGCCAGCGTTCGCCGACATGCCGCTCGTGACCCGGGTGGTCATGTACCTGCCCGTGTTCATGGGCGCGGTCCACCTGCGTCGACACATCCGGGCATGGGCGGAGCGGGCCACGGAGCTGCCGACGTTGTCGGTCAGCATCCTCCTGTACGCCGCGGGTCTGTCCCTGTCCGCGGTGTGGGGCTGGTGGACCACCTCCCACCCGGGGGCTGACCTGTGGTACCTGCCGGGTGCCGGAGATTTCGGTACCCGCGAGGTGGGGTATGCGGTGAAGATGACCGTGCAGATCCTCATGCTCCCCGTGGCGGTCATCGCCTCGGTGCTGATCAGCCGGATCCCCGTGGTCACTGAGGCACTGAGCTTCCTCGGCCGGCACACCCTGGTGATCTACCTGGGCCACCCGCTGGCCTTCATCTTCCTGTACCAATTCCCGGTCCGGAAGTGGGGTCTGGAGATCAGCCGGCAGGCGGAGAATCCGCTGCTCCAGACCTGGGTGTGGATGACCCTGTGCTTCGTGATGGCCGCTGTCGGGTCCTGGGTGGTGCACCTGCTCACCCGCATCCCCTACCTGCGGTGGACGATCATGCCGCCTCAGCTGGTCGCTGCGCCGCGACGTCCCGTCAGCGCCGCCGGTGTGACCACCGCGGCCACCACGACCGCCAGCGTCACGACGAGGTAGGAACTGCCGAGCACCTGTGCCCACCAGGCCCAGTCGTGCTCGGCTCCGTTGCTGTGGGGCAGCAGCCAGTGCGGTGCCGTGAAGACCGCGAGCATCACCGCCGCCGCGAGAATACGGGGGAGGCTGCCCGCCGTCGCAGCCAGGGTGACCGCGACCGGCACGAGCCACACCCAGTGGTGGGACCAGGACACCGGCGAGCAGAGCAGCGCCACGGTCGAGGCCAGCAGGACGGACCACAGCAGGGAGTCGACGCGGATCATCGCCCAGATGATCAGTCCCAGGGCCAGCAGGACCAGCACCAGCCAGACCAGCGAGTCCGCGGATTCGCCGCTCTCCGCCAGTCGGGCGAGGACACCACGGATCGACTGGTTGGAGGCGTAGGCCTCGCCACCGATGCGGCCGGTGTCACTGAGGGTGTCCAGCCAGTATGTCCGGGAGTTCGTCCAGCTCAGCGCCGCCGCCGCCAGGGTGAAGGCGACACCGGAGAGGAAAGTCACCGCCGCGTGCCGCCACTCACGGCGGACGAGGAAGACGAGGATGAACACCGCCGGGGTGAGCTTGATGGCGGCGGCCAGTCCGATGAGCACGCCGCGCGGCAGCCACGGGCGTTTCGCCAGGGTGTCGATGAGCACCAGCGCCATGAGCAGGATGTTGATCTGCCCGAAGGCGAAGGTCTCGCGGACGGGCTCAGCCATCAGCGCGAAGGGGAGGATCCACGTGGCGGCCACGCGGGGGTCAGCCAGGCGGGGCGCGGCGTGGCGCAGGACGATGACCAGGCACCACCACAGCAGGAGCACCGATGCGATGGTCCAGGTGACCAGGGCCACCGCGTACGGCACCAGAGCCAGCGGGATGAAGAGCATCGCCGCCAGCGGGGGATAGGTGAAGGGCAGTGTGATGCCGCCCACCTCGTAGCCGCGGGTGTAGAGATTGTCGCCGTCGAGAAACGCGGCGGCGCCCGCCCGGTAGACGTCGATGTCGATGGCGTACCGCAGGGAGGGTCCGTCGGCGATGAGCCAGGGGAGGACCGCTGCCACGGAGGCGATCACGGCGATCGCCGTCCAGATCCGTTTCGCACGGGTCGACAGCACGGGGGCGGGAAAAGTGGTGCTCATGGCTGAAACTATAACCGGCGCCACCCCTCGGCCGGACATGGGAGGGCACACGTTAGGCTGTCTGCGTGCGCTACTTCTACGACACCGAGTTCATCGAGGACGGCCGGACCATCGAACTGGTCTCCATCGGCATCGTCGCGGAGGACGGGCGCGAGTACTACGCCGTCTCCACCGACTTCGACGCGACCCGTGCCAACGCCTGGGTGCGGGAGAACGTGCTGGACAAGCTGCCCAACCCGGGGGACCCCGTGTGGAAGCCCCTCGAGACCATCCGGACGGAGGTCCTCGCGTTCCTCACCTCCGTCAAGGACGGGGACCCGGAGCTGTGGGCCTGGGTGGGGGCCTACGATCATGTGGTCCTGGCCCAGTTGTGGGGGGACATGGCGGGACTGCCGCGGGCCATTCCGCGCTACACCCGGGAACTCAAGCAGTACTGGGAGTTCGCCGGTCGGCCCTATCTGCCGAAGACCCCGGACGCCTCCCATGATGCGCTGGTGGACGCCCGGCACAACCTGGAGAAGTTCCGGATCTGCGCCGAGGCGCTCCCCCTGACGCGGCGGAACAGGGTGCGGAACTGAGGTTCGTCCTGCCTCAGGGGGTTACTTGACTGGACAGCCGTGCTATGAATATGGGTGTGAGTTGGACTGTTGACATTCCCAAAGAGGTTCTCCCCGACCTGCCGCCGCTTCCCGCCGGCCTGCAGGAGCGTTTTGAGGACGTAATTTCCCGCGAGGCCAAGCAGCAGCCCAGCTGGGACCGGACAGAGGCGGAGACCGTCCGCAAGATCCTCGAGTCGGTGCCGCCGACCGTGGTCGCCCCGGAGGTGACCCAGCTGAAGAAGGAGCTCGCCGACGTTGCGCTCGGCAAGGCCTTCCTCATGCAGGGCGGTGACTGTGCCGAGACCTTCGAGTCGAACACCGAGCCCCACATCCGTTCGAACATCAAGACGCTGCTGCAGATGGCTGTCGTCCTGACCTACGGTGCCTCGACGCCGGTGGTGAAGCTGGCACGTATCGCCGGCCAGTACGCGAAGCCGCGTTCCAGCGACACCGATGAGCACGGTCTGCCCAGCTACCGCGGCGACATCGTCAACGGTGTCGAGCCGACCCCGGAGGCCCGTCGCCACGACCCGGCCCGCATGATCCGTGCGTACGCGAACTCCTCCGCGGCCATGAACCTGGTCCGCGCGTTGGTCTCCTCCGGCACCGCCGACCTCAACAAGGTGCACGAGTGGAACCGTGAGTTCGTCGCGGAGTCCCCGGCCGGAGCCCGTTACGAGGCACTGGCCGAGGAGATCGAGCGCGGTCTGCGTTTCATGGACGCCTGCGGTGTCAGCGACGAGTCGCTGCGTACCTCGGACATCTACTGCTCGCATGAGGCCCTGCTCGTCGACTACGAGCGTGCCATGCTGCGCCTGCACGAGGACGAGGACGGCGAGACCCGTCTCTACGACCTGTCCGCGCACCAGCTGTGGATCGGTGAGCGTACCCGCGGCATCGAGGACTTCCACGTCAACTTCGCCGCGATCATCGCGAACCCGATCGGCATCAAGATCGGCCCGACCATCACCCCGGAGGAGGCTGTCGCGTACGCCGCGAAGCTGGATCCGGACAAGGAGCCGGGCCGTCTGACCATGGTGGCACGCATGGGCCACGACAAGGTCCGCACCGCGCTGCCGCCGGTCATCGAGGCTGTCGAGGCCGCCGGCCACAAGGTCATCTGGCAGTCGGACCCGATGCACGGCAACACCTTCACCGCGTCGAACGGCTACAAGACCCGTCACTTCGACAAAGTCATCGATGAGGTCCAGGGCTTCTTCGAGGTCCACCGTGCGCTGGGCACCCACCCGGGTGGCATCCACATCGAGCTGACCGGTGAGGACGTCACCGAGTGCCTCGGCGGCGCCATGGACATCACCGATGTCGACCTGCCGGGCCGTTACGAGTCCGCCTGCGACCCGCGTCTGAACACGCAGCAGTCGCTGGAGCTGGCCTTCCTGGTCGCGGAGATGCTCCGCAACTAGGCGCCTGCCTGCCGACGACGCCGTCCGCCCCACCCGGGGCAGACGGCGTCTCGTTTTTCCCGCTACAGGGAGAGTCGCACGGTGGACTCGAGGCGGGCGTCGGCGCCGGCCTCGGGGCGCTGGCGGGTGACCACGCGGTCGTTGTCACGGTCGCGGGCGTTGGTCTCCAGTCCGACGGCCTCGAGTGTGGCACGGGCCTGGGAGACGGTCATGCCGACGACGTCCGGCACGATGATCCGGCCGGCCAGGGTGAGTGTCACCTCGGCGTCCTCCGGATCAATGGTCTCCCCGGCGGTGGGGCTGGTCCGGACGACGGTGTCCGGGCTGGTGCCGACGGCGCTGCGGTCCCGGCGGGTGTCCCCGACGGTGAAACCGGCGGCGTTGAGGGCGGCGGTGGCCTCGGTCTCGGACATGCCCTCGACGTCAGGGACGGTCAGGCCGCTGTTGACGACGAGGGAGACCTCACTGCCGCGCGTCAGCGTCGTGCCCGGGGCGGGGGAGACGTCGAGGATCTGCCCGGCGGGGGCGTCCTCGTCGAAACGCTTCTCGACGTCCGCCACCGTCAGCCCCAGCTCCGCCAGCCGGGCCTCGGCGGTGGCGAGGTCGGAGCCGATGATCGTGGGCACCTGGACGGGTTCCGGGCCCCGCGAGAGGTGGACTGTGATGGTGGAGCCGATCTTCACGGCCTCCCCGGCGGCGGGGTCGGTCGCGGCGACGAGCCCCTCGTCGACGTCCGGGGACCAGACGGGCTCCCCGGTGGCGACCTGGAGGGTCCGGTCCGCGGCCGCCGCCTGGTAGGCGAGGATGTCCATGCCCTCCGGTTCGGGGACGGTCGGCCGGCCCTGCGACACGAGCACCGTGACCTCCTGACCGCGGACGATCTTCTCCCCGTCGGCGGGGTCGGTGCCGGCGCTGAGGTCGGAGGCGACGTCGTCGTGGTAGACGATCTCGGTGACCGCGGTGAATCCGGCCTCCTCGATCGCGCTGACGGCGGCGGTGCGGTCCATACCCAGGACCGGCGGGATCTCCCCGTAGCGGCCGGACCCGAACCACCAGCCACCCACAGCGATGGCCGCGGTGAGCAGTGCGATGACCAGCAGCCACACGACCAGACCGGTCCGCGAGCGGTTGCTCACCGGCGTGGGGGCGGGCTCCGGCGGCGGCACGGTGGCGGGGACCGGTGGTGGCGCCTGCGGCTGCAGGGCGGGGACGGGCTCCTGGACACGCGTCTCGGTGATGTCGGGGGCGGGGGCAGGGGCGATCTCGGTGACCATCGTCGGCGGGCCGACCAGGTCGGTGATGTCGGTGGGCACGGCCGCCGCGCGGGTGGCGGCGGAGTTCTCCGGGATCGGCACGGTGAACGCCGGGAGGGCCAGCTCCCCGGCGACGTCGTCGAGGGCGGCGAGGAACTCGGCGGCGTCGGCGAAACGGTCCCGGGGGTCGCGGGCGGTGGCGGTGGCCACGAGGGCGTCGACAAGCGGGGGGACACCGGAGATGAGGGAACTCGGGGCGGGGACGTCCTCGCTGAGGCGTCGGTAAGCATGCTCCATCGGGGTGTCCCCCGAGAACGGCGTGGAACCCGTGAGCAGCTCGAAGAGGACGATGCCGGCGGAGTACACGTCCGAGGCGGGCGTGATGTCGGTGCCGTCGACCTGCTCGGGGGAGAGGTAGGCGGCGGTGCCGACGATCTGCGAGGGCGTGGCACCCGCGGCGGCTGCGCGGACGAGGCCGAAGTCGGCGAGTTTCACGCGGTGGTCGCCGTTGATGAGGATGTTGTCCGGCTTGATGTCACGGTGCACCAGGCCCGCGGTGTGGGCGATGGACAGTCCCGTGAGCACCGCACGCATCACCGCGGCGGCGGCGTGCGGGGGCATGGGGCCCCGCTCGGCGAGCAGCTCACGCAGGGTGCCGCCGGTGATGAGCTCCATGATGAGGAACAGGTGGTCGCCGTCCGAGCCGAAGTCGTAGACGTTGACCAGGTTCGGGTGGGTGAGCTGCGCCATCGCCCGGGCCTCGCGGCGGAAACGCTGCCGGAAGACGGGGTCGGCGATGTACTTCTCGTCGAGGACTTTCGCGGCGACGGCGCGCCCCAGGCGGAGGTCGACGCAGCGCCAGACCATGGACATGCCGCCGCGGGCGATCGGGTGATCGATGCGGTACCTGTCCTCGAGGAGGTCTCCCACTGCCAGTTGAGCCATGGGGACAGTATGGTCCACACGCGGGTGCCCACGCCAACGCGGGCGGTAGAGTGGACGACGTGATTCCCAACGACATCCCCCTTGAGACCCTGCTCGCCGACGAGCCCATGCTCAGCCTCCCGGAGACCGCCGACAGACTGGGTGTGGTGATCACCCGCGTCCATGACCTGCTGGGCGCCGACAAGCTCATCGCGCACGTCATCGACGGCAAGCGGTACATCCCGGAGGCGCTGTTCCACGAGGGGTCCCACTCGACGGGCAAGTTCGTGCCCGGCTTCATCACCCTCATGAAGGACGGGGGCTACACCGACGAGGAGATCCTGCTCTACCTGTTCACCGAGGATGAGACGCTGCCGGGTCGACCGGTGGATGCGCTCCACGGTCAGCTGGCGCGTGAGGTGCTGCGCCGCGCGCAGGCCATGGCCCTGTGACATCCCGCCCGAAGATCCAGTCCGTGAGGAACCAGGCGACGATGAACACGCCGACCATCCACCACGTGTTGTAGAGCTGGTGGTTGCCGCTGCCCGTGAAGGCCAGGGTGACCACCACCGACGCGCCCACGGCCAGCCGCAGGACCCACCCGGGCGGGCGGACCGCGCCGACGAGTGAGATCACCGAGGCGTAGTACCAGGGCAGCGTCACCGAGTTGAAGACGAAGGCCACCTGGTAGGCGAGCGCCGTGCCGGCGATGGCGCGGCGCTCGTTCTGCCGGAACAGCCACCACACGACGACCAGCCCGGCGAGCATGAGCACCATCGAGATGCTCCGCAGGACGCCGAGTGCGGTGTTGTACTCGAAGGACGTCCAGAAGACCTGGATCAGCCAGGTCCCCCAGCCGGCCAGCAGGGAGGGCAGTGCGAGCGGGTTGATGACCTTCGAGTTGCCGGAGATCTCCGACAGCCAGCCCCACGAGGCCCCGGACATCCAGGTCACCGCGGCGACGACCGCGAGTGTCTCGACGGCACCCACGACACCGCTGAGCAGGAAGGCGAGGACCCGGTTGAGGCGCTTCGCGTAGTGAAGGGTGGCCAGCCACACGACGAAGGGCAGAGCGATGGCGGCGGTGGCCTTGAGGGACACGGCCACCGCGATGAGGGCCACCCCCAGCAGGAAACGCCGGTGCAGGCCGGCGAGCAGTCCGAGGCTGACCAGTCCGACCATGACGGACTCGTTGTGCATGCCGCCGACCATGTGCAGGATCATCACCGGGTTGGCAACTCCGAGCCACAACGCCAGGGCCGGGTCACCACCGAGGGCCCGGGCGATGCGGGGGACCGCCCAGGCGATCGCGGCGAAGCCGAGGACCGAGATGAGCTTGTACACCACCACGCCGGCAGTGACGTTCTCCCCGACGAGGCGGGTCACGCCCTCGCCGATCCACAGGTGCAGCGGCCCATAGGGGGTGGTGGTGTTGCGCCAGTCGTGGGAGACCTCGAGCAGGAACGGCCCCGGGTTGACCGCGGCGCCCTGCGTGTACGGGTCGTAGCCGTCGCGGAGCATGGCCCCCTGCATGAGGTAGGAGTACACGTCACGCGAGAGCATCGGGGCGGCCGGGATGAGAGGCAGGACCCAGGCCCACAGGGCCGTGCGGACGCGCTTCTCGGCGTCCTCGGCACCGTTGTCGAGCACGTGCCGACGCCCGAGCACCGCCCAGGCGACCAGCAGGGCCGCCACGCCCGCCCAGAACACGGCGTTGGAGATGCCTGCGCCGTGGCCGTAGGCGAGGAAGTCCAGCTCCAGGGCCTCCAGCACACCGCCACGGTGGCGGATGGCACCGCCGCCGAAGGACCCCAGGAACAGGAGGACCGCACCGATGATTCCCAGCGGGAGCGCGCCGGGCAGCCGGAGGGTCATCAGTGGCGACGCGCCGTCGCGCGCTGGGCGAGGTCGGTGAGCGTCGCGGTGACCTCGGGGGAGGTGCCCGCGGCGGCGAGGTGGGCGAGTCCGGAACGGAGGAGGGCGTCGATGCGCTCCTCGATCTCCTCCACGGCGCCGGTGTCCGCGATGATCTGCGCCAGGCGGGCGATCTGCGCGGGGTCGTCGGTGGCGCCGACACCGGCGCGCAGCTCGGCGGCGGCGGCGGGATCGCGCTCGTCGGCACGCTGCAGTGCGGTGGCGAGCAGGACGGTGCGCTTGCCCTCCCGCAGGTCGTCG
>NZ_DUOE01000147.1 GCF_012838985.1 Corynebacterium sp. | reverse complement strand
GGAGGGTCTCGCCGCCGGCCGCAAGATCAACAAGGACGACGGCATCCAGCGCTACAAGGGTCTCGGTGAGATGAACCCGAACGAGCTGTGGGAGACCACCCTCGACCCGGCGCAGCGTATCCTGCGCCGCGTCGAGCTGGATGACGCACAGCGCGCCGATGAGCTGTTCTCCATCCTCATGGGCGATGATGTCGCGGCCCGCCGCTCCTTCATCACCCGCAAGGCGAAGGACGTCCGCTTCCTCGACGTCTAGGTAGCCCGGGCCCCTCAGGGGCTCAGGGCAGCGCGGCGACCTCGATCTCGAGCATCTGGCCCATCCCGATCCACCCGATCCACGGTTCCTCGTGGAGGACGACGGGGGAGTGCACGTGCCCCATGAGGCACGCCTCGTACCCGCGGGAGAGGAGATGCTCGGTGGTGGTCGGCAGGCAGGGGTTCTTGGTGTAGCGTCCCTCCACCTCGGAGTGGAGGATGCCGACGTGCCCGGGTTCCTCCACGCGCGGCAGATGCTTCGCGACGTCCCGCGGGTCCGGGTCCTGCGTCACGTTCACCGCGTGGAACACCAGCGGGAGGTCGGGGACCCGGATCTCGGCGACGGCGTCGTCTGTCGGACGGTGCACGCCCCGGATCTCCGGGAAGAGCGGGATCATGCCCGAGCCGACGTCGTGGTTGCCCCACACGTGGACCAGCGGGCGTTCCAGTTCTTCGGTGACCAGGCGGAACAGGTCGATGGCGTCGGCGAGGTCCTGGGAGGTGGCCTTCTTCTTGTCCAGCAGGTCGCCGGTGAAGACGATGGCGTCGGCGCCGTTGCGGGTGGCGTCGATAAGCGCCTCGCGGGCCCACGCGACGCCGGGGGCCTTGCGGCGACCCAGATGCAGATCGCCGAAGGCGGCGAGCCGTACCGTGCTCATGGACCTAGGACATGTGCTTCTGCAGGATCCTGCCGAGCTCCGGAACCTCCGGCTCGATGACCTTCGCGGCCTTGCCGCGCAGGCCGTTGTAGGCCTTCGCCAGGGGCGCCACGGTGATGGACTCCGCGTTGCGGTCCGCGATGGACATGAGCGAGTCCACGACCTGGGCGCTGCGGCCGGCGAGGAAGGCGCCGAAGTCCGTCGCCCCCTCGTCCTGGTAGGCCTGCCAGTGGGGCTGGAGGTCGCCGAGAACGTCCGGGAGCATGCGGTTGACGCCCTTGGACACGATGTTCGCGTCGACCTTCCTGGCGGCGGCCACGGCGGCCTTGATGGCGGTACCGGTGAGACCGGACTGCTTCGCGACGGTCGCGTCGGCGAAGCCGGTCAGATCCGCGACAACGGCGTCGCGCTTGTCGGCGGTCAGGAGCTGGGAGAGATCAGTCATGCGGACCAGCCTATCGCGGGAGATGGGTGGGTGTGGGACGAAAGGAAACGGCGATCACCATGGTGACGCGCATCCGGTGGGCCGGGTGACGCGCAACGACGATGATCGCCTGCAGTTGCAGCTCTTCCGCCACAGCCAGAACGCCTCATTGGTCACTTCTGTTGACTGCAGCCACAACGGTTACCGATATTACACATCCTGGAAGAATCATGTGGACGAATCCCGGGCAGAGACTGCGGAGGGAGGACCGCAGAACGACACAACCGCCCTGACCGGGAGGGTCAGGGCGGTTGGCTGAGGATCAGGGGATGCTCGCGAGAGCCTCCATCTACTGCTGTGCGGCTGCCTTCGGGTCCTCGACAGCAACCGGGCCGGTGGCCGGGCCCTCCGGGGCCGGAGCCGGCTTGAAGAAGTGCTGCAGGAGGAGGGCGCTGCCAGCGATGGCGGAGAGGCCGAAGGCAGCTGCGCCGACGATCGCGCCGTTGTCGTCGCCCTCAGAGGAACCCTCCGGGATCGAGGAGCCAACGGTCTCGGTGACCGAGGTGATCTCGGTCTCGGTGACGGAGGTGGTCGCGGTGGCGGTCTCGGTGACGGAGGTGGTCGCGGTGGCGGTCTCGGTGACGGTCTTAGTCGGCTTGGTCGGGCACCGCTTCGGCTTGTGGTGGTCGCACTTGCCCTTGCCGTGGTAGCCGGCGACGGCGACGGAGTCCTCGGCCGGAACAGCGGTGACCTGCGGGGCGACGACCGCGGAGGCGGCCAGGGCGGTGCCGACGAAAGCGGCGGCAATACGCTTGCTGAACATGAAAGATCCTTTGCAGATAGGCGTGACTTCTCTTCGATCACCGCAGAGCAACATCTGCGACGATCAATCGGCGATCCTCAAATGCAGTTGATACCGATTGC
>NZ_DUOE01000146.1 GCF_012838985.1 Corynebacterium sp. | reverse complement strand
TTTCCTTGCGGTGCAGCTGTTCGGCCGCGTGACGGGCCTCCCACTCCTTCTCGAGGGCGGTGCCCTCGATGTCCATGCGGGGGATGAGGCGGTTGAGCCAGCGGGGGATCCACCAGGTGGCGTTGCCCAGGAGGAACATCGTGGCGGGCACGAGTGCCATGCGGACGAAGAAGGCGTCGAAGAAGACGCCGACGCCCAGGGCGAAGCCGAAGATCTGGATGAACGGCAGCGGCTGGTCGATGAACGCGATGAACACGGCGATCATGATGAGCGCGGCGGCCGTGACCACGCGGGCTCCGCGGGTGAAGCCGACGATGGTGGACTCCTCGAGGGCGTCGAGCTTGGACACCGCGCGGGGGGTGTCCGGGTCGGGGTTCTCGTGGGACTTCACGCGCAGGTTGATGTAGTGCTCGCGCATGCGGGTGACCAGGAATACCTGGTAGTCCATGGCCAGGCCGAAGGTCACGCCGATGAGGAAGATCGGCATGAAGGAGATGAGCGGGGCCGGGGTGTTCACCATGTCCCACAGTCCCTCCTGCCACACGAGGACGGTGACGCCGAAGGCCGCACCGACCGAGAGCAGGAATCCCAGGCCGGCGACGAGCGGCACCATGATGGAGCGGAACACGCCGAGCAGCAGGAAGACCGCCAGGCCGACGACGATGCCGAGGTAGACCGGCATGGCCTCGGAGAGGCGTTCGGTGATGTCCATCTGCACGGCCGTGAGGCCCGTCAGGCCGATGTCGGCGCCGGTGGCGTCGGCGATCTGCGCGCCCTGTTCGCGCAGGGCGTGGGAGACCTGGGTGGTGTACTGCTCGTCGGGGCCGGTGAACGGGGTGACCATGATCTGGGCGCCGTTGGTGTCCGGGTTCATGCCCACGAGCTGGGCGTGCTTCACGCCGCCGACGTTCTTGAGCTGTCCGACGGTGTACATGTAGGAGGCGGTCACCGCTGCTTCCCGACGATCCACCGTCTCCCCCTCCGGTGCCATCGCCTCCTGCGCCCGGACGAGCGGCTGCAGGGCCGGGGCGTCGGGGTTGACGTTGTCGGCGTCGACGATGACCAGGAACGGGGCGTTGACGCCCGCGCCGAAGCCCTCGGCCATGAGGTCGGCGGACTTGCGCTGGGTGGTGTCGAGGTTGGACGTCGAGTCCGAGGGGAGCGAGAGCTCCATGGTGAGGGCCGGGTACGACATGGCACCGAGGGAGAGCACCACGACGGCCATGACCAGGCCCGGGGCGCGGCGGACGAAGCGGACCCAGCGGTTGCCCATGGTGGGGCGGCGGCTGCGGTCACCGGTGCGGCTGCGGCCCCGGCCCCGGCGGACGGGGTTGCCGGCGAGTCCGGGCACGCGGCCCTTGAAGGTGCGGTCCCCGAGCACGCCGAGCAGCGCCGGGATGAACGTCAGTGCGACCAGCACCGCCACGAAGACGGTGAACGCCGCGGACAGGCCCATGGCGGTGAGGAACTCGATGTTGACGATCGTCAGTGCGGCCAACGCGATGATGACCGTCGCACCGGCGAAGACGACCGCGGAGCCGGCCGTGCCGACCGCCATGCCGGCGGCCTCGTCGGCGGGCATCCTCTTCCGTTCCGCGCGGTAGCGGGACAGGATGAACAGGGCGTAGTCGATGCCGACGGCCAGGCCGATCATGACCGCCAGGACCGGGGTGATGTTGTTGAGCTCGACGAAGGCGGTGGCGATCATGATGACCAGCGCACCGAGGCCCACGCCGATGACGGCGGTGAGCACGGGCAGTCCGGCCGCCACGAGGGAGCCGAACGTCACGATGAGCACGACGAAGGCGATGGCCAGGCCGACGATCTCACTGGTGGTCTTCACCTCGATGGGGTCACCGAAGCCGGCGCCGCCGGCCTCCACCTGGATGCCCTCCGCGCGGCCGAGGTCCATGGCTGCGTTGACGATGCGCCGGTGTTCGTCGGTGACGTCCATCGACGAGGGGACGTCGATGGTGAAGGTGGTGTAGCCGATGCGGCCGTCGTCGGAAAGCATGGCGAGGTTCTCGGCGTCGTCGCGCGCGGACTCCTCGGGCAGGCCCTGCTCCGTCATCATCTCGATGACGCCCTGCTGCAGCGCGGGGGACACCTCGACGGGGTTGCCGAAGCGTTCCGTGCCGGTCAGGTCGGGCAGGTTGTCGCGGATGTGGGTGACCACCTTGTCGATGGCCGCCGAGTTGTGCGGATCCTCCAGCCTCTCCCCCGCGGGGGCGGCGAACACGACGTTCACCCCGGCGGCGTTGACCGGGTTACCGCCCTCGGGGAACTTCTCGACGAGCGTGTACGTCGCGTCGATCGACGGGGTGCCGCCGATGGAGAACTCGTTGGAGAAGGGCTTCTGGAACGTCACCGCGGCGCCGGCGACACCGGCGAGCGCCGCCAGCCACAGGACGATGACGATCCACTTGCGGTGAAAGGACCAGCGTCCCAGCTTGAACAGAAATTTAGCCACGGTGGATGGGCTTCCTCAGATGACAGACAACCAAACACGGCCAGTCTACCGAGACGGTCCGGAATCACCGAAGGCCCCGAACAACGTCGGGGCCTTCTGGTGGCGGTGGCGGAGGGATTTGAACCCTCGGTTGGGGATCACCCAACAATCGCTTTCGAGGCGATCACCTTCGGCCGCTCGGACACGCCACCCTGACAGGTCGGAAAGTTGACCTCGGTCAAGACTAAACCAGCGTGTCCCGGCGCGCCAAATCTGACTCAGCGGTCGTCGCGCTTGGCGTCCTGGACGGAGCCCAGCACGCGGTCGCCGGCCTCCTTGACGTTCTTGCCGGCCTCCTCGGCGGCCTCCTTCACGTCGGCCTTGGTCTGGTCGGCCTTGCCCTCGTGCTCGAGGCGCTCATTGTCGGTGAGCTTGCCGACGCCCTCCTTGATCTTTCCGCCGAGCTTCTCTGCCTTGTCTCCGATGCTCATGACATATCCTTTCGTTGATGTGATGTAGATCCCACGGTATCGACATATGTCGGCTCGCGCATAACATCACCGTAACGATTCGAAGAAGCCGCTCAGCAGCTCCGCACACTCCCCCTCGAGCACCCCGGCGCGCACCTGCGGGCGGTGGAGCTGGCCGGGGGCACGGACGGCGTCGAGAAGCGAGCCGCAGGCACCCGTCTTCGGCTCCCACGCGCCGAAGATCAGCTCCCCCACCCGCGCACCCAGCAGGGCCCCCACACACATCGTGCAGGGCTCCAGGGTGACCACCAGCGTGCAGCCCTCCAGTCGCCACGCGTCCCCGTGCTTGACGACGGCCTCCCGTATCGCCAGCACCTCCGCATGCGCGGTGGGATCCGCGTCCGCCTCCCGCCGGTTGGTGGCCGCCGCCAACTCGGTACCGTCAGGCCCGAAGACCACCGCACCGACGGGCACATCACCCGGCGGGGTCGTGCGTGCGACCTCCAGGGCCCGGCGCATGAGGCGCTCCGCCCGGACGAGGCCCTCCTCCCGGGGCAGGGTCAATCGTCGATCCCGGTGACGTCGAGAAGCTCATCGTCGAAGCCCAGCTCCTCCGCGATGCGCACCAGCTGCTGCGAAGGCCACAGATCCTGGTCATCGGCGATGACGCCGAGCACCTCCTCACTCAGACCGATGTCGGCGAGCAGCTCGAAGTCACCGTCCGGCCAGCCGTCGACGTCGTCGAGCTCCTCCGGGTCGAGGTCCGGGATCTCCGCGTCCAGCTCCGTGAGCACCTCCGCGGCGAAATCATCGTCGACCGCCATCGTCGCGTCGGAGAGCAGCGCCTGGACACCGTTCGGGGTGGGCCGGACGATGACGAAATAGTCGTCGTCGACGCACAGCAGCGCGAAGGCCGGACCCTCACTGCGCAGCCCCCGCACCGCCCGGACCGAAGTCTGCAGCGAGGAGAAATCATCATCGAAGGCACGCACCAGCCACTGCCCGTCGATGCGCGTGACCGTGACGGCGAAGCTGTGGCCGTACTCCTCGTGTTCCATACCGGTGAGACTAGTCCGGTTGTGCCACACTTGTCAGGTGACCTCGACGAACCTTTCCCGCACCATCTGCATTCTCGGCCTGGGCCTCATCGGGGGCTCCCTCCTGCGCGACCTCGCCGCACAGGGCGCCCACGTCTACGGCTACAACCGCTCCGGGGCCGGGGCCCGCGCCGCCGCGGAGGCCGGCTACGACGCCTCCGACGACTTCATCGCCACCCTCCGCCGCGCCGAGGAGGACAAGGCCCTCATCGTCATGGCCGCCCCCATGCCCGCCATCCCCGGCATGCTCGACGCCATCATGGAGCACGCCCCCAGCTGCGGCTTCACCGACGTCGTGTCCGTGAAGGCCGAGGTGTACTCCCTGGTCAAGGAACGCGGCCTCCAGGACCGCTACGTGGGCGGGCACCCCATGGCCGGCACCGCCGACTCCGGCTGGAGCGCCTCCCAGGAGGGGCTGTTCACCCGCGCGGCCTGGGTGATCACCTACGACCACGCCCCCGACGCCTCCGACGAATGGATCGCCCTGTGGACCGACGTGGTCCGCATGATCCTCGCCGTCGGCGCCGACGCCATCCCCTCCCGCGTCGACCACCACGACGCCGCCGTCGCCCGGATCTCCCACGTCGTGCACGTCTTCGCCGAGGTGCTCGCCATCGTCGGTGACAACGGCGGCGCCCTCGCCCAGTCCCTGGCGGCCGGCAGCTTCCGCGACTCCACCCGCGTCGCCGGCACCCAGCCCTCCCTCGTCCGCGCCATGTGCGAGACCAACGCCGACGCCGTCGTCGTCGCCCTCGACGAGGCCCTGGAGCTGCTCAACGACGCCCGTGCGTCGCTCGCCAAGCCCCGCCCCGACATCTCCCAGCTCGCCGACGCCGGCTACGCCGCCCGCATCCGCTTCGAGGCCCGCCACGGCGCCCGCGGCGAATCCGTCTCCCCCGTCAAGATCTCCTCCCGCCCGCTGCTGCGCCTCAACCCCGGCTCCCCCGGCTGGGTGAACCAGCTCGTCCAGGCGGAGTCCCTCGGCGGGCGGATCGACATCTTCTGACCCGCCTGTCTCAACCTGTCGATCCTGTTTTTCCGGCGGCACCGCGACCTGCGGGAATGTCTCCCCGCCGCCGACAGATTCGACAGGTTGAGACAGGGGCAGGGACGACAGGCAAACAAAAAAACCGGCCACCTCGCGGTGGCCGGTCATCCTGTGCGCCCGGAGGGATTCGAACCCCCAACCTTCTGATCCGTAGTCAGATGCTCTATCCGTTGAGCTACGGGCGCCTGCTGTTCGGCTGCTGCCTTGCAACGAGAAGTAACATTACATGGCAGCATCCGAAACTGGCAAATCGCCAGGTCAGGCCGGGTATCAGACGATCAGGCCGAACACCGGGATGGCGATGAAGTACGACGCCAGGGCGATGAGGATGACGGCGATGGCGTTGAGCCAGACGCCGCCCTTGATCATGTCGCCGATCTTGACGTAACCGGAGCCGAAGGCGATGGCGTTCGGCGGGGTCGCGACCGGCAGCATGAACGCACAGGTGGCGGACAGCGCGACCGGGATGGTCAGCAGCAGGATGTTCATGTCGGTGGCACTGGTCAGGCCGATACCGACGGCGACACCACCCATGATGGGCAGGAAGGTCGCGGCGGTGGCGGTGTTCGAGGTGAACTCGGTGAGCACCAGGACCAGCAGGGCGACGGCCGCTATGAGCAGGAATACCGGCAGGACCTCGAGGGCCTTGGCCTTCTCACCGATCCACAGGGACAGGCCGGTGGCGGTGAACATGCCGGACAGGGACAGGCCGCCACCGAAGAGCAGCAGGACGTCCCAGGGCAGCTCGTTGGCGGTCTTCCAGTCGAGGAGACGGACGCCCGACTTGGCGTCGGCCGGGATGGCGAACATCAGCAGGCCGGCGATGATGCCGACGATGGCGTCGTTGTAGCCCAGGGTGGAGCCGGTCCAGTTCATGATGAGCGGGACGAATACCCAGGACAGGGCGGCGAGGACGAAGATGATGGCCACCGAGATCTGCGGCTGGGTCCACTTGCCCATCTTGCGGATCTCCTCACGGATGAGCTCACGGCCACCCGGGATCTCGTCCATCTCCGGCTTGAACACCGTGATGAGCACGAGCCACGCGATGACGGTGAACACGGCGGCCACCGGCACGCCGACCAGCATCCACTGGCCGAAGCCGATGACGATGCCGTGGGCCTCGGACATGTAGCCGGCCAGCAGGGCGTTCGGCGGGGTGCCGATGAGGGTGCCCAGGGAGCCGATGGAGGCGGAGTAGGCGATGGACAGCATGAGGCCGGTCGCGAACTTCTTCTGCTTGCGCATGCCGCCGACGAGACCGGCGGTCAGCGACAGCACGGACAGGCCGATCGGCAGCATGACGACGGCGGTCGCGGTGTTGGACACCCACATGGAGAGGAAGCCGGTGGCGATCATGAAGCCCAGGATCAGGCGCTTCGGGCTGGTGCCGACCGCGAGGACCACGGCCAGCGCCATACGACGGTGCACGTTCCAGCGCTGCAGGCCCAGGGCCAGCAGGAAGCCACCCATGAACAGGAAGATCGTCGCGCTGGCGTACGGGGAGCCGACGGCGGAGAAGCCGGCGACACCCGCGAGCGGGAAGATCGCGATCGGCAGCAGGGCGGTGGCGGCCAGGGGGATGGCCTCGGTCATCCACCAGGCGCCCATGAGGACGGTGGTCGCCGCCACGATGCGCATCGCCTGGTGGGAGTAGTCGACCTCCGGGTCCGCGCCGGCGGACTGCAGGACAGTCTCGGGGGCGTCGGACGGGAAGATGAAGTAGACGAGGGCCGCGAGGGCGAGGCCGAGGATGAGGCCGAAAGCCTGGCGGTGCCATTCGCGCGGGTCACGCGGGTCAGACAGGTCGCCCGGTGCGGGTTCTACCGCGACCTCTGCCTCTCGGTTCTCCACGTCGGGGTGAGGAGTGCTCATGGTGGGTGCACGATCCTTCTGTTCGGTGTTCTTGGTCAATGGACAGTAGATACGAAGTGACAGTGCAGAAATGACAGCACTTCCTAAGCCATACATAAGTGCAGGACGACACTTTTCGCCAATCACACACCACTGGTCACGCCGCTTTAAATTCGCGGCGTGACCAGCAGGAACAGCCTCACCCCCGGGGCCAGGCACCCCCAGTTCGGGGGAGTGGGGAATCTACAGCCCCATGACCGACTTCGCGATGAGGAAGTAGATGATCAGACCCGTCGCATCCGAGAGCGTCGAGATGAACGGGTTGGAGAACACCGCCGGGTCCGCACCGACCTTCTTCGCGATGATCGGCATGACGCCACCCACCGTCGCAGAGAAGGTACACACCATGAGCAGGGTCGAACCGATGACGATGCCGATGTTCAGGCCGTAGACCACGGTGGCCAGCAGGAAACCGATGCTGCCGAGCACCGCGCCGAGCAGCATGCCCACGCGGATCTCACGCCACGCCACGGACACGACGTCCCGCGGTCGCACGTCACCGAGCGCCAGGGCGCGGGTGACGGTCGTCGCCGCCTGGTTGCCGGTGTTACCGCCGGTACCGGTCAGCAGCGGGATGAACAGGCTGAGCACCACCGCCGCCGCCAGGGTGTCCTCGAAGGTGTCCAGGACCTGGACGGTCAGCAGCGCCGAGATCGCCAGCACGAGCAGCCAGACGATACGCGACTTCACGATCTTCACCAGCGGAGTCGACAGGTAGGGCTGCTGCAGCGGCTCGTGGGCACCGGAACGCGCCGTATCCTCGGAGTCCGCCTCCTCGACGATGTCGACGGCGTCATCGAAGGTCAGCATGCCCACGAGACGCTCTGAGTCGTCCACCACCGGCATGGCCAGCATGTCCAGCGGCAGGAACCAACGGGCGGTCTCCTCCTCGTCGGCGTGCGCGTTGGCGAACACCGGCTTGGACATCAGCTCGACGAGCCCCGTCGACCCTTCCGCCGTGAACAGGTCACGCAGCGAGACCACGCCGACGAGCAGCCGGTCCCGCGAGATGATCGGCAGGGTGTAGATCGTCTCCACGTCATTGGCCACGCGGCGCAGCTTGTCCAGCACCTCATCGACCGTGAGGTCCTCGTAGATGTGCGGGACCTCCGGCGACATGCGACGACCGACCGACCCTTTCGGGTACCCCAGGACCACACCCGTGATGTCACGTTCGGTGTCGTCCAGGGTCCGCATGAGGCGTTCGGCGATCTCGGCCGGCAGTTCGTCGAGAAGCGAGACACGGTCATCCGGGTCCAGCTCCGCGAAGAACTCGTAGACGGAGTTGTCGCCCAGCGCATCGATGAGATCAGCCTGGTGAGCTGCATCGAGGGCGTCGAAGACCTCGATCGCGCGGCGGCGGGACAGCAGCCGCAGGACCACCGCGGCCCGCGTCGCGGAGGAACGCTCCACGAGGGCGACGACATCCTGGATGGGAGGTTCATCCAGCAGTACGGACAATTCGGCTGCGCGTTCCGGCGGGACCCCCTCATCGGAACGGATGATGCGCTCCAGGCGCTCGAGAACGTTGACGTCGGTCATGATGACACCTCCCGGCATTTCGGAACCCGCTCCTCGCGGGTTCATCCGTTGGCTCACGCTACCCCATAAGTCCCCGGACATGGCCCTCACCAGCAACGCTCAACGAGGACAGGGCGACCACCCGCAGGTGATCGCCCTTCACTGGTGCGCCCGGAGGGATTCGAACCCCCAACCTTCTGATCCGTAGTCAGATGCTCTATCCGTTGAGCTACGGGCGCGCGGAGACGAGAGGATTCGAACCTCCGGCCCGCCGCAAAGCAGGCAAC
>NZ_DUOE01000145.1 GCF_012838985.1 Corynebacterium sp. | reverse complement strand
GGCTCCTCGGGTGCGGTCTCTGTGTCGCTGTCAGAGTCAATTGTGGCAGCTCAGGAGAGTTCCGCACATCGGGGAGCGCCCCGATAAAACCCTGAGATCTAGCAGTCGGCGTCGTCGGAGCCGCAGAAGTCGGGGTGCCCCGGGACGTTGCTCACCGCGAGCAGGTTCGTCAGGTAGTCCCGGAGATGGGAGTGCTGCTCCGGGGTCATGTGGTCGAAGACCAGCCGGCGGACGCTCTCGACGTGCTCCGGGGCGGCGGCCTCGAGGCGGCGCATGCCGTCGTCGGTGAGGGAGACGACGACGCCGCGGGCGTCGCCCTCGCTCCGGCGCTTGGCCACCAGGCCGCGGCGTTCCATGCGGGTGATCTGGTGCGATGTGCGGGAGCGGTCCCAGTCGAGGCTGGCGCACAGGTCGCGCAGACGCTGCGACTGACCCTCTGCCTCGGACAGGCTCACGAGCACAGCGAACTCGGAGCTGGAGAGGTCACTGGTGGCGAGGAGCGTGTCGTCCATGACCCGGTCGATCTTCCGCATGCCCGCGAGAATGAGTCGCCACAGTGCCTGTTCTTCATCGTTGAGCCAACGTGCATCGTTTGCCATGGCACTGACTATAGCCCTCCGATAGGTGACGGCAATAATCCCGACCGCAGCGACTTAAACCGCAGTAGCACCATCTCGATGATTTATATTCACGACGCTACATGCACTTATGCGGACTTCAGAGCACGCGGCAAGCACCTGTTGTTGACGGGTCACCATTCTCTGCTAAGGTGGATACCGAACCGCACGCCGGACACCGGCGGCGGTGTTATTACGTAAACAACACAGGAGAAGAACATGACCAACCTCAACGGAACCTGGATTCTGGACACCGCCCACACCACCATCGCCTTCGTCGCCCGCCACGCCATGGTCACCAAGGTCCGCGGCACTTTCGACGAGTTCGAGGGCTCCGTGACCTTCGACGAGGCCAACCCGCAGGCCTCCGTCGCCAAGGCCGTCATCAAGACCGCCTCCGTGAACACCAACAACGAGGACCGCGACGGCCACGTCCGCGGCGACGACTTCTTCGCTGTCGACCAGTACCCGGAGATGACCTTCGAGTCCACCTCCTTCGACTTCAACGGCACCTCCGGCACCGTCACCGGCGACCTGACCCTCAAGGGTGTCACCAAGCCGGTCACCCTGGACGTCGAGGTCTTCGGCGTCGAGGAGGATCCGTTCGGCAACACCCGCGTCGGCTTCGAGGCCTCCACCAAGATCAACCGCAAGGACTTCGGCGTCGACTTCCAGGCCCCGCTGGGCTCCGGCGGCGTGCTGGTCTCCGAGCAGATCACCATCCAGATCGACGGCTCCGGCATCAAGCAGGCCTAAGCCTCACCCCCAAGAACCGACCCCCGTCTCCCTTGTCATGCAGGGAGGCGGGGGTCTTTTTCTGCGCTTATCGACGCACGCCTTCCCGCCGCGCGGCCTCCCGCTCCTCGCCGTCCTCGAGGAGGGCGGCCTCGCGCAGCTCGGCCTCGTCTTCATCTTCATCCTCGGGGACGGCCGGCGCGGTGGCGGCCGGGGCCTTCTTCTCCGGGCGCGGATCCATCAGCCACGCGATGAGGGAACCGAAAACCAGACCCCAGAACGGGGCGGTGATGCCGAACAGGGTGAGCTCGGAGACGGTGACGAGGAAGCAGACGAGCGCGCCCGTCGAGAAGGCGCCCGAGAACCCGGCGACGAAGGCGTTCTTCAGCGGGGTGAGCATCGCGATGCCCGCCAGGGCGGCGATGAAGGACACCGGCATGGCCAGCATAAAGCCGACGAAGGCGGGGGCGAACAGGCCGACGGCGATGGCGCCGAGGGCGGTGACCATGGCCGCCGCGTAGTGACGCTCGCGGTTCGGCCCGGAGGAGATGAGTGCGTTGGTCGGGCCGGTCAGGCAGGTGGTGACGTTGCCGATGAAGGCCATGGGGATCGACACCAGACCCGCGGCGGCGGACGCCAGGTTGACGCCCGGTCGGTGGCCGGCCGCCCGCAGCACCGCGATGCCCTGCCCGTTCTGGACGATGACGACGGTGATCGCCAGCGGCAGGACCAGTTCCACCATGGCGGCCCAGGAGAATTCCGGGGCGATGAAGACGGGCCGGGTGACGACACCGTCGGCCAGGATGCCGGAGCCCAGGCGTCCGGAGGCGATGGCGATGGCGGTGCCGACGACCGCGGCGATACGGGGCGCGGCGCTGAGTGCCACGAACACCAGCACCATCGGCACCGCGATGAACGGGTCACCCGTCACGGCGGTGACCAGCTCGAGACCGAAACGCAGGAAGATGCCGGCGACCATCGCCATAACGATCGTCGGCGGGAGGGCGGCCATGATCCGCCCGATCAGCCCCGTCCACCCGAGTAGGAACACCAGCACACCCGTGGCCACATACGCGCCGACCACCTCCGCGAAACTCAGGTGGGTCAGCGCGTCGCCGGCGAGGACGGTGCCGGGGATGGTCCAGAAGTAGGCCTGCGGGTAACGGTAGAGCCAGGTGAGGAACAGGGTGAGCAGGCCGTTGCCGAGGAAGGCGCCGAAGATCCAGGAGGAGGTCTCCGCCGTGCTGAGGTTGCCGGCGGCGGCCGCCGCGAGGATCACCGCGATGGGCCCCGAGGCGGAGAAGATGAGCGCGACGAGTCCGTTACCGACCTCCTGGGGGCCGGCGTCGCGGAGAATCTCCCGTAGGCCGGGGCGGGGCAGGTCGGGCTTCTCGATGGCGAGCAGCGGGGAAATGGCCATGGACAACTCCTGATAAGTATGACTAGTTGCTGGCGCGAGTGTGGCACAGCACACAGGCCCGCGCATCAGGTACACCCCCTCACATTTCCCAGGGGGTCGCGTGCGAAACCGCGAACCACCCCGTTGCCGCAGGTCACAGACCCGCAAGGTCGTTCGCATATCGCACGCCCGTACCCCCGGCGAACACCCTCGGTGGAGGGGCCAGCCCCTACGCCTGCTCCTCCGCCCGGCGCCGACGCCCCCACCACAGGCCGACGAGCCCTGCCGCCACCATGAGGGCGAGCGCGCCGACGAACACGTCCGGGCCCGGGGAGGACTTGGCCTGCAGGCGACCGTCGAGAAGAGCCCCCGCCGTCGCCAGCACGAAACCGATGACGATGGGACGCCACCGCAGCCACGAGGTCACCATCGCCAGCGTGTACACCGCCGCCGGCAGACCCAGCGGGCTGGACATGCCGAGCAGGATGACCAGCCCGTCCACACGCGTCATCCTCCCCGCCGAACCGCCCGCCAGCACCCACACGAAACCGAGCAGGGCGAACGCCCCGACGACCAGCCACAGCATCAGGTAGAAGGGGCGGTCCCCGGCGTCCAGCTCCGGGAAGAGGTCCCGGCCCTGCCAGCCGAACACCGCCGGGGTGGCGAGCAGCAGCGTCCGGCGGGAAAGTCCTGCTCAACCCCGCCGTCACGTAATCACCGGGCCGGACTTCAGCTCCTCGATGGCGTACTCGGTGCGCCCGCCGACGCGCTCGTAACGCTGGGGCACGCAGGTCAGCACGATGACCTGGGCGGCCTCCCCCATCCGGGAGAACAACGTCGCCATGAGCTGCAGGCGGGTGGGGTCGGTGGAACCGAGCGCATCGTCGACGATGACGGGCACCGGCACCTTCCCGTCGCCGGTGTCCCGGGCGGTGAGCTGGGCGATGGCGAAACGGGCGAGGATCGCCAGCTGTTCCTTCGCTCCGCCGGACAGGTCCGCCAGCGGCACGGTGTCGACGCCGACGCTGCGCTGGGTGACCTCCAGCTGATCGGAGAGCCCGAACTCCACGTCCGGGCCGAACACCGGGCGGGCCAGGCGGGTGAGCTGCTCCGCGAAGGGGCGGGCGTAACGAGCCCGGGCCTCCGCACGGTGGCGGTGCAGAGTCTCGCGCAGCAGACGCACCGCCTCGGCGCGGCGGCGTACCGAATCCAGGCGGTGCTCAGCCGCCTCGCGGGCGGAGGCAGCCTTGTCCAGACGCTCGGCCGCGCCCTGC
>NZ_DUOE01000144.1 GCF_012838985.1 Corynebacterium sp. | reverse complement strand
TCCAGAACCACGGGCTCACCCACCAGGCCAGGCCCACGAAGATGAGGAGGGGCAGGATCAGCCACGGCAGTCTGCCGAGGTAACGGGCGGTGGTCAGTTTCGGGGAGACGGGGTTCACGCCCTCCACCCTAGGGTCAGTCTGCCGCCGGGCTCACGCGGATGTCGCCGAGGCTGGATTCCGCGACGGGCACCGCGGCGCCTGCGACGGTGACGGTGAGGAGGCCGGCGGTGGGGGTGGCGTCGACAAGCAGGCGTGCGCCGGGGGTGATGCCGTGGCCGGCGAGGTAGCGCAGGAGGTCCGGGTCACGGTCGTTGATCTGCTCGACGGTGACCCGCGTGCCCGGCGCGACCACCGCGAGGCTGACCCCGGGCAGCTTCTCGACGCGCCCGTCCGCCCCCGGGATCGGGTCCCCGTGGGGGTCGCGGGTGGGGTGGCCGAGGTGGGCGTCCATGCGCTCGAGGAGCCGGTCGGAGACACCGTGTTCCAGCAGGTCAGCGTCCTCGTGGACCTCGTCCCACGTGTAGCCGAGGACGGTGACCAGGAAGGTCTCCAGGAGACGGTGGCGGCGCACCATGGCCAGGGCGAGACGGCGGCCTTCGGTGGTGAGGGTGACCCCGGCGTAGGGCTCGTGGTGGACGAGCCCCTGGCGGGCCAGTCGCTTGACGGCCTCGGAGGCGGTGGGCAGTTTCTGGCCGGTGAGGCGGGCGAGGTCGCCGAGGGCGGCGGGGGTGCCGGGGGAAAGCTCCGCGATGTCCCACAGTGCCTTGAGATAGTCCTGCGAACGGTCGGGGAGGTCATGGACGTGCATGGGGGTCATCGTAGCCGGATCCCTCTTGCTCTCCCGGCGGTCAGGCACTACCGTACCTGAATGTTCATGTCGTTGAACTTTTATTTTCCGCATCACTAGCAAAGGTATTCAATGCGATACATCACCGGCCTCGCCGCCGCCCTGGCGCTGGCCCTGCCACTCGCCGCCTGCTCCACGGACAGCTCCACCCCCGGCCAGGACACCCCGCTCACCGTCTACGCCACCACCGGCTACATCGCCGACGCGGTGCACAACATCGCCCCCGACGCGCAGGTGACCACGATGGTCGGCCCCGGCGGCGACCCGCACACCTACCAGCCGTCCACCCGCGACGTCGAGACCCTGCGGCACTCCGACCTGGTGTTCTCCAACGGCCTCCACCTCGAGGCGCAGATGACCACCCAGCTGGAGTCCCTCGGGGACAGGCACCTCGCCCTCGGTGACCTGCTGCCACCGGACCTGCTGCTGCCCTGGGAGGAGACCGACCCTGACGGCCACCCGCTCCATGACCCCCACGTGTGGAACAGTCCCGCGGCCTGGCAGCTGGTGGTCGAGCAGATCACCGACCGCCTCGCCGCGGAGGACCCGGACAACGCCGAGACCTACCGAGCCAACGCCCGCACCTACAACGCGCAGATCGCCGAACTGGAGGAACGCTCCCGCGCGCAGCTGGCCGAGCTCACTGCACCCCGCATCCTGGTCACCGGCCACGACGCCTTCGGCTATTTCGGCCAGACCTTCGACCTGGAGGTCCGCGCCACGGACTTCATCTCCACGGAGGCTGCCCTGTCCCCCACCGAACTCTCGGAACTGGCCGACTACATCGTGGACAACCGCATCCCCACCATCTTCCGGGACAACCAGGCCAATCCGCAGGCCATCACCTCCCTGGAGGAGGCCGTCTCCGCGCGCGGCTGGAGCGTCACCATCTCGGACGCCGAACTGTTCGCCGACTCCCTCGGCCCGCAGGCACCGGTGGACACCTACCTGGGGACCCTCGGGCACAACGTCGCCACCGTCGCCGCGGGACTGGGCGGGAAGGCACAGCCGTGATGAACACCCCCGACACCCTCGCCGCCGAGGCCCGTGGCATCACCGTCTCCTACCGTTCCGGGACCGTCCTGCGCGGGGTCTCCCTGCAGGTCCCGTCCGGTGTGGTCATGGGCGTGGTCGGCCCCAACGGCTCCGGCAAGTCCACCCTGCTCAAGGCCATGCTCGGTCTCGTCCCCGTCACAGCCGGCGAGTCCCGTTTCTTCGGACGCCCCCTCGGGCAGGTCCGCCAGCGGGTCGGCTACATGCCGCAGCACACCGCCGTGGACTGGGACTTCCCCACCACGGTCGCCGACGTGGTGCTCATGGGCACCTACGGCCGCCTCGGCTGGCTGCGCCGCCCCGGCCGGGCGGAACGCGCCGCCGCCGCCCGGGCCATGGACGCGACCGGTATCGCCGACCTCGGGTCCCGCCAGATCGGAGAGCTCTCCGGTGGACAGCGGCAGCGTGTCTTCCTGGCCCGCACCCTCGCGCAGCAGCCGGACCTCCACGTCATGGACGAACCCTTCCAGGGCGTCGACGCCGTCTCCCAGCAGGCCATCGTCGACGTGCTCCATGACCTGCGCCGTCAGGGCCGCACCATCATCCTCGTCCACCACGACCTGCAGACCGTCACCCGTTACTGCGACCACGTCACCCTCCTCGGCGGGGGCGGGGTGGTCGCCAGCGGCGACGCGGGAGAGCACTTCACGGAGGACAACATCGCCCGCGCCTACGGACTCGCCCGATGAACCCCGCGGACTACTTCTCCGACCACACCTTCACCATGGTCACCGTCGGCACCGCCGTCATCGGCGGGGTCGCGGGGGCGCTGGGGTCCTTCGCCTACCTGCGGCGGCAGTCGCTCATCAGCGACGTCATCTCCCACGCCGCCCTGCCCGGCACGCTCCTCGCGTTCCTGCTGCTCACAGCCTTGGGTCTCGACGGCCGCAGCATGGCCGGCCTCCTCCTCGGCGCCACCACCGTCGGCACGGTGGCGGTCATCGCCGCCAACGCGATCACCCGGCACTCCCGCATCGCCATCGACACCGCCATGGCCGTCGTCCTGTCCAGCCTCTTCGGGCTGGGCATGCTGCTCATCCAGTACATCCAGCGCACCCCCCTGCCCGGCAAGGGCGGAATCCAGGACCATCTCTTCGGCAACGCCTCCACCATCACCCGCGCAGACCTGACGGTCTCCCTCCTCGTCGGGGTGGGCACCCTGGCGATGGTGGGTCTCTTCTGGAAGGAGTTCGCCCTGGCCACCTTCGACCGCGATCTCGCCGGGCTGCTCGGCTTCCACCACCGGGTGCTCGACCCGCTGGTGTTCTGCGCGATCACCGTGGCCACCGTCATCGGTGTCAAGGCAGTGGGACTGGTGCTCATGGTGGCGTTCGTGGTCACCCCGCCCGCCGCGGCCCGCCAGTGGACCCGCACCCTGCCGACCATGGTGGCGTTGTCCGGGCTGTTCGGCGCGACGGGCGCCGCGGTGGGTGCCTACCTGTCCATCGTCTTCGGCCCCGTGCCCACCGGCCCGGTCATCGTGCTCGTCCTGTTCACCCTCTTCCTCCTGTCCCTGACCCTGTCACCCCGCGGCGTCGTGCTGCGTACTTATCGACGCCACCAGCCCCACCACCTGACCACCCTCCCCGGAACCCCATGACCTTCATCCTCGGCACCTTCCTCCTCGCCCTCGTCACCGCGCTCGCATGCGCCCTCCCCGGGGTCTTCATCGTGCTGCGCCGCAGCTCCATGCTCGTCGACGGCATCTCCCACGCCGTCTTCCCCGGCATCGTCATCGGCTACCTGTTCACCCACGACCTGCGTTCCCCGTGGCTCATCCTCGGGGCCGCCCTCGCCGGGCTCCTCGTCGTCCTCGGCGCGGAGTGGCTGGCCTCCACCGGCCTGCTGGCGGGCGACGCCCCGCAGGGCCTCATCTTCCCGGCTCTCTTCGCGGTGGGCATCATCCTCGTGACCGCCCGCCTGTCGAACGTCCACCTGGACACCCACGTCGTCCTCGTCGGCGACCTCAACCTCGCCTCCTTCGACCGGCTCACCCTCGGCGGCGTCGATCTCGGTCCGAGCCACCTCTACGTCATGCTGGCGGTGCTCGCCCTCAACGCGGCCTTCCTCACGGCGGTGTTCCCGCAGCTCACCGCGGCGACCTTCGATCCCGTCCACGCCCGTCTGCTCGGCATCCCCGTGCGCTGGCTGGGCCTGACGTTCATGTTCACGGTGTCGGTCACCGTCACGGCTGCCTTCCACGCGGCGGGCGCCCTGCTGGTCATCGCGCTCATGGTCGCCCCCGCAGCGACGGCCCACCTGTTCGCCACCCGGCTCTCCTCGCTCATCGCGTGGACGGTGGCCTTCGCCCTGGGCGGTGCCGGCACCGGTTTCTGGATCGCCTACGTCACCGACACCGCCACCTCCGCGGCGATGGCGGTGTTCTACGGTGTCCTGTTCCTCATGGTGCTGCTGGGGGTGCGCCATACTTCCCGACGACGCCAGCTACGCTGACTGATGTGACCGCCCTCGACTACCTCATGGCCAAGATACCCACCGGTGCCACCGTCGCCGTGCTCATCGCCTTCGCCTCGACGTTGATGACCCGCGAGATGCCCCTCGATCTCCTGGACATCCTCTTCTTCCTGGGTGTGTGGCTGGCCGGCACCATCGCCGCCGCCGCGATCCTCGCCTTCCTGGAGTTCGCCCGCGACCGCTGGATGTAGCAGTCTGCCCCGCCCTCCCCCGATCTCACACGTTCGGATTCACATCCCCGAGAGAGGCGCCCCACGGCTCCCCCAGGTTCGGAACCAGTGTGCGTTCGAACCTGTGCTTCCGGGGTTGCGCGGAGCCCCGCCCCTACAGCCCCTCGTCGTCGCGGCGCACCTCGTAGGTCCGCACGTCCGGCCAGCCGGGCGAGGTGAAGGGGTGGTTCTGCCACCGGGCCCCGTGTTCCTTGAGGTGCGCGATCCCGTCGCGGCAGAAGAACCCCACCGGCAGGGAGGAGATGTCCTGGGCCACCCGCTTCTTCGCCCCCAGGAAGATCGCGGCGTTGAACTCCGCGGTCGGTTCGTCGC
>NZ_DUOE01000023.1 GCF_012838985.1 Corynebacterium sp. | reverse complement strand
ACGACGGCGCCCGCCCCGACACCTGGCCGGCCCGCGTGCTCGAGGTGCAGCGCCGTTCCCGCGAAGTGGCGGTCATCCGCCTGCACACGCCGGACCCGGTGCCCTACCGCCCCGGCCAGCACGTCGCCGTGAACCCGCTGATGATGCCCGGCACCTGGCGCCGCCTGTGGCCCTCCGTCCCCTCGAACCGCGAGGGCCTGCTCGAGTTCCACGTCCGCGTGCACCCCTCCGACCCGATGACCCGCCCGCTGGTGGCCACCACTCGGCAGGGCGACGAGTGGGCCATCTCCGATCCGCGCGGCACCCTCGGCGACTTCGACCCGACCGACGGCACCGACCTCCTCATGGTCGCCGGCGGCACCGGCGTCGCCCCCTTGCGCGCCCTCATCTACTCGCACGCCGAACTGCCGGAACCCCCGCGCACCCACCTCGTCTTCGGCGCCCGCAGCCCCGGGGAACTGCACGACCTGCGCACCCTCACCGACCTCGCGCAGACGCTCCCCCACCTGACGGTGACCACCGCCGTCGAAAAGCGCGACGACGACCCGTACACGCAGGCCACGCCCTTTTCGGAGCACCCCCGCGCCCCACTGCCGTGGCTGGGCACCGCCGCCGACGTCGCCGCCCGCATGGTCGACCCGGGGCACCGCCGCATCCTCATCGGGGGCGGCCCCGAAATGATTCGCGCCACACGGGAAGTGCTGCTTGCGGCCGGGGCCTCGGAAAGCCAGATCCGGCACGACCCCCTGGGGTAGGGGAAGCCTATTTCTCCCCGGGCGGTACCCCGTCACCTTGGCTAGGATCGGGTGCGAACCTCTTTCCCGACGAAAGGACCCGTATGAACACCGAGCAGGCAAAGTTGATGACCGAGGGCAAGGGCTTCATCGCCGCTCTGGACCAGTCCGGAGGCTCCACCCCCAAGGCCCTGGGCCTGTACGGCGTCACCGAGGACCAGTGGTCCAACGAGGACGAGATGTTCGACCTGGTGCACCAGATGCGCACCCGAATCATCAAGTCCCCCGCGTTCGACAACCGCATCCTCGGCGCGATCCTCTTCGAGCAGACGATGGACCGCGAGATCGACGGCGTCCCCACCGCCCAGTACCTCTGGGAGGAGAAGGGCATCGTTCCTTTCCTGAAGACCGATAAGGGTCTGGCGGAGAAGGAGAACGGCGTCCAGATCATGAAGCCGTTCCCGGATCTCGACTCCGTGCTCGAGCGCGCGGTCGCCAAGGGCATCTTCGGCACCAAGATGCGCTCCTTCGTCGGCGAGGCCAACGAAGAGGGCATCAAGGCCGTCGTGGATCAGCAGTTCGAGTGGGCCAAGCAGATTCTGGGCCACGGCCTGGTGCCGATCGTCGAGCCCGAGGTCGACATCAACGCCGCGGACAAGGAGCAGGCGGAGGAGATTCTCCTCGCCGAGCTGCTGAAGCACCTCGACGCCCTGCCCGAGGACCAGAAGGTCATGATCAAGGTGACCATCCCGTCCAAGGACAACGCCTACGCCCCGCTGGTCGAGCACCCGAAGTGCATGCGCGTCGTCGCCCTCTCCGGCGGCTACCCGCGCGAGGAGGCCAACGAGCGCCTGTCCCGCCAGACGGGCATGATCGCCTCGTTCTCCCGTGCGCTGACGGAGGGCCTGACCGCCCAGCAGTCCGACGACGAGTTCGACGCCACCATGTCGGAGTCCGTCCAGGGCATCTACGACGCCTCGCTGTAAGCGGAGCTTCGTGACCTGCGCGGTCGACCAGGGTCGCCGGCTGAGGTCATCAACTTAAAAACCCGCGTTCCCCGATTGGGGGACGCGGGTTTTCGCGTGCGCGGGCCGGTGCCGGGTTCACCGCGCGGATGAATCGTGCAGATGAATCTCGCGGGTGAATCTCGCGGGT
>NZ_DUOE01000143.1 GCF_012838985.1 Corynebacterium sp. | reverse complement strand
TCTCCTCGACCTCGCCCTCCGCCTCGATGGAGATGATCTGGTCGCCGTAGTGCTCGATGAGCGGGGCGGTCTCGTCGCGGTAGACGCCGAGACGGGTGCGGATGGTCTCCTCGTTGTCGTCGGCACGGCCGCGGGAGAGCATGCGCTCGACCACGACGTCCTCGGCGACGACGAAGTTCAGCACGCCGTCCAGGTTCTGGCCCTTCTCGGCGAGCAGGTCCTTGAGGATCTCGGCCTGCTCGACGGTGCGCGGGAAGCCGTCCAGGAGGAAGCCCTCAGCTGCGTCGGCCTCCTCGAGACGGGACTTCACCATGCGTGCGGTGACGTCGGTCGGGACGAGCTTGCCGGCGTCGATGTAGCTCTTGGCCTCGACACCCAGCGGGGTGCCCTCGCCGATGTTGGCGCGGAAGAGATCGCCGGTGGAGATGTGGGGCACGCCCAGCTTCTCGGAGAGGAGAACGGCCTGGGTGCCCTTTCCGGCACCGGGGGGTCCGAGGAGTACAAGTCTCATTTGAGGAGTCCTTCGTAGTTGCTTTGGAGAAGCTGGGATTCAATCTGCTTCACGGTGGTCAGGGCGACCGACACCATAATCAGGATCGCGGTACCACCGAACGCCGTCATACCTGCGCTGGCGTTACCCACACCCAGGTCGAGAGCGATGTTCGGCAGGACAGCAATGATGCCGAGGTAGGCGGCACCGACGAAGAGCAGTCGGTTCATGACGAAACCGAGGTACTCCGCGGTCGGCCGTCCCGGACGGATGCCCGGGATGAAACCGCCGTACTTCTTCATGTTATCCGCCTGCTCGGCCGGGTCGTACTGAACCGACACATAAAAGTAGGAGAAGAAGATGATCAGGACGAAGTACAGGAGGATGTACTGCCAGGACGACGGGGTCATCAGGTACTGGATGACGTTGCGCTGCCACCAGTTGTCGGCCGCCCCCGCGTTGCCCGAGTTGACGATCTCGGTGATGAGCACCGGCATGTAGATCAGCGAGGACGCGAAGATGACCGGGATGACGCCGGCCTGGTTGACCTTGAGCGGCAGGTAGGTGGAGGTGCCGCCGTACTGGCGACGACCCACCATGCGCTTGGCGTACTGCACCGGGATGCGGCGCTGCCCCTGCTCGACGAACACGACACCCACGACCAGGGCGACGACGGCGGCGACGACGACCGCGAACACCACTCCACCGGAGGTCTGGAGGATGTTCATGCCGTCGGTCGGCAGACGGGTGGCGATACCGGCGAAGATGAGCAGCGACATACCGTTGCCCACGCCCTTCTCGGTGATCAGCTCACCGAGCCACATCACCAGCACCGCACCGGAGGTCATCACCAGGACCAGCAGGACGAGGTCCCAGATGGTGCGCTCGGGGATGAGCACCGAGATGCCCTGGCCGAGCAGCTGCTCGCGGTCCGCCAGGGCGACGATGCCCGCGGACTGCAGGAGCGCCAGCGCCAGGGTCAGATAACGCGTGTACTGCATCATCTTGGACTGACCGGACTGCCCCTCCTTCTTCAGCTCCTCGAAGTGGGGGATGACGACGGTCAGCAGCTGCGTGATGATCGACGCCGTGATGTAGGGCATGATGCCGATGGCGAAAATCGACAGCTGCAGCAGCGCACCACCCGAGAACAGGTTGATCAGCGAGTACACGCTGCCCTGCTCCTGGGTGAGCTCGCGGAGTCGACCACTGATCGACGCATAGTCGACGCCCGGCGACGGGATCTGCGCACCGATGCGGTAGATGATGACCATCAGCACCGTGAAGATGATCTTCTTCCGCAGGTCGACGTCCTTGAATGCCTGGATGATGGCGTTCACGAATCCTCCTGGCCTTCCGCCCGACGTGGCGACACGCAGGGTCAGAAGGGAATTGACACGATTGACTGGTTCAGCCTACCAGCGGGCTGTTATAACGGCTCAGTCACGGGTCGCTAACGGAGAATGTTTCCCCCGAAAGGGTCATGCTGTGGTCACGGCCCCGTCCCCACCGAGGTCCCGGACAGGGAGATCGCCGGTACACTCCGCTGTTTTCACGCCCTGAAAATCGCGGAGTGTACCGGCGATCCCCCGGGCGTCGAAAAGCGAAAAACCACCGCCCCACAACGTGGGACGGTGGTTTCAGCGTCAGAGGCCTAGGCCTCGGTGACGGTTCCGCCGGCTGCCTCGATCTTCTCGACGGCAGACCTGGAGAACTTGGTGGCGGTGACGTTCAGCTTGACGCCGAGGTCGCCGTTACCCAGGACCTTCACCGGCTGCTTCGGGCGCACGAGGCCCGCTGCGACGATGTCGGCCACGGTGACGTCGCCACCGTTCGGGAAGGCCTTCTCGAGGTCGGCGACATTGACGACCTGGAAAGTGACCTTGTTCGGGTTCTTGAAGCCCTTGAGCTTCGGCAGACGCATCTGGAGCGGCATCTGGCCACCCTCGAACGCTGCGGAAACCTTGTTGCGGGCCTTGGTGCCCTTGGTGCCGCGGCCGGCAGTCTTGCCGCCCTTACCGGCCTCACCGCGACCGACGCGGTGCTTGGGCTTGTTGGCGCCCTTTGCGGGACGCAGATCGTGGAGCTTGATGATATCGCTCATGGTTCCTACTCCCCTGCCACTTCTTCGACCGTGACCAGGTGGCGGACAACGTGGATCATGCCACGGGTGGCCTCGTTGTCCTGCTTGATCACGGACTGGCGGATCTTCCGCAGGCCGAGGGCCTGCAGATTTGCACGGGTCTTCGGCTTCTCACCGATGTAACCCTTGTCGAGGGTGATCTTCAGTGCCATGGTTTACGCCTCCTGACCTGCGCGGGCGCGCAGCATACGAGCCGGGGCGACCTCCTCGAGGGTCTTACCGCGACGTGCGGCGACCTCCTCGGGGCGGACCAGCTGCTTCAGGCCGGCCACGGTGGCGTGGACGACGTTGATGGCGTTGTCGGAGCCCAGGGACTTCGAGAGGATGTCCTGGATGCCGGCGCACTCAAGCACCGGGCGGGCTGCGCCACCGGCGATGACACCGGTACCCGGTGCGGCCGGACGGAGCATGACGATGCCCGCTGCAGCCTCACCCTGGACCGGGTGGGTGATGGTGCCACCGACCATCGGGACGCGGAAGAAGTTCTTGCGAGCCTCTTCTGCACCCTTCTGGATGGCGGCGGGAACTTCCTTGGCCTTGCCGTAGCCGACGCCGACCATGCCCTGGCCGTCGCCGACGATCACGAGAGCGGAGAAGCTGAAGCGACGACCACCCTTGACGACCTTGGAGACACGGTTGATGGTGACGACGCGCTCGATGTACTTGTCGCGCTCGTCCTGCTGCTGGTTGCGACGATCGTCGCGGTCGCGACGGTTGCCGCCGCGGCCCTGGCGCTCGTTGCGCTCGTTGGTGTTGTCGGCGGAGCGTCCGCCGTCACGCCGTTCACGTCCCGGCATTACGCATTCCTTCCGTTGATGTTCTTGATGGCGATGGTCAT
>NZ_DUOE01000142.1 GCF_012838985.1 Corynebacterium sp. | reverse complement strand
TCGGTGTTCAAGGCGGAGTTGATCGACCGGCGGATCTGGTCGACGTTGACGGATGTTCTCGTGGCGACTTCGGCGTGGATCGGGTGGTACAACAGCCGCCGGCTGCACTCCGCATTGAAGCACCGGCTGCCCAAGGAAGCCCATCAGGAATGGAAGAAATATGAGGCCTTAGCGGCCTGATTGACAGGTAAACGACCCTCTACAAAACCCGGGGCTTGACAAACAGACAAACCCGAGAAACTACTCCCCCACCCACGCCCCCGCCTCCGTGTACACCACCGCGAACGGCAGGGCCTTGTTCTCGTTGCCTTCGCTGAACCAGAAGATCACGGGCCCCTTCTCCCCCAGCGTGACCTCCTTGGGGGCGCGCCAGGTCGGCATGCTGCTGATGATCACGGTCTCCGCGATGACGCGGGCGCCTTTCTCGTCGATGACGGCGCGGATCTTCTGCCTGGTGGGACGGTCGAGGCCTGTGACGAAGGCCTCGTAGTCCACGTCCTGCTGTGGGACGGTGAGGGCGTCGATCTTCTTGTCCCGGGTGGAGAAGTCCTTCATCCAGCGGCGGGCGTCCTCGACAAGCGCGACGCCCTCCAACGACGTCACCTCTGCGGGCAGCTCCGCGAACCAGGCCCGCAGCTTCTTCCCCTCGAGGTGCATGGTCACCCGCGCCACCACCGCATCGTCCAGTTCGGCGACGCGGGCCCCCGCAATCCGCACGCCGGAGGCCTGCCCGCCGGCGTAGGTGGTGAAGTACTCCAGCGAGGCGTTGCCGGACCAGGTCAGCTGGCCGGTGTCGATTTTCGCCGCCACGTCGAAGGGTGTGACCTCCACCGTGGCCAGGGAGCAGAGGTGCTCGGGCATCTCGGCATCCAGGGCCGGGGGAAGCTGCACGAGCGGCAGCTGTTCCGCGGCGATCCGGAGTGTGACGGGGTCGAAGGCGGCGATGCCGTTGCGCAGTTCCATGGGGCCCTCCCAGGTGGCTCAGGTGTTTGCGGCCAGCCTAGTCAAGCGCTCGAGGAAGGTGTGGAGGAATCTGTCTACATCCACACCCACGGCCACCCGCACCGGATGGCCGCTGAACCGGCCGATGGTGCGCCCGCGGGTCTCCCCCGTCACGTCGACCTGCATGGGCAGCGACAGGCAGGTCACCAGTGAGGGGTCGATGGCGACGGCCACTGCCAGCGGGTCGTGGAGTCCGCAGCCGCCGAGGTGCGGGGAGGTCGTCTCGTAGGCGCGGATGTAGTACTCGGCGAGCTCGGTGAGCACCTCACCGGCGCGGGTGCCGGTGGCGCGCCACTGTGCGGCATCGGTGTAGGTGAGCAGGGTCTGGAGGGTGACGTCGAGGCCGATCATCGTCACGTCGGCAGCCTTGCGGAAAAGCAGGTCCGTGGCCTCCGGGTCCTGCCACACGTTGGCCTCGGCCCAGGGGCGGACGTTGCCGGGGACGGTGAGGGCCCCGCCCATCATCACCAGGCGAGCGTGGGTGGCGAAGTACTCGTCCTCCAGCGCGGCGGCGATCGTGGTGGAGGGTCCGGTGGGCACGATCACCAGGTCATCGTGTGCACGCACCGCCGACACGAGAAAGTCGACAGCGGAGCCCGCCGACCCACCGGCCGGGGCAGGCAGCGACACCTCCCCCAGACCTTGCGCCCCGTGGATGAAGGCCGACACCTCGGCCACCTCCCACCCGGCAGGCGAGGGTCCCGCGTACACGGGCACGTCCGTGCGGCCGAAGAGTTCCAGGAGGGCGAGGGTGTTGCGCACGGCGACGTCGACAAGCACATTGCCGTAGGTGCACGTCACGCCGATGAGCTCGACCTCGGGGGACGCCAGCGCGTAGGCGAGGGCGAAGGCATCGTCGATGCCCGTGTCGAGGTCGAGGATCAGCTTCACCCGAGGATCTCCCGGACGCGGGCGACGTCGGCCGTGATGGCGTCGAGAAGCGCGTCGACGGAGTCGAACTTCACCATGTCACGCACGTGATCGACGAAGGAGACCTCGGCGATGTGGCCGTAGAGGTCGGCGTCGCGGTCGAGGATGAAGGACTCGACGCTGCGCTCCTTGTCGCCGAAGGTGGGGTTCTTGCCCACGGAGATCGCCGCCGGGTAGGCCACGCCGGGCTCCATGTCGCCGTCGATGGGATCGTCGCCGAGGACGGTGAACCAGCCGGCGTACACCCCGTCGGCGGGCAGCGCGACATCATCGGAGAAGTACTGGTTGGCGGTCGGGAAGCCGAGTTCACGGCCCCCGCGGCCCGCGCCGCGCATGATCTCACCGGTGACGGTGAAGGGACGGCCCAGGGCCCACTCCGCACGCGCGACGTCCTGGTCGGCGAGGAAGGCGCGGATGTTGGAGGAGCAGATGCGCAGGCCGTCGTCGTGAAGCAGGTCGACGATCTCCACGTCGACGCCGTGGCGCATACCCTGCTCACGCATCGTGTCGGCGGTGCCGGCGGCGTCCCGGCCGAAGGTGAAGTTCTGCCCGACGACAACGCAACGGGCCTTGAGGCCGTCGACCAGCAGCGTCTGGAAGTAGTCTTCCGGCGACAGGCCCGCGAGCTCCCGGTTGAAGTCGATGACCACCACCGCGTCGATGCCCAGCTCACCCGCCCGGCGGAAACGCTCCTCCACCGTGTTGAGCAGCACCGGCGCGCGATCCGGCAGGAACACCCTGATCGGGTGCGGATCAAACGTCACCATCACCGCAGGGACACCGCGGGTGTGCGCCTCACGCACCGCCTCCTCGATGAGGCGCTGATGCCCCCGGTGAACGCCATCGAACACGCCGATGGTCACCACAGTCCCCTCAAGGTCGGCGGGGATGTCCTCAACTCCGTGCCAAACAATCACCGCTACAGACTACGGCATACACTGCCTCCTATGACTGATCCCCTGGCCAGTTCCGGACTCGTCGTGGTGGACAAGCCCCAGGGCATGACCTCCCACGACGTGGTTTCCCGCCTCCGCCGCATCTTCCAGACCCGCCGCGTCGGGCACGCCGGCACCCTCGACCCGATGGCCACCGGCGTGCTCGTCGTCGGCATCGAACGCGGCACCCGCTTCCTCGCACACCTGGTCACCGCCACCAAGGCCTACGACGCCACCATCCGGCTCGGCGCCGCGACCAGCACCGATGATGCGGAAGGGGAGGTTCTCTCCGAGGCCTCGGCGGCGGGGGTCGCTGAGTCGGACGTGCTGGCGGCGATGGCCGAACTCACCGGCGACATCATGCAGCGCCCCGCGGCCGTCAGCGCCATCAAGATCGACGGCCGGCGCGCGCATGAGCTGGTCCGCTCCGGGGAGACGGTGGAGCTTCCGCCCCGGCCGGTGACGGTCTCGCGCTTCGAGGCACTCGCTTTCCGACGCACCGGCGACTTCCTCGATGTCGACGTCTCCGTCGACTGCTCCTCCGGCACCTACATCCGTTCATTGGCGCGCGATCTCGGTTCCGCGCTGGGCGTGGGCGGACATCTCACTGCTTTGCGACGCACCGAGGTCGGCCCCTTCGAACTCGCCGACGCCCTCACCCTTGAGCAGCTGGAGGAGTCGCCGCGCCTGTCCCTGACGCTGGACGAGGCCCTGGCGCGGTCCTACCCGGTGCTCCCGGTCACGGAGGAGGAGGCCGAGGCGCTGGCCATGGGCAAGTGGCTCGAACCCCGCGGCCTCAAGGGTGTCCATGCGGCGGTCGCACCGGACGGACGTTCCATCGCCCTCATCCGGGAGAAGGGCAAGCGTCTGGCCACCGTCTTCGTGGCGCGGCCCAACACGCTCTAGGCGCTCTGCCTGGCGAGGGCCGCCAGGGTCTCGCGCAGCATCCGGAGGAAGCGGCTCTCCCCGTGGATGACGGTCGCCAGGTCCGCGTGGGTCACGTGCATCCGCGGGATACCGGCGTTGCTCAACGCCCGGTCGCGCTGCCGGTCCCGTCTCATCTGCTCAGCCGGCGCGACGCCCGTCGAGCCGTCGTACTTCAGCTCGCCGTCGGTCTCCACGACCAGGAAACCATTGACCATGAGGTCCACCCGGTGCTCCCCTCCCAGGACCTCCACCTGCGGTTCCACGCTGGTGACCTCCGGCAGCTCAGCGATGAGGATCTGCGCCCGCGCCCAGGACTCGAGGGGACTCTCCGCGCGGGGATCGGCAAGCTCGAGGGCCCGGCGGGCGGTGCCCAGCCCCCGTATCCGCCCCAGGTCATCGAGCATGGCGCCGGCCCGCCCCCGGCTCATGGACGGCATCGCGAGCACGTGGTCGAAGGCCACGATCCCGTCGACCAGCCCGTGATACCGGCACATGTCCACCACCGTCCGGATGATCCGGGTCACCCGCACCCCGTGCTGATCCGTGTACTGCTCTTCCGGGAGGAGGGCACGGCGGTACTGCACCCCTGCCGGCCACTGCCGCACCGGCGGTCGTCCGCCACCGGGCAGCACGATGCTGGTCGCTTCCGTGAAGCCCAGGACCGGTATGCCGTGGAGCCGCGCCGCGGACTTCCCCACCAGCACCGCCTTGCGGCTGCCCAACCCGACCGCGAACGCCCGGATCGCCTGCTGCTCCCAGGGTGGGAACGCCTCGAACGCTGCGGCGGGGACCGCGATCTCCGGGCACAGGAGCTGGAACTCCCCCGCCCTCAGTTCCCGCCGGAAGGACGGGGTCCCCGCCCGGTGGGTCCGCATCCTGATGAACTCGATGTCGCTGCTCCAGTCCCGCACGGGTGCAGTATGGGTCGGCGGCGGCGGAAGGTCCACCGGACGGGTGCGCAGGCTGTGGAGAACCGGAAGGGGCAGGCCGGGTTATCCACAGCTCCTGCACGGGGGTATTTGAGTTGGGGCATTAATCGGGAGCCGGTCAGCGACCACTCGATTAATGCCCCGGCTCGAATACCCTCCTAAGTCACCGCCGTCGCGGCGATCACGTACCCGTCCTCCAGCATCCACCGTCCGGTGATGAACGGCACCGGAGTCGGACGCACGAGCAGGTAGGAGATGAAGGAGCCGTCGGAGCGGATGTCGATCTCCGCCTCCTCGAAGCCGAGCCAGCGGTGCGTCATGGGGAACCAGGCCTTGTAGGTAGCTTCCTTGGCGCAGAAGAGGAGCCTGTCGGCGCATTCGATGCCTTCGCTGTGGAGACGTTCGAGCTGGGGCATCTCCCCCGGCCGGGCGATGGAGCTGATCACCTCGCGTGGGAGGGGCTGGGCGGGTTCGGCGTCGAGGCCCATGGAGCGGACGTGGGTCTTCGGGGCGACGACGGCGGCCCGGAAGCCTTCGGTGTGGGTCATGGAGCCGGTGATGTCCCGCGGCCAGAGCGGCATGCCGCGTTCGCCGCGGAGGATGGGTTCGTTGTTCCACTCCCCCAGGTCGGACAGGGCCTGGTGGGCGCACCAGCGGGCGTCGCCGAACTCGGCCTTGCGGATGTCCACGGAGTGGGACACCAGTGCCTGTTCGAGGGGGTGCAGGCCGTGGTAGTTCTGCAGGTCGGGCTGTTTCTTGTCGGTGATGACGTAGCAGAAGCGCGCCGCGTCGGGGAAGAGGGCGGGGTCAAGCATCGTCCTCACCTCCCAGGCGCATGACCGGGTAGGGCCAGGGGTTGAGGTGGCCGTGGCGTTCCCATTCGCGGGGGTAGCCGAGGGAGACCTCGATGTGGGGGACGCCGGCGACCTCGATCTTTCCGGGCATGTGGAGGTGGCCGTAGATGACGGCCTGCGCGTTGTAGCGTTCGGCCCAGGTGCGGGTGTGGCGGGTGCCGCACCAGAGGGCGATCTCGGGGTGGCGCATCGTCAGGGTCGGTTCCTGCACGAGGGGCCAGTGGTTGATGAGGATGGTGGGGCCGTCGATACGCGAGAGGCGCTTGATCGAGTACGCGAGACGGTCCCAGCACCACGCGCGGACATCGACGAAGGGTGCGATGGCGAACTCGTCGGTCATCATGATCTGCCGGTCGTGCGCCGCCTGGACGGCCTGCTCGACGGTCATGCCGGGTCCGCGGAAGGAGTAGTCGTAGAGCGTGAACAGCGGCACGAGCGTCACCCCGCCGAACACCGGGTACGGGTCCTCGGGGGTGAGGACGTCGATGGCCCGGCAGGCGTCGACAAGCTCCGTGTACTTGTCGCGCCCCTGGTAGCGGTCCGTCGAACGCGAGAACAGTTCGTGGTTGCCGGGCACCCAGATGACCTGCGCGAAACGGTCACGCAGCTGCTTGAGGATGCGCACCACCAGATCAGTGCGCTCCGCCACGTCGCCGGCGACAATGAGCCAGTCCGAGGGGTCGTGCGGCTGGATCTCGTCGAAGCGGGCGGTGTTGGCCTTCACCGCGCCGTGCAGGTCGCTGACCGCCCACAGTGTCGTGCTCATTGGCGCACCTCCTTCCTAGTTGTCTACCACGGCCCACGCGCCGGAACGGAAACGCCACACGACCGCCACCAGCCGGATGAGGATGAACGCAAACAGCCCCACCCAGATGCCGGTCAGGCCGCCGTCCAGCGCGAAGGCGAGCCACACGCCGGGCAGGAAACCGCCGATGACCGCCAGGACGGTGATGGTCCGCAGGAAACCCGCGTCCCCCGCGCCGAGGAGCACGCCGTCGAGGGCGAAGACGACTCCGCCGAGGATGATCATCACGATCATGAGCCACCAGGGTCCGCTCATCGACGCCAGCACGTCCCCGTCGTCGGTGAAGATCCGCGGGATCACCCCGGCGCCGAGGGCGAACACGGCGCCCAGGGCCCCGGCGAAGAGGAGTGAGTACAGCGTCACCCGCTGCCCCACCTGCTTCGCGACGCCCACCGTCCCCCGCCCCAGCGCCGCCCCCGTCAACGCCTGCGCGGCGATGGCCAGCGAGTCGAGGACCAGGGTGATGAAGTTCCACAGCTGCAGCAGGATCTGGTGCGCCGCCAACGCGGAGGTGCCGAAGCGCGCCGCCACCGCCGCCGCGGAGATGAACGCCACCTGGAAGGACAGCGAACGGACGATGAGGTCCCGGCCCATGACGAGCTGACGGCGCATGATGTCCCAGCGGGGCCGCCAGCTGCCGGTGTGCTCCCGGCGCAGGGCCAGCAGGAAGAGCGAGGACGTGATTCCGATGCCCACGACGTTGGCCATCGCGGAACCCGGCAGGCCGAACCGCCCGACGAGAATCGGGATGAGGATCGCGCCGGGGATGACCCCGGCCAGCGTGAACCATAACGGCCGCCTGGTGTCCTGCACGCCACGCAGCCAGCCGTTGCCGGCCATGATGAGCAGCGTCAGGGGGATGGCGACCGCCTCGATGTGCAGCCACTGCGCGGCGGCGGCCGCGGTGGCCGCGTCATCGGACAGGGCCAGGCCGATCTGCTCGGCGAACAGCCACACGACCCCGGCCAGCAGCAGGCCCACCCCGAGGCCCACCCAGGAGGCCTGGACGCCCTCGGCGACGGCCCCTTCCCGCTGCCCCTGCCCGAAGAGCCGGGAGGCGCGCGCGGTGGTGCCGTAGGAGAGGAAGGTCAGCTGCGTGGTCACCGTCGACTGGACCGTCGTGCCCACCGCCAGCGCCGCCAGTTCGAAGGCGCCGAGACGGCCGATGACGGCGGTGTCGAGGAGCAGGTACAGCGGGGTGGCGGCCAACACACCCAGGGCCGGCAGCGCCAGCCCGAAGATCTGCCGGGCGGAGACGGTCACTGCCGGCGCAGCTCCGCCAGCAGGGCCCCGGTGACCTCCTGCGCGGTGCCGTGGGCCGAGTAGCCCGCGGCCGGGATGTGTCCGCCGCCGCCGAGTGCCACGGCGAGTCGGGAGACGTCCATGTCGACGGAGCGCAGCGAGACGTGCCAGAAATCAGGCGCAGACTCCTTGAACACCGCCCCCAGGTCCGTCCCCTCCACCGTGCGGACGAAGTCGACGAGACCCTCCACGGCGGGCAGGGACGCCGAGCGGACCATGTCCTGGTCCGCGACGATGAGCGCCAGGTGGTGTCCGCCGGCCTCGTGGATCTCGACGCTCGCCAGGGCCCGGCCGATCATGCGCAGGTCCGCGACCGAGTTGGAGTCGAGGAGGTCGACGGCGATGGCGCGGACGTCGAGGCCCGTCTCCATGAGGCGGGCCGCGTACGTGTGCATCGCGGGGCTGCCCCACCGGAAGCTGCCGGTGTCGGTGAGCAGACCGGCGTAGAGCCCGTGCGCGATCGGCACGTCCAGCTCCACGCCCAGTTCCTCGAAGAGACGGCCCAGGATCGTGGTCGTCGACTCCGCCGTGAAGTCCAGCAGGTTGACGGCACCGAAGCCCACGTTGGAGGCGTGGTGGTCGATGACCAGGGTGTCCTCCACGCGGGCCGCGATGGCCCCGGCGAGACGGCCGGTGCGGTCGATGGAGCCGCAGTCGACGGTGATGATCAGGTCGACGTCGGGAAGCTCCTCGACCAGCTGCACCTCCTCCGCGCCGGGGATGGTCCGCAGGTTCTCGGCGTAGGGCCAGGTCTGACCGATCAGACCCACCGCCTCCTTGCCCAGCTGACGCAGGGCACCGACGGTGGCGCAGACGGAGCCGATGGCGTCGGCGTCGGGGCGGACATGCCCCACGACCGCCACCGACCGCGCGGCCGTGACAGCCGCGGCTGCCTCGGCGTAGGAATGCACTACTACGGCTCCTCGGTCTTGTACGGGTTCGCGTCGCCGGCGGGCTTCGCGTTCTCCTTCAGCTTCGCCAGCTCGGCGTCCCGGGCGCGGGCCTTGGCCAGCAGCGCCTCCATGTGGGCGGACGCCTCCGGCACGGTGTCGACCTCGAACGCCAGCGTCGGGGTGTAACGCACACCGAGCTGGTCGCCGACGATCTTGCGGAGCTGCCCGCGGGCGCGGTGCAGGGCCTCCGCGGCCTCGTCGTAGTCCGGCTCCTCCTCGAGGGTGCGTCCGCGGACGGTGTAGAAGACGGTGGCGTCGTGCAGATCGCCGGTGACCCGGGTGTCGGTGACGGTGATCAGCTCCAGGCGACGGTCCTTCACCTCGCGTTCGATGGCCGAGGCCACGATCGTCTGGATGCGCTTGGCCATGCGGGCGGCGCGGGCGTTGTCAGCCATGTCGGTCTCCTTGAGTCCGGGTGCGAATACGGTGCCTCATTCTACCCGTCGGCCCGTGTCAGGGAATGCGCAGCCCCGGCAGCGGCCATGCCCGCCGCGGCATCCACGCCTGCTCGAAGGGGTAGCCGAGGGAGACGTCGACGTGCGGGACGGCGTCGACAAGCAGTTCACCGGGCATGTGGAGGTGCCCGTGCACCACGGCGACCGCCCGGTAGTCGTGGGCGAAGGAGCGGGTGGCGGTGGTCCCGCACCACAGTGCCATCTCCGGGTGACGCAGGCGCCGGGTGGGTTCCTCCACCAGCGGCCAGTGGTTGACCAGCAGCGTCGGGCCCTCCGTCGCCTCCAGACGGGCCCGGGAGTAGGCGACGCGCTCCGCGCACCAGTCCTCAACGTCGACGAAGGGGGCGATGAACAGCTCGTCGTCGAGCGTCGCGCGGGCCTCCCGCGCCCGGGACAACGCCTCATCGGCGCTCAGGCCGGGCGGACGGAAGGAGTAGTCGTACAGGGTGAACAGCGGCGCCACGGTCACGTCCCCGAAGACGGGGTACGGGTCCTCCGGCGTATCGACGCCCACCTCCCGCAGCAGCTCCACCAGCCGTTCATAACGCGCCCGGCCCCGGTAGCGTTCCGACGGGCGGGCGAAGAGTTCATGGTTGCCCGGGGTCCACACCACACGCGCAAAAAGTCGCCGGAGACGGGCCAGGGTGTCGACGACGGTGTCGACACTCTCGGCCACGTCTCCGGCGACGATGAGCCAGTCCCCCTCCTCCGCCGGCCGGAGGCGCTCGACGCGCTCCCGGTTGGCGGGGAAGGTGACGTGCAGGTCAGAGACCAACCACAAGGTGCCCATGCACCCCGAGGTTAGTCGCGGGGGACCTCGACCATCTCGAAGACCTCGAGCTTGTCCCCGATCTGGATGTCCGGGTAGGACAGGACCATACCGCACTCGTAACCGGCGTTGACCTCGGTGACGTCGTCCTTCTCGCGTCGCAGGGACTCGATCTTGACGTTGTCGGCGATGACGTTGCCGTCGCGGACCAGGCGGCCCGAGGCGTTGCGGCGGACCTTGCCGGACTCGACCATGCAACCTGCGATGAGGCCGATGGCGGAGGCCTTGAAGATCGCGCGGATCTCGGCGGTACCGATCTCCTTCTCCTCGTAGACCGGCTTCAGCATGCCCTTGAGAGCAGCCTCGACCTCCTCGATGGCGCGGTAGATGACCGTGTAGTAACGGATGTCCACGCCCTCGGCGTTGGCTTCCTCGGTGGCCTTGCCCTCGGAACGGACGTTGAAGGCGATGATGACGGCGTCAGACGCGGCAGCCAGCGTGACGTTGGTCTGCGTGACGGCACCGACACCACGGTCGATGATGTTGAGCTCGACCTCGTCCTCCATCTCGATCTTGAGCAGGGACTCCTCCAGTGCCTCCACGGAACCGGCGTTGTCGCCCTTCAGGATGAGGTTGAGGACGCTGGTCTCCTTGAGCACCGCATCCAGATCCTCGAGGGAGACGCGCTTGCGGGCGCGTGCCTGGGCGGCGGAACGCTTGCGGGCGTCACGCTGCGCGGCGATCTGACGTGCGACACGGTCGTCCTCGACGACGAGCAGGTTGTCGCCGGCTCCGGGGACGCCGTTGAGGCCCTGCATCTGGACCGGACGGGACGGACCCGCCTCCTCCACGTCGTGGCCGTGCTCGTCGATCATGCGACGGACGCGGCCGTAGGTGTCACCCACGACGACGGAGTCACCGACGCGGAGGGTACCGCGCTGGACCAGGACGGTGGCCACCGGACCGCGACCGCGGTCGAGGTGCGCCTCAATGGCGACACCCTGGGCGTCCATCTCCGGGTTGGCGCGCAGATCCAGCGACGCATCCGCGGTGAGGACGACAGCCTCGAGCAGCTCATCGATGTTGAGGTTCTGCTTCGCGGAGATGTCGACGAACATGGTGTCGCCGCCGTACTCCTCCGGCACCAGGCCGTACTCGGTGAGCTGGCCACGGATCTTGTCCGGGGAGGCCTCCGGCTTGTCGATCTTGTTCACCGCCACCACGATCGGCACGTCAGCGGCCTTCGCGTGGTTGATGGCCTCCACCGTCTGCGGCATGACGCCGTCATCGGCGGCCACGACGAGAATCGCGATATCGGTGGACTTGGCACCACGGGCACGCATGGCCGTGAAGGCCTCGTGACCCGGGGTATCCAGGAAGGTGATCTTCCGCTCGCGGTCATCGACGACGCGCTTGATCTGGTACGCACCGATGCCCTGGGTGATGCCGCCGGCCTCACCCGCGCCGACCTCAGCCTTACGGATGGTGTCGAGCAGTCGGGTCTTACCGTGGTCGACGTGACCCATGACGGTGACCACCGGCGGGCGCTTGGCCAGATCGTCCTCGTCGCCCTCGTCCTCACCGAACTGCAGGTCGAAGGACTCGAGGAGCTCGCGGTCCTCGTCCTCCGGGGAGACGACCTCGACGTTGTAGTTGATCTCGGCACCGAGCAGCTGGAGGGTCTCCTCCGGCACGGCTGCGGTGGCGGTGATCATCTCACCGAGGTTGAACAGGGCCTGGACCAGTGCTGCCGGATCCGCGCCGATCTTCTCGGCGAAATCGGACAGGGAGGCACCGCGACGCAGACGGACGGTCGAACCGCCGCCGTCGGGCAGGCGAACGCCACCGATGACGTTCGGGGCCTGCATCGCCTCGTACTCGGAGCGCTTCTGACGCTTCGACTTACGGCCCCGACGCGGAGCGCCGCCCGGACGACCGAAGGCACCGGCAGTGCCACCGCGGCGTCCGCCGCCGCGGAAACCGCCGCCACCGCCGCCGCCACCGGGACCACCCGGTCCACGGCCACCGGCACCACCGCGGCCACGACCGCCGGCACCGGCCGCCTTCTGCGGCATCTGGCCCGGGGTCGGAGCCTGGGAGGTCGGCATCATGGCCGGCGACGGACGACGACCGCCGCCCTGTGCCGGACGGTCAGCGCCGCCCTGGCCCTGACCCTGCGGACGCGGGCCACCCTGGCCACGGCCGCCGGGGCGCGGACCGCCCTGGCCACGACCGCCGCCCGGACGCGGTGCCGGACGGTCCCCACCACCGGTGGAGAAGGGGTTGTTGGCCACGCGCGGGCGACCGCCCGGACGCGGCATCGGGCGCGGCATGGCGCCGCCGCCCGGCTTCGGAGCGCCACCCGGCTTGGGGGCACCGCCCGGCTTCGGGGCGTCGGACTTTGCGGCGGCCGGCTTCGGGGCGGCCTGCGGCTT
>NZ_DUOE01000141.1 GCF_012838985.1 Corynebacterium sp. | reverse complement strand
TTGTCCACCTCGTCCCGGGTCATCGCGATGACCTCCTGGTGGTGGAAGTGCATGAGCTCGAGGAAGCGGGTGCGCAGCTCCTCCCCCTCGAGCCGTGCGTAGGACTCGTAGACGCCGGGGCTGACCATGCCGTTGGCGATGTGCTGCGAGTGCAGCTCCATGTCCGCGTCGATCCCCCACTCGGCGGCCCAGGCGTTCATCTGGTCGTTCTCCCGCTGCTGGCCGTCGCGGATGCGTTGCGCCAGGTCGCGCAGGGCGGGGTCAGCGACATCGGAGGCCAGCAGGACGTCGGACATGTCGATGGCCTGCTGGTGGTGCGGGACCATCATCCCGAGGAAGTGGACGTCCGTGTCGTTGGCCTCCGCCGGCATGACGTCGGTGCGCTCGGACAGCATCGTCTCTGTCGAGGTGCAGCCCGCCAGGATCAGGGTGGCGTCGAAAAGAGGCGGGGTGCGCATGGTCGGAGACCTTAGCGACACCCCGCCCCGGGAAGGAGGATTTTATGCGCGACCGGCGAGGTAGCGCTGGATCTCCTTGAGGTCCTTGCTGCGCTTGCGGCTGCGCAGCACGGAGATGACCACCAGGCCGACGACGGCGGCGCCGACACCGGCGAGAATCTTCTGGATCTGCGGGTCCTGCAGCTTCGCCTGGGCCTCGCGCTGCGCGTCGGCGGCGAGGTTCTGCGGCTTGGTGCGGGTGGCCAGCTCATCGAGGGTGCTGGCCAGCTGGCGACGGGTGCGCTCGATGTCTCGCTGGATATCGTTGATGTCTCGTGCCACGTGGATCTCCCGGGGTCATAAAAGTAAGGACGACTGTCGTACTCAGAGTAGTGTAACGCGATCCGTGGGGGTGGAGCGGTATGGTGTAGGACATGACTGTTTCCTCACGTCTTGCCGAAGGCGACACCGCACCCGACTTCACCCTGCCCGACGACCGTGGCAACGAGGTCTCGCTGAAGGATTTCGCCGGCGAGCGCGTGCTCGTCTACTTCTACCCACGCGCCAACACCCCGGGCTGCACGACGCAGGCCTGTGACTTCCGCGACGCCATCGAGGAGCTCAACGACCTCGACGTGAAGGTCGTCGGCATCTCCCCGGACAAGCCGGAGAAGCTCGCCGAGTTCCGTGCTGATCACGGGCTGAATTTCACGTTGCTCTCGGACGTCGATAAGCAGGTCATGACCGAGTGGGGCGCGTTCGGCGAGAAGAAGAACTACGGGAAGATCGTCCAGGGCGTCATCCGTTCGACGCTGCTGGTCGAGCCGGACGGCACCATCGGCCTCGCCCGCTACAACGTGCGCGCCTCCGGCCACGTCGCCCGCATCCTGCGAGAGGTCGCCGCCGCCTGATGAGCGACGTGGAAGCAGAGCCGGACGACGGCCTCCTCGTCCCCCGTCGTCGTCCCGCGCAGGCCCGCAGCCGCGAGCGCTTCAACCGTATCCTCGCGGCCGCGCGGAGCGTGCTTGTCGACGTCGGTTTCGAGTCCTTCACCTTCGACGAGGTGGCGCGTCGGGCGGAGGTGCCCATCGGCACTCTGTACCAGTTCTTCGCGAACAAGTACGTGCTGATCTGCGAGCTGGACCGCGTCGATACGGCGGAGAACGTCTCGGAGCTGCAGAAGTTCTCCGGCCGGGTGCCCGCCCCGCAGTGGCCGGACATCCTCGACGAGTTCATCGACCACCTGGCACGTCTGTGGCGGGAGGATCCTTCCCGACGCGCCGTGTGGCACGCCGTCCAGTCGACCCCGGCGACGCGTGCCACGGCGGCGGCGACGGAGAAGCAGATGCTCGACATCATCTCCGATGTCGTGGCCCCGCTGTCCCCCGATGCGACGCACGCGGAGCGTTACCGTCTGGCGGCGCTGCTGGTGCATACGGTGTCGTCGCTGCTGAACTTCGCGATCCGTGACGCGGAGCATGAGGATCACTTCGAGACGATCGTCAACGAGATCAAGCGGATGCTGGTCGCCTACCTCTTCGCGGTCGCCACGGCATGACATTGAAGAAAGTACTTTCCAAAGTGGAAAGTTGCCGCCAGACTCAAGGGCACCAACCCCCAGGAGTCACCATGAACCTCTCCGCAGACCGCGCCCGACAGCTCCTCGACAGGGCCTAGACCACCAACCGCCGCGCAGCGGGCTTCGCCCCGCCTGGCTCGGCTTCATCGCCATGTGCGCCGGTGGCGCCACCACCGCCGTGGGACTGACCTACGCCAACGTCACCGGCAGCCCCGCCGTCCACGCCTGGATCGCCGGTTCACTGTGGGTCTTCGTCGGTGTCATCTTCATCGCCGCCACTCCCGCCTTCTCCCCGCCGGCCCGCCGCGGATTCAACTCCCGGTGGACGGGCGCCATCGTCGCGTGGGTGATCCTGTGGTCGGTCAACGCCTTCCTCAACACCCACTTCACCCTCGGGACGGGCATCGCGATGTCGGCCGCGTTCATGGTGCTCGCCCTCGGCGGCTCCCTGTGGGAGCTCATGGCCCTGAGTAAGGCCGCGCAGTAGCCGTGACCACCCACCCCCGCCTGCAGCTCAACCCTGCCTTCCACAACCCGTTGCGGTTCTCCCTCATGGCCACGCTCGCCGGTGTCTCGGACATCACCTTCCGGCAGGCCCGGGAGTACCTGCAGACGACCGACTCGACCCTGTCCAAGCACGCCTCGGCCCTGGAGGAGCTGGGACTGGTCCAGGTGAAGAAGTGCTTCGTGGGCAAACGCCCGCAGACCCGCCTGGCGCTGACGAAGGACGGGACGGAGTCCTGGCGGGAGCACCTGGCCGCCCTGCGGGCCATCGCCGAGGGACCGGGCGAGCTTCCCCCGGATCAGTGACGCAGGACACATGGGCGCGTAGAATCGGGGCATGACGAACAACGACCCCCGCAACCAGACCGAACCGACCCCCATCTCCGACCCGGACGCCCCGAAGCAGCACCCCCACGACGACCACAAGGTCGCCGAGAATCCACCCGCCGACGAGCGCGATGACCCGCGGTATCAGTCCGAGGAGTCCGGCGAGTAGACCAGGCACGTGGCCACGGCGGTGTCCCCGTCGTGGCTGATGGACAGGCTCGTCGTCACCGGCCCCAGGCTGGCGGCGACGGCCTTCTCCACTTCTCCCCTGGTCACCACGGCCACCCTCCCCCACCGGTCGGGCTGCACCTCGATCTCCCGGAAGTCCACCAGATCCGGCGACAGCACCGGCGGGCGCCCGTAGATGGCCTGCGACCAGGCCTTGATGAACGCCTCCTTCGCCGCCCACCGGCCCGCCAGGTGCAGCGCGCGGTCGGGTTTCTGCGCCGCGACGCGCAGTTCGAGGACGGTGAACACCTCCTCGAAACGTGAGCCCGGGCGCTCGAGCTGCTCCCGGAAGTCGGGCACGTGGACAAGGTCGACGCCGATGTGGTGCATGTCCGCCATTGTGCCTGACGGCGTCGGGAAGCACGAAGGCCCGCACTCCGGGGAGTGCGGGCCTTCAGTCTCGCAGGCTAGGCGAGCTCGGCGCCGGTGCGCAGGACACCGTCGACGAGGCGGGCGTCGTCATCCAGGAGGATGGCGGCCTCACGCTTCTTCACGGCGTCGCCGGTGCCGCCGAGGTTACGGTCGGTCGGGCGCTCGTAGAGAGCGGCACCGCCGTACATGGCCTCGGTGATGCGGCGCAGGCCGGCCTCCTCGCGGGCGCCGGACACGCGGGCCCACTCGGCGGCGGCGTCCTGGCCACGCTCCTGGCGGAGGGCCTCCAGGAAGGCACCCGGGTGGACGATCGCGACCAGGGCGGACACGTGGCCGAAACCGAGGGAGGTCACCAGACCTGCCTTCGGGGCACGCTCCGCCAGGTTGAGCGGCTTGCGCAGCCACACCAGGTGCTGGTGCTGGGCCAGGACCGGGTCCACGGAGTCGAGCGACATGTTGGCCGGGATGATGCCGGAACGCAGGACCTGCGTCAGGCCGATCATCTGGAAGGCCGCGGCACCACCCTTGGCGTGACCGGTGAGGGTCTTCTGGGAGATGACGTACAGCGGGTTGCCGTCCGCACGACCCACGGAGGCGGCGATGCGCTCGTGCAGGTCCGACTCGTTCGGGTCGTTGGCGTTGGTGGAGGTGTCGTGCTTGGAGATGATGGCCACCTCGTCAGCGGACACGCCCACGGCAGCCAGCTGCTGCGCCAGGCGGGAGTCGGCGCCACCACGGGCCGCACCCAGGGCACCCAGGCCCGGGGCCGGGATGGAGGTGTGCGCACCGTCGGCGAAGGACTC
>NZ_DUOE01000140.1 GCF_012838985.1 Corynebacterium sp. | reverse complement strand
GCACCGCAAGGAAATGGAGAAGGTCACCCCATGACCCACACCGACCTGTCGTTCACCCTCGGCACCGAACTGGAACCCGGCCCCGGCCGCCACGGCCGCACCGGCACGATCCACACCCCGCACGGCGACATCCGCACCCCGGCGTTCATCCCCGTCGCCACCAAGGCGACCGTGAAGACACTCACCCCCGAGCAGATCGAGCAGACCGGCGCGCAGGCCATCCTCTCCAACGCGTACCACCTCTACCTGCAGCCCGGCGCCGACATCGTCGACGAAGCCGGCGGTGTCGGCCGCTTCGAGAACTGGTCCGGCCCCACCTACACCGACTCCGGCGGCTTCCAGGTCATGAGCCAGGGCTCCGGCTACCAGAAGGTCATCTCCATGGACTCCGCCGAGGCCGCCGCGAACGGGCACCTCCCGGCGAAGAAGAACATGGCCAAGGTCGACGAGGACGGCGTCAACTTCACCAGCTTCATCGACGGCTCCAGGCACCGCTTCACCCCCGAGGTGAGCATGCAGATCCAGCACCAGCTGGGCGCCGACATCATCTTCGCCTTCGACGAACTGACCACCCTCATGGACACCCGCGCCTACCAGGAGGCCTCCGTCGACCGCACCCACCGCTGGGCGCAGCGCTGCCTCGACGAACACGACCGCCTCACCCACGAACGCGCCGACAAGCCCCTCCAGTCCCTCTGGGGCGTCGTGCAGGGCGCCCAGTACGAGGACCTGCGACGCCAGGCCACACGCGGCCTCGTCTCACTTTCCGACGCCGCCCTCTCCGCCGGCCGCCGCGGCTTCGGCGGCTACGGCATCGGCGGAGCCCTGGAGAAGGAGAACCTGGGCACCATCGTCGGCTGGGTCTGCGACGAACTGCCCCGCGACAAGCCCCGCCACCTGCTGGGCATCTCCGAACCGGACGACATGTTCACCGCCATCGAGGCCGGCGCCGACACCTTCGACTGCGTGGCCCCCACACGCCTGGCCCGCCGGGGTGGCGTCTACACCCTCGACGGGCGCATGAACCTGGAGGGCGCACGCTTCAAGCGGGACTTCCGCGGCATCGACGAGGAGTTCGGCGGCTACGTCTCCGAGAACTACTCCCGCGCCTACATCCGCCACCTGTTCAAGGCAAACGAATTCCTCGGCATGACGCTGTGCACGATCCACAACCTGCAGTTCATGATCCGCCTGGTGGACAACATCCGCGACTCCATCGAGGGCGGCTACTTCGAGGAGTACCGCGCCGAGTTCATGGGGCGGTATTACGCGGGGAAGGCCTAGGAGAGGCAGGGCGGTGGCGGCGGCGGGATTCCACGTGAACTGCCCGCCGTTTCGCGGTTTCCGCAGGTCAGCCTCTGTGGCTGATGGTGTTCACGTGGAATCGCCCCGAGTTCGTGGGCGAGCGCTCCGCCGGGAGGTCCCCGGGGCCTAGGAGGGGCGGCGCGGCAGCGTAGCGGTGGTGAGATTCCACGTGAACTGCCCGCCGTCCCGCGGTTTCCGCAGGTCAGCGTATGTGGCTGGTGGTGTTCACGTGGAATCGCGCCGCCAGTCAGTCCGCCAGCCAGTCAGGCGGCCGCGTAGCCTTCCCGGCGCTTCACCCAGCCGATGACCGCGTAGGTCAGGGGGAGCAGGGCCACCTCGATGAGGGTCTTCCACAGGAAGCCGACGATGACGTAGTTGATGAGGTCCCCGCTCGTCGTGATGCCGATGACCGGGGCCGCGATGACGCAGAACAGGAGGGTGTCGCCGAATTCGCCGACGACGGTCGAGCCGATGAGGCGGGCCCAGAGGGATTTCTCGCCGGTGCGCTGCTTGATCTTCACCAGCACCCAGGAGTTGAGGAGCTGGCCGACGACGTAGCCGGCCAGTGACGCCACGACGATCTGCGGCACCAGGCCGAGGACGTGGGCGAATTCGGGCTGGGATTCGTAGAAGTCGGCGGCGGGCAGCCAGATCGCCACGTAGAAGGAGACGACGGCCAGCAGGGTCACCGCGAAGCCGGTGAAGATGGCGCGGCGGGCGGCCTTGAATCCGTAGCACTCGGCGATGACGTCGCCGAGGACGTAGGCGAGCGGGAAGAGGAAGAAGGCGCCGTCGGTGATGAGGGGGCCGATGGCCACGCCCTTCGTGGCGAGGATGTTGGAGATGAGGAACACCGCGACGAAGAACGCCACGATGACGGGGTACAGGGTGGGCTGGAGGGGGATGAACCGGGCGGTCATCCCCTGCCCAGGTGCGGGATCAGGAGTGTTCACGGAGGAAATGATCTCACAGCACTAATCTGGAGTCATGACTGAGCATGCTGGACGTTACGCCCCTTCGCCGAGTGGGGATCTGCACTTCGGTAATCTGCGCACGGGCCTCATCGCCTGGCTTTTCGCGCGGACGACGGGCCGGAAGTTCCTGCTGCGGGTGGAGGACATCGACACCCAGCGGTCCACGATCGACTCCGCCCACCGGCAGATCGATGACCTGCTCACCCTCGGTCTGACCTTCGACGGGGACATCCTCTACCAGTCGGACCGTTTCCCGGCCTATCAGCGGGCCCTGGACATGCTCACGGCCCGGGGGCTGGTGTACGAGTGTTACTGCTCGCGCAAGGACATCCAGGATTCGCCGCGGGCTCCGCACGCCCCGGCGGGTGCCTACCCGGGTACCTGCCGTGATCTGACGGAGGGGGAGCGGGAGGAGCGTCGGGAAGCGCTGGCCGCGGAGGGGCGCACGCCGGCGTTGCGGCTGCGGGCGGGCGTCGGGGAGTTCACGATCCAGGACCGCTACCACGGGGCCTACACGACCGAGGTCGATGATTTCGTGCTCCGGCGCGGTGGTCAGGACCCGGACTGGGCGTACAACCTGGCGGTGGTCGTCGATGACGGTTTCCAGGGCATCGACCAGGTGGTCCGCGGCGAGGATCTCCTGCCGAGCACGCCGCGTCAGGCGTACCTGGCGACGCTGCTCGGCATCGAGCTGCCGGAGTACGTCCACGTGCCGCTGGTGGTCAATGAGCAGGGGCAGCGGCTGGCGAAGCGCGACGGCGCGGTGACTCTCCGGGAGATGCTTCTCGACGACCCGGTGTTCAAGGTCGTCGAGAAGCTCGCCGCCTCCCTGGGGTATCCGGGGGTGAACACGCTGCACAAACTGCTGGAGGTGTTCGATCCGGAGGATCTGCCGCGGGAGCCGCTCGTCTGGCGGTAGATTTGTCCGTATGAACCTGGACAAAATCGCCACCCGCATCGTCGCCGACACCCTCGATGCCGTCATCTACTGCGACCGCTCCGGCACCATCCGTCTCTGGAACGCCGGCGCGGAGCGCATCTTCGGCTGGAGCGCGGGGGAGGCCGTCGGGCAGAACCTCGACATCATCATCCCGGAGAAGCACCGCGCGGTGCACTGGGCGGGCTGGGAGCGCGTCATGGAGACCGGCGTGACCCGGTACGGCGCGGACCCGCTCGCGGTCCCGGGCCTCCACAAGGACGGTTCCACCATGTCGCTGGAGTTCACCATCATGATGCTTCACGACGACACCGGCCGCATCGAGGGCATCGCCGCCATCCTCCGCGACGTCTCCCGGCGCTGGCGGCGGGAGAAGGAGCTCCGCGCCCGGGTCCGCGAACTGGAGGCCCGGAATTCTTAGCGGGGACTAAGATTTGAGGTACCCCTACCCAGCATTGGAGCAACCGTGCACACCAGCATGACCTCCCGCCTAGCAGCGGAATTCCTCGGTACCTTTGTCCTCGTCTTCGGCGGCGCCGGCAGTGCCATCTTCGCCGCCTCCGTCCTGGCCGGTGACACCATCAACATGGGCATCGGCTTCGTGGGTGTCTCCCTCGCCTTCGGTCTCACCGTCCTGACCATGGCCTACGCCGTCGGCCACATCTCCGGCGGGCACTTCAACCCCGCCGTCACCCTCGGCGCGGTGCTGGCCGGCCGCGTCGAGCCCGGAGCCGTCATCCCCTACTGGATCGCCCAGCTCATCGGCGGTGTCGCCGCCGGTGGCGTGCTCTTCCTCATCGCCTCCGGCAAGGAGGGCTTCTCCGCGGTCGAGTCCGGCTTCGCGACGAACGGCTACGGCGCCCTCTCCCCGGACGGCTACTCCCTGACCGCGGTCCTCATCGCCGAGACCGTCCTGACCGCGATCTTCCTGTACATCATCCTCGGCGCCACCGACCGGCGTGCCCCGCAGGGCTTCGCCCCGATCGCCATCGGTCTCGCGCTGACCCTGATCCACCTGGTCTCGATCCCGATCTCCAACACCTCGGTCAACCCGGCCCGCTCCCTCGGTGTCGCCGTCTACGCGGGTTCCGAGCCGCTCATGCAGGTCTGGGCCTTCTTCCTCGCCCCGCTGCTCGGAGCCGCGATCGCCGGCCTCACCTACAAGTTCGTGTTCCCGGACGAGTCCGACCACGTCCTGGAGGAGATCGGCGCCTGATCCCCTGAATCGCGAAAAGCCCCGGCTGAGCCGGGGCTTTTCTGCTGCGGAGGATGTGGGATTTGAACCCACGAGGGTATTGCTACCCGCACGCGTTCCAGGCGTGTGACATAGGCCGCTAGTCGAATCCTCCTGAGCACCTGCAACCTTGGTTGCTGTGTTCTCGTGAAACAGTACACAACATTGCGTGGAAAACACAAATCGCTGGTCATGGTGGGGAAAGGGGGCGTCGATAAGCAGGAGAGTTGGCCACCGGGGTCGGGGATGGGTTACAGTTGTGCGCAGGATCCCGTGCGGCGTTTATCTTGTGAACTCCCCCAGGGCAGGAATGCAGCAAGGGTCAGCGAGCTCTGACGGGTGCGCGGGATCCCCTTTTTTGATTCCGGGGGCCGGGGGAAAGTCAGCGGGGGAAAAACGCGTCTATCATTGTGGCCGAACACTCCCGACGGAAGGCAGGCCCACAAAGTGACGCTCCTCGATCTCGATTCTGACCGCCTCGCAGACTTCGCGGCGCAGGTCCGCAAGGAATACGACGACCTCAAGGCCCGGAATCTCAAGCTCGACCTGACCCGCGGCAAGCCATCCTCGGAGCAGCTCGACTTCGGCGAGGCACTCCTGGCGCTGCCCGGTGAAGGCGACCACCTCGACGCCGACGGCCAGGATGTCCGCAACTACGGCAACCTCAAGGGCATCCGCGAGATCCGCGAGCTCTGGGCCGAGGTCCTCGGCATCGACGCCGCCGACCTCATCGCCGGGGACGCCTCCTCGCTGAACATCATGTTCGACCTGGTGTCCTGGGCCTACCTCTTCGGCACCAACGACTCCGAGCGTCCCTGGAAGGACGAGGAGAAGGTCCGCTGGATCTGCCCGGTGCCGGGCTACGACCGCCACTTCACCATCACCGAGAGCCTCGGCTTCGAGATGGTCACCGTCCCGATGCTCGAGGACGGCCCCGACCTCGACGCCATCCGTGAACTGGTGAAGGACCCGCAGGTCAAGGGCATGTGGGCGGTGCCGATGTTCGGCAACCCGACCGGCATCACCTTCTCGGAGGAGGCCTGCCGCGAGCTGGCCGCCATGGAGACCGCCGCCCCGGACTTCCGCATCGTGTGGGACAACGCCTACGCCGTGCACACCCTGACCGAGGAGTTCCCGCCGATCGTCGACATCGTCGGCCTGGCCGCCGAGGTCGGCAACCCGAACCGCTTCTGGGCGCTGTCCTCCACCTCGAAGATCACCCACGCGGGCTCCGGCGTCAGCTTCTTCAACTCCTCCCAGGAGAACCTCGACTGGTACCTGAAGATCGCCGGCGTCCGCGGCATCGGCCCGAACAAGGTCAACCAGCTGGCGCACGTCCGCTACTTCGGCACCGCCGAGGGCGTCCGCGCCGTCATGCGCAAGCACGCCGGCTCCCTGGCCCCGAAGTTCGACCGCGTCCTCGAGATCCTGCAGGACCGCCTCGGTGAGTACGAGGTCGCCCGCTGGACGACCCCGGAGGGCGGCTACTTCATCTCCCTCGACGTCATCGACGGCACCGCCTCCCGCGTCGTCGAGCTGGCCAAGGAGGCCGGCATCGCGCTGACCGGCGCGGGCTCCTCCTTCCCGCACAAGGACGACCCGAACAACCGCAACATCCGCCTCGCGCCGTCCCTGCCGCCGGTGGAGGAGCTGGAGGTCGCGATGGACGGTGTGGCGACGTGCGTGCTGCTGGCGGCCGTCGAGAAGCTGGGTGCCTAGGAGCCCACGATGAACCGCGACGACACCACCTCCTGGATCGACCAGCTCATCCCCGCGGAGCTGGAGACCGGTGACGGGGTCGTCACCGCCGACCTCGGTGACGGCCAGCGTGTCGCGGTGACGGTCGGCTTCGCGGACATCGACACCGGGCTGGTGACCGTCGAGGACGGCACCGACGTCCGCTCCGAACTCATCATCGTCGGACGCGCCACGCAGGAGCAGCTCACGGCGGTCCTCCGCGCCGCGGTGCGGGCCTTCGAGGGCGGGGATCTCCCCGCCCAGCCCGGCACCCTGCTCCCGCTTCTCGACGCCGACCTCACCGACGTCAGCGTCGCCCACGCCATCTGCGTCCCGCCGTACCTGTGGGGCGGCGAGGTGCCGCGCGTCACCGAGGAGGAGCGGCTCACCGTCCTCCTGCAGCTGGTCATGCTCACCGACGCCGAGTACGCCTACGCCGCCGAGGAGGGCGCCGCCGCCCTGCAGCAGGCACTGGGAGAGGCCGGAATAGACCTGCTCGACTGGCACCGCTAGCCGGGTAAGGTTGGCGACGTGGCTCTCTACAGGAAATACCGTCCCGCCTCCTTCGCCGAGGTCGTCGGCCAGGAGCAGGTGACCCGCCCCCTGTCGGTGGCCCTCGACTCCGGCCGCATCAACCACGCCTACCTGTTCTCGGGTCCGCGTGGCTGCGGCAAGACGTCGTCGGCACGCATTCTCGCGCGTTCCCTCAACTGCATCGAGGGGCCGACGTCGAACCCCTGCGGCGTGTGCCCGTCGTGCGTGTCGCTGGCCCCCGGCGGCCCCGGCAACCTCGACGTCACCGAACTCGACGCCGCCTCGCACCGCGGCGTCGACGACATGCGTGAACTCCGAGACTCCGCCATCTTCGCGCCCGCCGAGTCCCGCTACCGCGTCTTCATCATCGATGAGGCGCACATGATCACCCGCGAAGGCTCCAACGCGCTGCTCAAGATCGTGGAGGAACCGCCGGAGCACCTCATCTTCATCTTCGCCACGACCGAGCCCGAGAAGGTCATCGGCACCATCCGCTCCCGCACCCACCACTACCCGTTCCGCCTGCTCACCCCGCAGGCGATGCGCGGGCTGCTGCAGCGCACGGTGGAGTCCGAGGGCGTGCACGTCGACGACTCCGTCTACCCGCTGGTCATCCGCGCCGGCGGCGGCTCCCCCCGCGACTCGCTGTCCATCCTCGACCAGCTCATCGCCGGCTCCGGCCCCGAGGGCCTGACGTACGACATCGCGTTGCCGCTGCTGGGGGTCACCGACCTCTCACTTATCGACGCCACCGTCGACGCCCTCGCCACCGGCGACCGCGCCGCCCTGTTCACCACCGTCGACGACGTCATCGAAGCGGGCCACGACCCCCGCCGCTTCGTCGAGGACCTCCTCGAACGCCTCCGCGACCTCATGGTCCTCCAGGCCGTCCCCGAGGCCTTCGACCTCGGGCTCGTCGACGCCCCCACCGACCGCGCCCAGATCCTCTCCGGGCAGGCCGGCTCCTTCACCGCCGGCCAGCTCGCCCACCTCGCTGCGACCGTCAACGACCGCATCGCCGACATGCGCGGCGCCACCTCACCGCGCCTGCTCCTGGAGATCCTCTGCGCCCACCTGCTGCTGCCGGTCGCCCCGGTGCAGGGGGCCGGGGGAGTGGCGGCCGCCG
>NZ_DUOE01000139.1 GCF_012838985.1 Corynebacterium sp. | reverse complement strand
GTCCCCGACAGGATTCGAACCTGCGACCTTTGGTACCGGAAACCAGTGCTCTATCCACTGAGCTACGGAGACAGTGTGGCCATCCCGCTCGGGGATGACAACGCTGAAAGTCTACCACCCGTGGGGGCAGTATCCCAATCTCTACCGGTTGAGTCCCGGCACCTCGGTGACGTCGACGGAACCGCCGCGCAGGTAGTCGACGACGATTTCGTCGACGGCGGCGTTGCCCAGGCCGACGTGGCCGTGGCCGGAGCCGTTGACGGTGACGACGTGGGCGTTCATGGCGTCGGCGAGGGTGTGGTGGGTGCCGTAGGGGGTCTGCGGGTCGCCGGTGGCCTGGATAAGCAGGGGGCGCACCTCGAGGGCCTCACCGGACACGGACGGTAGGGAGGCGACCGGCGGGGCGCCGGCGCAGGCGGCGCCGGAGGTGAACATGGCGTTGGGGGCGGTGAAGATGTCGCCGGTGATGAAGTTGGTCCAGGCGTACTTCGCCAGGTCGCCCGGCTGGGCGGGGTAGTTGTTCTCGTTGCACATGATGAGGCGCTGCATGAGCTGGGCGTTGGCGACGTCGAGAAGCATGGTCTCCGGCATCTCGGCGGCGAGATCGGCCGGGTTCGGGGTGGGCTGCGTGCCGTTGATCATGGAGGCGAGGTTGTGCCACTCGGCGGTGAAGGGCAGCATCTGGCGGGTGATGGCCAGGGTGGGGGAGTTCGCCTGGTTGCCGCCGGTGACCGCCTGGGAGCTCAGGCCCTGCGAGGAGACGACGAAGGGGTTGACCGCGGTCATCGCCTGCGCGCCGGCCGGGCCGGAGGAGGCGAGGCCCGGGGGCAGGTCGCCGACGCGGGCCGGCGGCGGGACGACGGTTGGGTTGGTGCCGGTCTCGGCGACGACGCGGGCGGACCACGCCTGGTAGACGGCCAGCGGGGTCTCGCCGAGGCCGTAGACGTCGTGGCGCTCGGCGACCCAGGACATGAAGTCGTGGAGGGCGTTCTCGTAACCGGCCTGCTGGGAGCCCATGATGCCGTTCCAGGCGAGCCGGGGGTCCATGGCGGAGTCGAGGACCACGCGGTCGGTGTGCTGCGGGTAGCGGGTGGCGTACGCGGAGCCGAGGTAGGTGCCGTAGGACAGGCCGAGGACGGAGATCTGCTCGCGGCCGAGGGCGTTGCGGACCCACTCCCAGTCCTCGACGGTGTTGTCGGTGGTCAGGGAAGAGGTGTAGCCGGGGTGGTTGGCCTCGCAGGCGGCGCGGATGAAGCCGCCCTGGTTGGTGAGGGCGTCGACGGGGCTCATCGCGAAGACCTCCTCGGCGCAGTTCACACCGGTGGAGCCGGGCAGGCCACGCGGCTGGACGGCGACGCGCTCCCACTCGTTGACGATGCCGGCGGGCCAGGCGGAGTTCTCCCCGGAACCGACGTAGGAGTAGGCGTCGCCGCCCGGGCCACCCGGGTTGGTGAACAGGGTGCCGCGCGCGGTGCCGGAGGCGGCGGGCACACGGACGAAGCCCACGGAGATCGTGGGGCCCTCGGGATCGGAGTGGTGCATGGGGACGTCGATACGCCCGCACTGTGCCGTCGGGTCGGTGACCTGCTCGGGGCAGGCCTCCCACGTGATGGGCTGGGCGGGGGCTGCGGTGGCGGCCGGGGCGACCACCGGCAGGAGCCCGAGCAGGGCGACGGCGGTGAGGGTACGGGGGAGAAGACGCATGGATGCATGATAACCACAACGAGTCCTTCATGTGTGGCCGACGATGCCGTGCTCAGGAAAGCCTCAGTGGGAGTACCAACGGCAGGTGCACTAGACTCATCGCCCATGACACCTGCTGATCTTGCGTCCCTCATCCGGGACACCGCCGCCGGCGTGCTCTCGTCCCGTGACCTCGACACCTCCGTCCTGCCTGACCCGGTGGTCGTGGAGCGTCCCCGTAACCCGGAGCACGGTGACTACGCCACCAACCTGGCCCTGCAGGTGGCCAAGAAGGTCGGCACCAACCCGCGTGAGCTGGCCACCTGGCTGGCTGAGGCGCTGGCGCAGGACCCGGCCATCGACGAGGCCACCATCGCGGGCCCGGGCTTCCTCAACATCCGCCTGGCGGCGGCGGCCCAGGGTGAGATCGTGGCGAAGATCCTCGAGGCGGGCGACGCCTACGGCCACCTCGACATCTACGCCGGCCAGAAGATCAACCTGGAGTTCGTCTCCGCGAACCCGACCGGCCCGATCCACCTCGGCGGCACCCGCTGGGCGGCCGTCGGTGACTCCCTGGGCCGCGTGCTCACCGCCGCCGGCGCCCAGGTGACCCGCGAGTACTACTTCAACGACCACGGCGGACAGATCGACCGCTTCGCACGTTCCCTGGTGGCTGCGGCCAAGGGCGAGCCGACCCCCGAGGACGGTTACGGAGGGGACTACATCCGGGAGATCGCGCAGGCGGTCGTCGAGAAGCATCCTGACGCCCTGGATGGCGACGATGTGCAGGAGACCTTCCGCGCCGAGGGCGTGGAGATGATGTTCGCGCACATCAAGGAGTCGCTCCACGAGTTCGGCACGGACTTCGACGTCTACTTCCACGAGAACTCGCTGTTCGAGACCGGCGCCGTCGACAAGGCGGTGCAGACCCTCAAGGACAACGGCAACCTCTACGAGTCCGAGGGCGCCTGGTGGCTGCGCTCCACCGACTTCGGCGACGACAAGGACCGCGTCGTCATCAAGTCCGACGGCGACGCCGCGTACATCGCCGGTGACATCGCCTACGTCGCGGACAAGATCGACCGCGGCCACAACCTGTGCATTTACATGCTGGGCGCCGACCACCACGGCTACGTCGCCCGCCTCAAGGCCGCCGCGGCCGCCC
>NZ_DUOE01000138.1 GCF_012838985.1 Corynebacterium sp. | reverse complement strand
CCTCCCGCTAGGAACCGCCATGCCCATCAAGCACTCCCTGCTCGCCATGCTGTCCGACGGACCCCACTCCGCCAGCCAGCTCCAGCAGCAGTTCAGCGAGCGGACACAGGCCGTCTGGCCGCTCAACATCGGCCAGGTCACCCAGACACTCGGCCGCCTGGAACGCGACGGTCTCATCGAGACCGCCGGCACCATCACCGGCGCCAACAACCGTCCCGCCGACACCTACCGCCTCACCACCGCCGGCTCCGAGCTTCTCGACGACTGGTGGTCCCGCCCCGTCCAACGCCCTCCCACGGAACGTGACGAGCTGGTGATCAAGGTCTCCCTCGCCGCGCAGAGCCGCAGCGTGGACCTCATCGGCCTGCTCGACCGGCAGCGTCGCGCCACCATCTCCCAGCTCCGGGAGCTGACCGCCCTCTCCCGCACCCTCGACCACACCCGCACGGCCGAACGCCTCCAGGTGGAGCGCCGGATCTTCGACCTCGAGTCGGAGGCCCGCTGGCTCGACCGCGTCGAGGCCCTGTCCAACCCGAAGCCCGAGGAGTCCTGACATGTCCCCCACCTCACCCGCCCCTCTGGAGCTGCAGAACGTCACCTGCGTCTTCGGCACCGGCGCCCGTCGCGTCGTCGCCCTCGAGGATGTCTCCCTCACGCTGGAACCGGGGGAACTCGTCGCCGTCATGGGCCCCTCCGGCTCGGGCAAGTCGACGTTGCTCAACGTCGCCGGCCTCCTGCAGCCGCCGACCTCCGGCCGCGTGCTTGTCGACGGCGTCGACGCCGCCGACCTCTCCCCCGCCCGCGCCGCGCAGCAGCGCCGCGCCCGGATCGGCCTGGTCTTCCAGCACTACAACCTCGTGCCCACCCTCACTGTCGGGGAGAACGTCTCCCTGCCCCTCGAGCTCGACGGCCGGAATCCGGCGGAGTGCCGGGAAGCCGCCCGCGTCGCCCTCCAGGAGGTCGGTCTCGACGGTCTCGGGGACCGCTTCCCGGAGGAGATCTCAGGTGGCCAGGCCCAGCGCGCGGCCATCGCCCGCGCACTCATCGGTGAGCGCTCCGTCCTGCTCGCCGACGAGCCCACCGGCGCCCTGGACACCACCACCGGTGACGATGTCCTGCGCATCCTGCGCGCGCGTGTCGACGCCGGCGCCGCCGGCATGATCGTCACCCATGAACCCCGCTTCGCCGGCTGGTCGGACCGCGTCATCGTGGTCCGCGACGGCCGCCTCGTCGATGACGGAGGTGACCTGCGATGAGCGCCCTGCTCGCCGCCTCCCGCCCGACCCGGCGCGACATGGCCCGCCACCCTCTGCGGATCCTGGCCGCCGTCCTGCTCATCACGCTGCCCCTGTTCATCGCCTCCTGGACGCTGACCGAGGGCCACTCCGAGCACACCGCCTCCCTCCAGGATCAGGGCCGCACCACGGCGACGTGGCAGGGCGGTTCCTGCGTCCAGAGCGTCAACGGCTCCGACGCCGACTGCACGTCCCCGCCTGCCGGTGACGATCCCCGGGTCCCGGAGATCCTCCGGGACAGTCTGCCAGCGGGGTTCACGGCGGAACTCCACGTCCACGCCTGGGGCGCCGTCTCCCACGGGGAGCGTCACGCCACACTCTCCCTCCAGCAGCACCCGGGCAAGCGCACCCCGGCCCCGGGCGAGGTGTGGCTGAACACCGCCACCGCCCGGGACCTGCGTGTGGAGACCGGTGACACCGTCACCTTCACCCCGCGGGGCACCGGCGAACCGGTGGAGCTGACCGTCGCCGGCACGATGCCGGGCTTCACCAGCCTCGTCGGCGCCCCGGGGCTGATGGATCCGGATGCGTTCCATCTCTCCGAGGGCCTGTACCCCACCTGGTCGATCACCGGGCCGGAGGAGTTCACCTGGGACGACGTCCTGGCGCTCAACGCGGTGGGCTTCACGGTCGTCTCCCGGGACGTCATCGACAACCCTCCGCCGCCGGAGGCCGTCGCCGAGCAGTTCCGCGGGGACCCCCTCGACCACGGGGAGAGGGTCACCTCCGTGGACGACTGGTCCATCCGCCTCATCACGCTGGCGGGCATCCTCACCGTCGGGCTGCTGGCGATGCTGGTGATCTCCCCGGTCTTCACCATCGCCACCTCCCGCATGGCGCGCATCTTCGCGCTCATGAGTGCACAGGGCGCGACCCCCTGGCACATCCGCCTGGCGGTGCTCACCTACGGATTCGTGGCCGGGCTCATCGGCGCCACCGTGGGTGTCGCCCTCGGTGTCGGGGCGGCGGCGGTCCAGTGGTTCCTCCGCTTCCCCGACTGGCCCTTCACTGTCCCGTGGGGGAGTCTGCTGCTCATGTGGGCGGTCGCCGTCGGCGGCTCGACTGCGGCGTCGCTGCTGCCGGCGTGGGTGGCCTCGCGGGCGTCGATAAGCGCAGGCGTGCAGGGGGCCTCCCCCGACCGGCTGCTGCGCTGGCGTCCGTGGATGGCGGTCGGCCCCGTCGGGCTGGCCCTGCTCACCGTGGGCATGCTGGTGCTGTGGGTGACCACCGCCCCCGGGACGCGCTACTACTGGTCCACCCTGCCGGCGCTCGCCCTGGTGGTGCTGCTCGCGGCCAGCGCTCCGGCGCTCGTGTGGGGGCTGGGCCGCCTCGGGCGCAACGCCCCGCTGGCGCTGCGGATCGCGCTCCGCGACGCCGGCCGGCAGGCGATGCGCAGCGTGCCTGCACTGGCGGCGGTCATGGCCGTGCTCGCCGTCGCGGTGGCGATCCACGCCGACCAGACGGCCTCGCAGTCCCGCGACCGTGCCCTCTTCGACACCGTCTACCAGGGGCAGTCGCTGCTCGTCTCCCCGGCGCCCACCCCCGGGGTGGCTCCGGACGCCGCGACGGTGGATGAGGTGGTGGCCATGGTGCAGGCGGAGACGGGGGCGTCGCAACGCATCGACCTGCGTGGCACCCGGTATCTCCCGGAGGACTCCAGGCACCATGAGATCGACCACGACATGGACGACGAGCGCCGGCAGCGCCAGGATCACGTGTCCGGCCCCCTGGAGCAGACGCAGCCCTCGCTGCTCGAGGCCTCGCCCGAGGTGCTCAGCCTGCTGCGTCTCGACGATGCTGACCGCGACCGCGCCCTCACCGCCCTGAGTGTCCCGGCCATCCTCGTCCCGGTGGGCACCCCCGAGAGTGAACTGAGGGTCCGCGAGATGACCTGGGACGACACACGCAACGAGTCCGTGGTCCTCGCCGAGACCGTGCTCCCCACGGTCCCCGTGCTGCCGGAACTCTCCCCGACGGCGCTGTTCACCCCGCCGGGGCTGGCGGAGCTCGGGGCACCCTCCGGCTACGTCGGCACGGTGATCGTCCCGGAGGAGCGGCTGCCCTACGGCGTGCAGGAGAGGCTGCGCCGGCGCGTCGCCGACGAGACCGTGGGCACCTCCCTGCAGATCAGCCCCGCCCAGTGGCTCGCCGACTGGTGGCCGGCCGGGTTCGCCGGGATCCTGGGCACCGGTGTCGTCGTCGTGATCGCGCTGGTGATGGCCCTGTCCTGGCAGGGGTCCCGCCGCCAGTTCGCGCTTCTCGACGCCATCGGCGCCCCACCCTCACTCCCCTCCCGGGTGTCCGGCGCCTTCGCCGGGCTGCTCGCCCTGGTGGGCTCCGCGGGTGGCGTGTTCTTCGGCTACCTCGCCGCCTTCATGCTCACCTCCCGGACACGGACCTTCGAGTCGGGACTGGTGCAGGAGACCGGCACCGTCGGCCACCTGGTGCCCGACTGGCGGATCCTGCTCATCCTGCTGGTGGTCACCCCGTTCGTGGCGTGGCTGGTCGGGCGGCTGTTCCACCGCCGGACCGGGGAACCGGAGTACCGCGAGACTTAAGAGGAAATCACCCCCGCAGCCCTCACCCCGTCGTTACACTTCTGCAACATCAGCAACACCAGCAACACGGGGTCTGAGCTGCGGGGATCGTCCATCCCACCCTTTTTCACACCCGTGACCAGCATGTTTTGCGTTGCCGACACCCCCTGCCCCCGGTACTTTTGACTCGATCCCGAACTCACGAAGGCAGGACCCATGTTCAGACGCGCCGGAGCCACGGCCCTCATCCTCAGCACCGCACTGGCCGCAGGCCTGGCGGCCGCGCCCTCCGCACAGGCGGAGGAGGTCTCTTTCCAGATCACCGAGGAAGGCGTGACCGGACTCGACGTCAACGGCGCCCTCACCACGCTGACCGCCCTGGGCCGGCTCGCCGACACCGTCGGCAACGCCGAACCCAGCGAGACCCCCGCCTTCGGAAGCTCCGAACTGCAGGTCATCCTCGACCCCCTCGAGGCCCTGCTCAGCGCCTTCTCGGTCGTCTCCTCCGAGGACATCAACCTCAGGGACCTCATCGGCACCGCCCAGCGCATGTCGCCGGTCCGCGGCCAGACCGCCGACGGCGCCACCGTCGTGTTCCCCACCTCCGGCCGCTTCACCTCCGGCTACGGTGCCCGCTGGGGCGCCACCCACGAGGGCATCGACATCGCCGACCCCATCGGCACCCCGGTGCTCGCGGTCATGGACGGCGAGGTCATCTCCGCCGGCGGTGCCAACGGCTTCGGCCAGTGGGTGCGCGTGCGTCACGACGACGGCTCCATCTCCGTCTACGGCCACGTCCACACCATCAACGTCTCCGTCGGGCAGCGCGTGACCGCCGGCGAGCAGATCGCCACCATCGGCAACGAGGGCCGCTCCACCGGCCCGCACCTGCACTTCGAGATGCGCCCCGGGGGCGGCGGCGCCGTCGACCCGGTGACCTGGTTCGCCCAGCAGGGCATCACCGTCCGCTAGAGCTTCTCCATCGGCACGCCGCCGATGAGCATGAGGCGCACCTTGCCGGCGGACCCGAAGTCGATGGTCACCGTCGCGCGGGCCCCGGAACCGTCGGCCGCGAGGACCGTGCCCAGCCCGTACTTGTCGTGGTTGACCCGGTCGCCCACGACGAGCTGCAGGTTGTTGTTCTTCGGGCGGGCCTTCGGCAGGCCCGGCTTCCGCGGGGTGGTGCGCTGCGGAGTCTGACGGCCCCAGCCGCCTCCCCCACCGCCCGAGTCCCAGGAGCTGCCCCAGGACTGCTCCGGCTCCTCGCGCCGCCAGTCGATGAGCTCCTCCGGCACCTCCGCCAGGAAACGGCTCGGCGGGTTCGTCATCGGGTTGCCCCACGAGGAGCGCAGCATCGCGCGCGTGAGGTAGAGCTGCTCGCGGGCACGGGTGATGCCCACGTACGCCAGACGCCGCTCCTCCGCCAGCTCATCCGGGTCGCCCAGGGCCCGCAGGTGCGGGAACTGGCCGTCCTCCCAGCCGGTGAGGAACACCACCGGGAACTCCAGGCCCTTCGCCGTGTGCAGCGTCATGAGGGTGACCACGCCCTGCTCGTTGTCGGGGATCTGGTCGGCGTCAGCCACCAGCGAGACCTTCTCCAGGAAGGCCTGCAGGGAGCCCGGCTCCGGCTCGCCCTCGTCGAGGGAGAACTCCCCGCCGTCCATCTCCGCGTAGGCGACCATGTTGGCCGCCTCGGAGGCGAACTCGCGGGCCACGGAGACCAGCTCGTTGAGGTTGTCCAGGCGGGCCCCGTCCTGCGGGTCGTTGCTCAGCTCGAGCTGCTCCCGGTAGCCCGTGACGTCGAGGATCCGGGAGATGAGCTCCCCGATGTCCAGGGAGGGCATCTCGGCGCGGATGCCGTCCATCATCTCGTTGAACTTCACCACCGCGTTCCGGCCGCGGGCGCCGAGGAGGGCGACCTTGTCCGCGGCGGCGTCGGCAAGCGCCTGTCCGAAGGACATGCCGTTGTTCTCCGCGTGCAGCGCCATGAAGGCCTGCGCGCGGTCGCCGATGCCGCGACGCGGGGTGTTGATGATGCGCCGCAGGCTGACCGTGTCATCCGGGTTCTCCAGGACACGCAGGTAGGCGACGATGTCACGGATCTCGGCGCGCTCGTAGAAACGGGTGCCGCCGACCACCTTGTACGGGATGCCGGCGCGGATGAACACCTCCTCCAGCGCGCGGGAGGCGTTGTTGGTGCGGTACATCACCGCGATGTCGCTGTAGTTGCGGCCCTTGTCGACGAGCGCGTCCACCTCACCCGCGATGAACCGCGCCTCATCGTGCTCGTTGTCGGAGACGTAACCGATGATCTGCGGGCCCTCACCGAGCGCGGTCCACAACTTCTTCTCCCGACGGCCGTCGTTGCGCGAGATGACCGCGTTGGCGGCGTTGAGGATCGTCTGCGTCGAGCGGTAGTTCTGCTCCAGGAGGATGGTGCGGGCCTGCGGGTAGTCGCGCTCGAACTCCTCGATGTTGCGGATCGTCGCCCCACGGAAGGCGTAGATCGACTGGTCCGAGTCACCCACCACGCACAGCTCCGGGGCGTCCGGCCCGGTGCCCACCAGCGTGGCCACCAGCATGTACTGGGCGTGGTTGGTGTCCTGGTACTCGTCGATGAGCACGTGGCGGAAACGACGACGGTAATGGTCCACCACCTGCGGGTGCTGCTGGAAGATGCGCACCACCTCGCCGATGAGGTCGTCGAAGTCGACGGCGTTCGCCGCCCGCAGGCGACGCTGGTAGTCGGCGTAGACCTCCGCGACGGTGATGTCGAAGGGGTTGCGGATCACCTCCGCGTCGGCCGCCGCGGACTCCGGGGAGATGAGCTCGTTCTTGAGGTTCGAGATCGCGTTCGCCAGCACCCGGGCCGTGAACTTCTTCAGGTCCAGCTGGTGGTCCTTCGCGATCATGCTCAGCAGCCGCCGCGAATCATCCGAGTCGTAGATGGTGAAGTTCGTGTTCAGGCCCGGCACCAGCTGCGCCTGCTGCCGCAGGATACGCACGCACACCGAGTGGAACGTGGCCACCCACATCCGCTCCGCCACCGGCCCCACCAGCGCGGAGACACGCTCCCGCATCTCCGCGGCGGCCTTGTTGGTGAACGTGATCGCCAGGATCTCCCACGGCGCCACCCCGCGGTCACGCATCAGGTGCGCGATGCGGCGCGTGAGCACGGCCGTCTTGCCGGAGCCCGCCCCCGCCACGATGAGCAGCGGCGAACCCGCATGCTCGACCGCCGCCTTCTGCTGTTCATTGAGTCCGAGAGTGAGATCAGTGGAGGTTCGCTGCATGTACAACAACCTACTAGTCGGTGCCGACATGACCCCTCGTGGCACAATGTCACCCATGACTGATGCTGCCCGCGACTTTGAGATCCGCATGCCCACCGGCACCGATGACCCGCTGTCCGACGCGGAGATCCAGCAGTACCGCCGGGAGATCGACCGCCTCGACCGCGTCATCCTCGACGCCGTCAAGCGCCGCACCGAGGTCTCCCGTGCCATCGGCAAGACCCGCATGGGTTCCGGCGGCACCCGCCTCGTGCACACCCGCGAGGTGGCGATCATCAACCAGTTCCGCGAGGAACTCGGCCCCGAGGGGCCCGTCATCGCCAACGCCCTGCTGCAGCTGGGGCGCGGTCGCCTCGGCTGAATGAGCCCCCGCCACCGCACCGCTGAGCTCGTCGCCGAGTTGCACGCCATCACCGCCGAGCTCGAGTCGTTGTACCCCGGTCGACGCTTCACTCCCGACGGCCACCTGGTCGGTTCTCTCGGGGAGGTGACGGCGGCTGATCTGTTCGACATCACTCTCCGCCCGGCCTCCACCACCGGGCACGATGCGGTGACCACTGATGGACGCCGCGTCGAGATCAAAGCGACCTATCAGAATCGTGGCGTCGGCATCCGTGCGACCTCAGCGGAGAACGCAGACCTCCTCATCGTCCTCCGCCTGCCCAAATCGCCCGAAGAAGAACTGGAGATCGTCTACAACGGCCCGTACGACAAAGTGCGCAACGTTCTCGGCCGGGTGCAGTCGAACGGCGCGTCAAGCATCAGCCTCAGCCGTCTGCGTTCCCTTCAGCAGTCCGTGCCGTCGGCTGACCAGGTACCGCGCCGCTGAGCCGGCATGACCTCCTACTGGAATCACAACACCGCCTATCACCCGTGGTTGCTGCGCATCATCGCCGAGCAGCCCCGCGCCCGCGTGCTCGATGTCGGGTGCGGCGACGGTCTGTTCCTGGAGAAGTTCGCCCCGCTTGCCGACGCCGTCGTCGGCCTCGAACCGGACCCCGTGACCGCCCGCCGCGCCGTCGAGCGCCTGGCGCACGTCCCCCACGCGCGCGTCGAGAAGCAGAGTCTCGCCGAGCACATCCCGGACGCCCCCTACGACGTCATCATCTTCGTCGCCAGCCTCCACCACATGGACCTGGCAACGGCGCTGACCAGGGCGAAAGACCTGCTCAGCCCCGGCGGTGAGCTGCTCGTCGTCGGGCTGGCCACCAACCGCAGCCCGGGTGACTGGCTCATTTCTGCGCTGCAGGTCCTGCCCGTCCGCCTCGCATCGTCGCCGCACCCCCGGGAGAGCCTGGCCGAGATCCGCGAGGCCGCGCGGGAACTCCTGCCCGGCGCGTGGATCCGGCGGGGCCTGTACTACCGCTATGTGCTGCGCTGGCGGAACCCCTAGAGCGGCAGCGAGATGAATTTCGGCTCGAGGTACTCGTGGATGCCCTCGAAGCCGCCCTCGCGGCCGATGCCGGATTCCTTGACGCCGCCGAACGGGGCGGCAGGGTCCGAGAGGGCGCCCTTGTTGACGGCGACCATGCCGGCCTCGATGCGTTCGGCCATGTTCAGGGCGTGGGTGAGGTTCTCGGAGAAGAGGTAGGCGGCCAGGCCGAAGGGGGTGTTGTTGGCCATCTCGATGGCCTCGTCGTCGGTGTCGAAGGTGGCGACGGCGAGGACGGGGCCGAAGATCTCCGTCGTGAGGATCTTGGCCCCCTCGGCGATGTCGGTGAGCACGGTCGTCGGATAGTAGTAGCCGCCCTCCGGCAGGCCGGCGGGCAGTTCGCCGCCCAGGGGGCGGGAGGCGCCGTGGGACAGGGCGTCGTCGACAAGCGAGGACACGACCTCCAGCTGGTCGTCACCGGACAGCGGGCCGTAGGTGACGCCCTCCTCGGTGGCGGGGCCGATGCGGAAGGACTTCATCACCTCGACGGCCTTCTCGACGAACTCGTCGCGGACCGAGGAGTGGACGAGGAAGCGGTTGGCGGCGATGCACACCTGCCCGGCGCCTCGCATCTTCGCGACGGCGACGGCCTGGGCGGCCAGGTCGAGGTCGGCGTCCTCGCAGACGATGTAGGGGGCGTTGCCGCCGAGTTCCAGGGACACGCGCAGGGAGTGCTGCGCGGCCTTCTCGGCGAGCATCTGCCCGACCTCGGTGGAGCCGGTGAAGGTGAGCTTGCGGAGGCGGGGGTCGTCGAGAAGCGCGGACACCCGCGACGCCGACGAGGTGGGCAGAACGGCGAGCACACCGTCGGGCAGGCCGGCCTCGGACAACAGCTTCGCCAGGTACAGCATGGTCAGCGGCGTCTTGGACGCCGGCTTGACGATCATCGTGCAGCCGGCGGCCAGCGCCGGGGCGATCTTGCGGGCACCCATGGCCAGCGGGAAGTTCCACGGCGTGATGGCCAGGCAGGGGCCGACGGGCTGGTGGTGGACGATGATGCGGGCGTTGCCGGCGGGGCTGTGGCGGTAGTCGCCGCGCACGCGCACCCCCTCCTCCGCGAACCAGCGGAAGAACTCGGCGCCATAGGTGACCTCGGCCTTCGAGTCCGGCAGCGCGCGGCCCAGCTCCGCGGACTGCAGCCAGGTGAGCTCCTCCTCGTGGGCCATGATCAGTTCGAAGGCACGGCGGAGGATCTCGCAGCGTTCCCGCGCGGGGGTCGTCGCCCACGCGGCCTGCGCGGCGCAGACCGAGTCGAGGGCGCGGCGGGCGTCGTCCTCGGTGGCGGAGGCGACCTTCGTCAGCACCGTGCCGTCGGAAGGGTTGATGACATCGAAAGTGCCGGAATCGGAGGCGTCGGTGAAGGCGCCGTCGATGAACAGGCCCTTCGGGGCGGAGTCGAGAAGTGTGGTGGGGTTCATGACCCCACCTTTACTCCTTATTCCTGTGCGAAGTCCGTGGAGTCCAGGACGACCTCGAATTCGAGCAGGTCCGCCCCGGTGGCGACGGGCTGGCGCTTCTCCCCGCCGTGGGCGGCACGTGCGTCGCCGTCGCGCCAGGCGGCGTAGGACTCCTCGTCGGCCCAGCGGGTGACCACGAAGTAGCGGGTGTCGCCGGCGACGGGGCGCAGGAGCTGGAAACCCTCGAAGCCGGGAGAATTGTCGACGGCGTGCTTACGGGCGGCGAAGCGCTCCTCGAGCTGCGGGCCGGCGCCCTCGGGAACGGTGATGGCGTTGATTTTCACGATGCTCATGCCCCCCATTGTGCCCAACCCGCCGCTTCCCCGG
>NZ_DUOE01000137.1 GCF_012838985.1 Corynebacterium sp. | reverse complement strand
GGCGACGGGGGTCAGCAGAAGCGCCGTCGCAGCGGCGACGGCGGCAGCGGTGTGAAGGATGTTTCGCATGTGCCGATTGTTGCATGAGTTGCCTGAAGAGGGGAAGCTTCACACCATGTGGGTCCTGTCGTGCACTACCACACAGAGGTGACACGGGGCGTCGAAAAGCGGCGTGTTGTCCACAGGAACGGCACGGCAGCGGAGTTGTCCACAGGTTCCGCAGAGCACGCTCGACGCCGGTGGCCTGTCGTGATGGGGTGTGGGAGACACCGACCACACAGGGGGAGAACATGCTGACAATGGTGGACACACACCGGTACCTGACCGTGACCATGACACTCAAGGGGGCGGAGCACAGACTCGTGCGCACGTTGACCGTCCGGGACACCATGACCGTGGAGGAACTGATGGACCGGATGTGCATCGCGCTCGGCCGGTACCCGAACCCGGACGCGGTCCTGCGGATCGACGGGCGGTACCACGGCCGGGAGGCCCACCATTTCGAGCATCCGCGACTCTCCGAGGAACTCCTCCACGGCCCGGTGCCCGACCACCTGCAGGACGCCGAGTTCATACTCAACCGTCTCGACGGCTGGGTGTTTCGCATCGACATCCTCAGCGACGAGTACCGGGACAAGGACGTCCCGGCGATCCTCAAGGACACCGTTCCCCTGCTGCCCGGGCCGCAGCTGCGGCTCGCGGAGTACAACGCGGTCCAGATGGCCCGGCACGGGGAGCCGCTGCCTCCCGACCTGGAACGCGCCATCATCATCGAGGCGCTGATCGGCCTCATGACCCCTGAACTCCCCGACCCGGAGTCCGCCATGGAGCTGTACACGGTGCTGCGGGCGGAGGGCCGCCAGGACGAGCTGCGCAGCTACCACCACTTCATCTCCGGGGTGCCGGACGTGGAGATCCTCTTCGAGCTCCTGCGGCTGGCCACCTCCGGGAAACCGCCGCGCGTGACCAACCACGGCTTCCTGCCGGTGGCCGTGGTGCGGACGCTGGCGGGGAAGTTCCCCGCACTCGTTCCTCCGGTCCATCACGCCTACGGATACCGGGGCGGCATCAACTCGGCACGCGACGCCACCGCCCTGACGGCCGTCCTGCAGGTGGGGGTGGACGCCGACGTGCTCACCGCCGAACCCGGTTCCAGCCTGTGTGCCACGGACTTCGGCCGCGACGTCCTCGCCGGTGCCGACGGCAGTCTGCCGCAGCTGCGGGCACGGATACTCCGGTCCTGGATCGCCCGGCCCCTCCCGTCGATCCCCGAGATCAGACGGCACCGGCCCCGACTCACCTTCCAGGAGTACCTGGAGAGCCAGGACACTGAACCGCGCGACATCGACGACTTCCCGGAACACCGCCTGCGCCCGTACAGCCCTCCGCGCCGCGGGGAGGAGCCCCCGTTCTGATCCATCCGCTCCCCGCGGGCAGGGTTGATGGGGCAAGATGATAGGTCGCAGAAACTCTCCGCCCGGAAGGACTCCCCCACGTGACCACCTCGAACACCGACACTGCGACTGGCGCGACTGCCGCACAGCCGCTCGTCGTCACCGCCGACCACGCCGACGGGAAGATCCGGGAGATCAGGCTCAACAACCACGCGAAGCGCAACAGCCTCAACATCCCGATGTGCGACGCCATCGAG
>NZ_DUOE01000136.1 GCF_012838985.1 Corynebacterium sp. | reverse complement strand
TGCCGCGAACGCATCGGCTGCTCGTCGAGCGTGCGGATGTCCAACGGGATGAGCGCGCGGGCGTTGTGGCCCTCCCACAGTTGCACGCGCGCCTCCGGACTGATGTTCTCCGTGGTGAAACGCAGCAACTGTGAGGTGGACATGATGGACCCACCCTAGTGATCCACGTCATGTGAACCCAGACCCCCGGGCTGAACCCGGGGAGACCCCCGGGATCTCTCAGCCTCGCATGAGCTGCAGGTTGTGCTCCTCGAGTATCCCCGCGAGGGGCTGCGCCGCGATCACCGGGCGGGAGCCGGTGAGCATCCAGGAGGCGACGCCGACGGCGTGGTAGCGGCCGTCGATACGCGCGAGGACGGGGCCGCCCGAGTCGCCCGGGCGAGCGATGTTGGACAGGACGATCTTGTCCTCGTTTATGCCCAGGTACTCGCCGCAGGAGATTCCGCTGCGCGCGCCGAAGCGGCACAGTTCCGGGCGCAGGCGCTGCACGTCCTCCACCGACAGGACACCCTCGATCGGGTACACGCCGGCGAGCCGCGGCGAGACGTCCTCCGGGGAGGTCAGGCGCACGATCCCGATGTCGGGGGCGGAGTTGTCCGCGGCGAACTCACTGTGGATGACGGTGCCGACGGCCACCTGCCGCCCGTCGCGGGAGACGAACACCGTCTGCCCGACGAGGCCGCAGTGGCCGGCGGTGACCATCACCGGCTCCCCCGCGGCCGTGCGCGCCATGAAACCGGCGGAGCAGGCGCGGTCGGGGGTGGTCACCTCGAAGCCGGGGGCCAGGTAGCCCTGGTCGACCAGCCGGGAGACGGCCCCGGCGTCCCACGTCGGGTGGGCGAAGGTGTCCGGGATGTCGAGGACGAGCCCGGGCTCCGGGGCGACGGCGGCCGCCCGCGAGGACCCCGAGGACGCCTCCGCGGTCGGGGCGGGGGCGAGCAGCAGGGCGGAGAGTACGAGGGCCGTCAACCGGCGGGCGAGAGTCACCCCTGCAGGGTAGGCGCGTGGGCCGGGAATGAGAAAACCCCGCCCGTGGGGGACGGGCGGGGCGGGTGGGGGATTAACCCTCCTTGAGCTGCTGCTCGACCTCGTTCTTCTTGTCCTTCTCGGCCTCGAGGCCCTCGCGGGTGTTGTCGCCGACCTCCTTGTAGCGGTCGATGGACTCCTGGAGGATGCGCTCGGCCTCGGCACGGTCGCCCCAGCCCGCGCCGGTGACCTCCTTGTTCGGCTCGAGGTCCTTGTAGTGGACGAAGAAGTGCTCGATCTCGTCGCGGGTGAAGGAGGAGATGTCGTCGAGCTCCTGGAAGGAGTCGAAGCGCGGGTCGTCGATGACGCAGAGCAGCTTGTCGTCGCCGCCGGCCTCATCGGTCATCTTGAAGACACCGACGATACGGGCCATGACCACGACACCCGGGAAGACCGGCTCCGGCATGATGACGAGGGCATCCATCGGGTCGCCGTCCTCACCGAGGGTGTGCTCGATGAAGCCGTAGTCCGCCGGGTACGCCATCGGGGTGAACAGGTAGCGGTCGAGGAAGACACGGCCGGTCTCGTGGTCGACCTCGTACTTGTTGCGCGAACCCTTCGGGATCTCGATGATGACTTCAACGCTCATGCGTCAGACTCCTTGTTGCGGTGTTACGGGGGAATGCCGTTCATCCTAGCCGCAGGTCATGCCGTGGGCGTGCCGTACCCTCCTCCTCCGGCGGTGCGGATGGTCACGGACTCCCCGGCGCCGAGTTCGAAGCGGCTCATCGACGCCACCGGCTCCCCCTCCCGCAGCACCTGCCCGGGCGTGCCGTTCCCGCCACCCTCGAGGCCCCAGGGGGCGGTGGTCACGCGTGAGGTGGCGGCCACGACGGTGGCGTCGCCGCGCGCGACGGTGAGGGTGCGGACCAACCCGTCCCCGCCCCGCCTCCGGCCGTCCCCGCCCGTGCCGCGGGCGACGGCGTAGGTGCCCACCCGCAGGGGGTACTCCCGCTCGATGACCTCGCAGGGGGTGTTGCGGGTGTTGGTCATGTGGGTGTGGGTGGCGTCGGCGCCGTCGCCACCGGCCCAGGCACCCTGCCCGCCGCCGTACGTCTCGACGTAGGAGTAGTAGGAGCCGTCGCGCGGGTCGATGCCGCCGATGGTGACGATGCTCATGGAGCCGCTCGACGCCGCCGGGACGAGCCCCTCGGTGAACTGCCCGAAGGCGCCGTACATCGCGTCGACGATGCGTTGCGAGGTCTGGATGTTGCCCTGCGCCACCGGCGCCGGGAACTGCGCGTGGACGAGACTGCCCGGCCGGGTGTGGAACGTCAGCGGGCGGGTCAGTCCGGCGTTGGAGGGCAGGGTCGGGTCGGTGAGCGTCTTGAGCACGTACGCCGCGCACGCCTGGGTGACGGCGAAGGAGCAGTTCACGGCGCCCCTGACCTGGTCGTCGGTCTGCGTGAGGTCGATGTCGATCTCCTCGCCGCGCACCGTCACGGTGACGACGATCGCCGTCGGCTCCTCCGCGTTGCCCGTGTGCTCGAGGTGGTCGGTGAAGGTGCCGGTGCCGTCGGGGAGCTGGGCGATGGCGGCACGGGTGCGGCGTTCCGCGTAGTCGACGAGGGCCCGGCAGGAACGGTCGAAGCCGGTGGTGCCCCATTCCCCGATGAGTTCGAGGATGCGGCGCGCGCCGAGGCGGTTGGCGGAGACCTGCGCCATGAGGTCGCCGCGGGTCTTGTCGGCGGTGCGGATGTTGGTGAGCAGCAGGGCGAGCAGTTCGTCGTCGAGCGTGCCCTCCCGGAACAGGCGGACGGGCGGGATGCGGATGCCCTCCTGGAAGATCTCGGTGGCGTGTGCGGCCATCGAACCGGGGGTGATGCCGCCGACGTCGACGTGGTGGGCGATGTTCGCGACGACCGCCACCAGCTCCCCCGCATGGTGCACCGGGGTGATGACGCAGATGTCCGGCAGGTGCGGGCCACCCAGGTAGGGGTTGTTGGTCAGCAGGACGTCGCCGGGGCGGAGGCGCTCCGTGCCGTACTCGGCCAGCGCGTTGCGGATCACCGTGGGCATGAGCCCCAGGTGCAGCGGGATGTGCTCGGCCTGGGCGATGAGCTCGCCGTCGGGCAGGTAGAGGCCCGCGGAGCAGTCGCGGCGGTCCTTGATGTTGGGGGAGTAGGAGGTGCGGATCAGGGCCGTGCCCACCTCCTCGGCGATCGACTCCAGCCGGTTGCGGGCGATCTCGATCTCGACGGGGTTGAGGGTCATGAGTTCCTCCTCAGGTGCAGGAAGCCGTGGTCGTCGACACGGGCCTGCTGGTCGGGGCGGATGTAGGTGGTGGTGTCGAACTGGTTGAGGATCGCGGGGCCCTCCACGACCCGGCCCGGCGCGAGGGAGGCGCGGTCGAGGACCGGCGTGGGCACCCACCCGCCGTCGATCCACACGTCCCGCTTCACGACGTCCCCCCGCATCCCCCCGGAGGCCAGCTCCTGGGGGATGCGGGGTTGTCCGATGGTGGCGGTGAGGCGGGCGACGATGACCTCCATCTCCGCCTCCGGGTCGGCGAAGCCGTAGCGCTCCGCGTGGAGGGCGTCGAAGGCGGCGCGTTGGGCGTCCCGGTCCCCGACCCAGGGGAGGGTGAGTTCGAAGGACTGGCCGAGGTAGCGGGCGTCGACAAGCAGCTGGGTGTCGAAGGAGGTGGTCTGCATCTCCTCCGCGGCCCGCTGGCGCAGCTCCCCGAAGACGTCCGGCAGGGCGGCGAAGTCACTGACGGGGCGGGCGAAGTCGTGTCGCACGGGCGCGTCGAGCATGCCGACCGCCGAGGCGATGCCCGGCAGCGGCGGTATGACCGCCGACTCCATGCCGAGCTCGTGGATGAGGTCGGAGGCGTGCAGCGGGCCGGCACCGCCGAAGGCCATGAGGTGGCAGGAACGGACGTCGATGCCCCGCTCGACACTGACCCGGCGGATGCCGCGGGCCATCGTCGCGGCGATGACCTGCAGGATGCCCTCGGCGGCCTCTTCCGCGCTCAGCCCCATCCCGGCGCCCCACTCACCCATGCGGGTGCGGGCGGCGTCGCGGTCGAGGGTGAAGTGCCCGCCGAGCAGCTCGGTGCCCAGACGGCCGAGGACCAGGTGGGCGTCGGTGACGGTGAGGTCCGTGCCGCCGCGCCCGTAGGAGATGGGGCCGGGATCGGCGCCCGCGGAGTGCGGGCCCACACGCAGCGACCCGCCCGGGTCCCGCCACGCCACCGAACCGCCGCCCGCCCCGATGGTGTGGACGTCGACGCTCGGCAGCCGCAGCGGCAACGAGTCGATCTCCCCGGCGGTGGTCTCGTCGGGCTCACCGTCGCGGATGAGCGCGATGTCGGTCGACGTGCCGCCGATGTCGAAGCTGACCACCTTGTCCAGCCCCAGGTGACGCGCCCAGTTGCCCGCGCCGACGACACCGCCGGCCAGACCCGAGAGCACCGTCCGGGCCGAGTGCGTCGCCGCGGTCCGCGGGTGGAGCAGCCCACCGTTGGACTGCATGATCCACAGCTGCGACCCCACCCCCATCTCCTCGATGCCCGCCGCCAGCCGCCCCATGTACCCCGACACCTTCGGCTGGACGTAGGCGTTGACCGCCGCGGTGGAGGTGCGCTCGTACTCCCGCATCTCGGAGGTGATGTCCGTGGCCGCGACGATCACCGGCGCGACCTGCTGCTCCTGCAGGTGCTCCACGGCCTGCCGCTCATGACGCGGATCGACGTAGGCGTTGAGGAAACTGACCACGACGGCGTCGAGACGCAGGTCCCGGAGGGCGTCGGCGGCGTCGGCGAGCGACTCCCCGGTGAGCGCGACGAGGGACTCCCCGTCGGCGGAGAGACGCTCCTCGACGTCGACGATGAGCTCGTCCGGGATCAGCGGCGGCACGCGGTGGACGGTGTTGTCGTAGAGCGAGGGACGGGCCTGGTGCGCGATGGCCAGCACATCGCGGAAACCGCGCGTGGTGAGCAGCCCGACGCGCGCGCCGGTGCGGGTGAGCACCGTGTTCGTCGCGACCGTCGTGCCGTGGACCAGCCGCGTCACCTGGTCGGCGCCGGCCCCCTCCCGCTCGAGGGCCCCGGTGATGCCGGTGATCACCGCCTCGTCGGGGGCCTCAGGTGTCGAGGGCACCTTCCACACGGCCAGCGTGCCGTCCGCGCGGCGCACGCCGATGTCGGTGAAGGTGCCGCCGGTGTCGACGGCGATGTGAATCTCTGTCATTCAGGCACAGCTCCTTGTAGTTCGTCCCCACCAGGTTAGGGTGTAGGGAATGAGTGGAAAGAAGCTGTGGTGGTCCGTGACCGCCGGCGTCGTCGCCCTGGCCGTCTCCGGGGTCGCCGGATCCGCCGTCCTCGTCGACCGCCACTACGGGGACCTCACCCACGCCCCCGCCTGGGTCGCCGACTCCCCGACCCCGGTGCTGGAACCCGCCTCCGCCGAGGAGGAGGAGGTGGACAACGTCGCCCTCGGAGCCCTGCTCAGCGAACTCGCGACGAACCCGGCACTCGGCACCGTCCACGGACGCGTCACCGACACCGTCACCGGTGAGATCGTCTGGGCACAGGCCCCCGACGCCCCGCTGCAGCCGGCCTCCGCGACGAAGATCCTCACCGGTGCCGCTGCCATCCTCGAACTCGGACCCGACGACGTGCTGGTCACCGAGATCGTCCGCGGGGCCGTGCCCGGCAGCGTGGTCATCCGCGCCTCCGGCGACGTGTGGCTGACGGAGGAACAGCTGGACACCCTCGCCGCCGCCGTCGGCGACGCCGACCAGGTCATCATCGACACCTCCGTCTGGGACGGCGACCCCTTCATGCCCGGCTGGGACCCCGAGGACGTCGACGCCGGCTACATCGCCCCCCTCGAGCCCGCCATGCTCCACGGCGCCCGCCTCGGCGACACCACCGGCGACGTCCCGCGCTCCCACACCCCGGCCCTCGACGTCGCCCGGGCGCTGGCCGACCGCGTCGGTGCCGCGACCGTCGGGCTCGGCCCCGCGCCCGCGGACGCGGAGGTGCTGGCCGCGGTGGAGTCCCCACCGCTCACCGACCGGATCCGCGCCATGATGCTCGACTCCGACAACGTCATGGCCGAGGCCATCGGCCACGAACTCGCCGTCCACCGCGGCCAGCCCGGTTCCGCGGCCGCCGCCACGCAGGCGACGCTGGATGTCCTCACCGCCCACGGCATCGACATCACCGGTGCCACCCTCGCGGACAACTCCGGCCTCTCGGTGCACAACCTCATCCCGCCGCGGGTCCTCGACGACATCCTCATCGACGCGGCCTCCCGGGCAGAACTCCGCCCGCTGCTCGCGACCCTGCCCGTCGCGGGCGGTTCCGGCACGCTCACCCAGCGTTACGACGACCTCTCCGGCCGCGGCTGGGTCCGCGCCAAGACCGGCACCCTCACCGGCACGTCCGCGCTGGCGGGCGTGGTCACCGCGGAGTCCGGGCGCGTCTACTCCTTCGCACTGCTGGTCAACGGCGCGGAGATCCTCGGGGCGCGGGCGGCGCTCGACGAGTTCACCTCCGCGATCCGGGATTCCTGAGCCGCGGTCCCACGCACGTTCGGAAGGACACGCTCGGAGGGGGACTGGTCTCGAACATGTCGACGCCCGCCGCGTGCCCTTCCGGGGATGTGAATCCGGGCTTGGGTGGGGCGGTTGTGGCTAGCATCAGCCCCATGGAACCCTTCTGGCCCCGGCGCAGCCCGCACTTCCTCGCCTGCCGCCGCGCCGTGCGCCCCTTCCTCATCCCGGAGCCGGTGACCATCGGTCTCTCGGGCGGAGCGGATTCGCTGGCGCTGGTGGCCGCGGCGCGGGCGGAGGGGCAGGAGGTGCACGCGGTCGTCGTGGACCATCAGCTGCAGTCGGGCTCCCGTGCCGTCGCGGAGGAGGCCGCCGCGCAGGCCCGCCGGCTGGGGGCGCACGCGGAGATCGCCACGGTCACCGTCGGGGAGGGCAACCTCGAGGCCCACGCCCGCCTCGCCCGCTACCGGGCCCTGCGCGCGCCGGGCCGCCCGGTGTGGGTGGCCCACACGCGCGACGACCAGGCCGAGACGCTGCTGCTCCAGGCGCTGCGCGGCAACCCCGGCGGCATGGCGGCGCAGGCGCACGGCATCACCCGGCCGTTCCTGGGCATCCGCCGCCACGACACGGAGCAGGCCTGCGCCGAACTGGATCTGAGCCCCTGGGAGGACCCGCACAACCTCGACACGGATTTCCGGCGGGTGGCGCTGCGGCGCTTCCTCAACGAGCAGCTCCACGGCGACGCCACGGAGCCGCTGGCCCGCACCGCGGACCGGATCGCCGCGGACAACGCCCTGCTGGAGGAGCTGGCCGGCCCGCCCACGGATGACTGCGCCGAGCTCGCCGCCCAGCCGGAGCCGCTGCGGCGGCGCCGCATCGCGGCGTGGTTGACGGGGCAGAATGTGGGGCCGACGGGGGCGTCGATAAGCATGATCGCGGACATGTGCACCAACTGGCGTGGCCAGGGGCCCGTGGCGGTGGGAGCAGGGTTGGAAGTCAGGCGCGTAGGTGGCAGACTGACGTTATCCGTGGAGGCCTAGGAAAGGTGTCATGACCGTGCACGACAACAAGGATCGCAACGTCCCGGCGAACTGCTACGGCGAGGACGTCGAGGCTGTCCTCATCAGTGAGGAGCAGCTGGCGCAGCGAATCCAGGAACTCGCCGACAGGGTCTCGGAGGCCTACCGCGACGCTGAGGAGGAGCTGATCCTCGTGTGCGTGCTCAAGGGTGCGGTGTTCTTCCTCACCGACTTCACCCGGGCGCTCGACATCCCGTCGCAGATGGAGTTCATGGCCGTGTCCTCCTACGGCAACTCCACGACCAGCTCGGGTGTGGTGCGCATCCTCAAGGACCTGGACCGGGAGATCGAGGGCCGGGACGTCCTCATCGTCGAGGACATCATCGACTCCGGCCTGACCCTGTCCTGGCTGATGCGCAACCTCCGGGCCCGCAACCCGAAGTCCCTCGAGGTGATCACCCTGCTGCGCAAGCCGGAGGTGGTCAAGGCGGACATCGAGCTTTTCGACGTCGGCTTCGACATCCCCAACGAGTTCGTCATCGGCTACGGCCTCGACTACTCCGAGCGCTACCGCGACCTCCCCTACGTGGGCACCCTGCACCCGCGCGTGTACTCCGGGGAGTGAACATCTAGGGAACGAAACCACACGCTGGGGCGTTGTGGTGGAAGTACGTAGGACGAATACGAAAGGCACTGGTCGTGGAGCCCGGCTGACGAGCCATGCGCTTCGGCGGCCGCACTCATGAACAACAAGAGAATCCTCCAGATCGGCCTGATCGCGGCGATCGCCCTGGTCACGCTGTTCGTGTTCAGCCTGCTCACCGACGACACACGCGGCTTCCAGCGCGTGGACACGTCCGTGGCCATGGCGCAGCTGCAGGAGAAGAACGCCCGGGAAGTGCAGATCGACGACCGCGAGCAGCGGATCCGCATCGAACTGCGCGAGCCGATCACCTACGAGGAACGCGAGGGCGTCGAGGAGATCATCGCCCAGTACCCGGCGCGCACCGCCCCGCAGGTGTTCGACGCCGTCCAGTCCTCCGGGGCGGACGAGTACAACACCAAGGTGACGCAGGACAGCTTCCTCATGAGCATGCTCGGCTTCCTCCTGCCGATGCTGCTGCTGTTCGGCCTGCTCTTCTTCTTCCTCACCCGCATGCAGGGTGGCGGCGGCATGTTCGGCTTCGGCGGCTCCAAGCACAAGGAGCTGACCAAGGACATGCCGACCAACACGTTCGCGGACGTCGCCGGCGCGGACGAGGCGGTCGATGAGCTGCAGGAGATCAAGGACTTCCTGCAGGACCCGACCCGCTACCACGCCCTCGGCGCGAAGATCCCGCGCGGCGTGCTGCTCTACGGCCCGCCCGGCACCGGTAAGACCCTGCTGGCGCGTGCCGTCGCGGGTGAGGCCGGGGTGCCGTTCTACTCCATCTCCGGCTCCGACTTCGTCGAGATGTTCGTCGGTGTCGGTGCCTCCCGTGTCCGTGACCTGTTCAAGCAGGCCAAGGAGAACAGCCCCTGCATCATCTTCGTCGACGAGATCGACGCCGTCGGCCGCCAGCGCGGCTCCGGCATGGGCGGCGGCCACGACGAGCGTGAGCAGACGCTCAACCAGCTGCTCGTCGAGATGGACGGCTTCGGTGACCGCGAGGGTGTCATCCTCATGGCCGCCACCAACCGCCCCGATATCCTCGACCCGGCGCTGCTGCGCCCGGGCCGCTTCGACCGTCAGATCCCGGTGACCAACCCGGACCTCAAGGGCCGCGAGCGGATCCTCGAGGTGCACGCGAAGGGCAAGCCGCTGGGTCCGGACGCGGACATCAAGGCCCTGGCCAAGCGCACCGCCGGCATGTCCGGCGCCGACCTGGCCAACGTGCTCAACGAGGCCGCCCTGCTCACCGCCCGTATCGGCGGCAACGTCATCACCGCCGACGCGCTGGAGGAGGCGACCGACCGTGTCATCGGCGGGCCGCGCCGCTCCTCCAAGATCATCTCCGAGAAGGAGAAGAAGGTCACCGCGTACCACGAGGGCGGCCACACCCTGGCCGCGTGGGCGCTCAAGGACATCGAGCGTGTGTACAAGGTCACCATCCTCGCCCGCGGCCGCACCGGCGGTCACGCCATGACGGCGCAGGAGGACGACAAGGGCATGTACAACCGGGACGAGCTCTTCGCCCGCCTGGTGTTCGCCATGGGTGGCCGTGCCGCCGAGGAGCTCGTCTTCGGCGAGCAGACCACCGGCGCCTCCGCCGACATCGAGCAGGCCACCAAAATCGCCCGCGCCATGATCACCGAGTACGGCATGTCGCCGAGCCTCGGCATGGTCAAGTACGGCGAGGAGCAGGGCGACCCCTTCTCCGGCCGTCCGGGTGGAGGCGTGCTCACCGTGTCCCCGGCTGTCGCGGCGCGTATCGACGACGAGGTGCACCTGCTCCTCGACGCCGCCCACCGCACCGCCTACAACATCCTCGCCGAGTACCGCGACCATCTGGACGTCCTGGCGGAGAAGCTCCTGGAGAAGGAGACCCTGCGCCGCCCGGACCTCGAGGTGCTCTTCGAGGACATCGAGCCGATGGACGCCCCCGAGATCTTCCCGCACGCGGAGAATCACTTCCCGAAGCAGGAGGGCCGCGAGCCGGTGAAGACCCCGGTCGAGATCGCCCTCGAGCGGGGCGAGGAACCGCCGAAGCGTTTCTCCCTGCTGGAGGCCTCCCGTCAGGCACGCGCCAGGCGGCAGGCGGAACTGGCCGCGCAGGGCGAGGCCGCAGAGAAGGCTGACGGGGACACCCCCGAGACCCCGGCCACCCCGTCGGCGCCGACCGCACCGGGTGCCCGTTACGGTGGCACCCCGCCGCCGGCCGACTGGACCGCACCGGGCTGGCCGCCGTCGGAGAACCCCTACGCCACCTCCGGTGAGCACCCGGGCATGAAGAACTACGGGGAGACCCCGGGTGCCGCGAAGCACCGTGCCCCGGAGGAGCCCGCCGAGGACACCCCGACCGAGATCATCGGTTTCCGACTCCCCGATCATGAGCAGCCTGATCACGGGGAGCGGGGCGACGCCCAGCCCGAGGAACACCCCGCCACCGGCGCCGACGACGTCGCCGAGCCGGACCACGACAACCCGCAGCTGCCGAAGGAGTAGCCATGACCGCCACGAACGCCACCCACAACGCATTCGACCAGGAGCGCGCCGAGGCCGCCGTCCGGGAACTGCTCATCGCCGTCGGCGAGGACCCGGACCGCGAGGGTCTGCAGGACACCCCGGCGCGCGTCGCCCGGGCCTACCAGGAGGTCTTCGCCGGTCTGCACTGCGACCCGACGGACGTGCTGGAGCGCACCTTCGCGGAGGACCACCAGGAGCTCGTGCTGGTGCGTGACATCCCGATCTACTCCACGTGTGAGCACCACCTGGTGCCCTTCTACGGCAAGGCGCACATCGGGTACATCCCGGGGAAGAACGGCCACGTCACGGGCCTGTCCAAGCTGGCCCGCCTGGCGGACATGTACGCGAAGCGCCCGCAGGTGCAGGAGCGTCTGACGTCGCAGATCGCGGATGCACTGGTGGACAAGCTGGGTGCGCAGGCGGTCATCGTGGTCATCGAGTGTGAGCACCTGTGCATGGCGATGCGGGGTATCCGCAAGCCGGGTTCCACGACGACGACGTCGGCGGTGCGCGGCGGTTTCAAGACCTCCGCCGCCTCCCGCGCCGAGGTCCTCTCCCTGATCCGGGGCTGACGTCATGCGGGTTGCTGATCTCACGGTGCCGGGCCGTTGCCTGGTGATGGGCATCGTCAACGTCACGGAGGACTCCTTCTCCGACGGCGGGCGCTGGCTCGACATCGACGCGGCCATCGCCCACGGCCGTGAGCTGGTGGAGCAGGGCGCCGACATGATCGACGTCGGCGGAGAGTCCACCCGCCCGGGTGCCACGCGTGTCGACGCCGCCGTGGAGGCCGCCCGCGTCGCCCCCGTCGTCGCGGCACTCGCGGAGGAGGGCATCCCCACCTCCGTCGACACGATGCGGGCCTCCGTGGCGCTGGCCGCGGCGGAGGCGGGCGTGGCGATGATCAACGACGTCTCCGGCGGGCTCGCCGACCCGGACATGTACCGCGTCATGGCGAACACGGACCTGCCGGTGTGCCTCATGCACTGGCGCACCGTCCAGTTCGGTGACGCCGCCGGGCAGGCCGACCACGGCGGGGACGTCGTGGCGGACGTGCGGGACACGCTGGGGAGGCTCGTCGACAATGCGCTGGCCGCGGGTGTGGCCGGGGAGAACATCGTGCTGGACCCGGGGCTGGGCTTCGCCAAGTCCCCCGAGGACAACTGGGCCCTGCTCAACCACCTGCCGGAGTTCATCGCGGGGGAGTTCCCCGTGCTCGTGGGCGCCTCCCGCAAGCGTTTCCTGTCCGGTGTGCGGGCCGCCCGCGGCCTCGAGGTCGTGCCCGCCGACGCGGATCCGGCGACCGCCGCCGTCACCGCCATCTCCGCCCAGATGGGGGCGTGGGGTGTGCGGGTGCACAATGTGCCGGTCTCCCGCGACGCCGTCGACGTCGCCTCCCTGTGGAACTCCGGGGGCGGCCGTGGCTGACCGCATCGTGCTCACCGGCCTGGAGTGCTTCGGCCACCACGGCGTCTTCCCCGAGGAGAAGCGGGAGGGGCAGCCCTTCATCGTCGACATCACCTGCTGGCTGGAGATCGGCCCGGCCGCCGCGACGGATGACCTCACCCTCACCGTCAACTACGCGGAACTGGCGGAGCTGGCCGTCTCCGTCGTGGAGGGGGAGCCCCGCGACCTCATCGAGACCGTCGCCGTGGAGATCGCCGAGCGCGCCATGGCCGACTTCGGGATTCTGCACGCCGTCGAGGTGACCATCCACAAGCCGGAGGCCCCCATCCCGCGCACCTTCGCGGATGTGGCGGTGGTGGCGCGGCGCTCGCGGCGTCGTGAAGCACAGTTCAGGAACGCCTGATGCGCGCCGTGCTGTCCATCGGATCGAACATGGACGACCGCTGGGCCCTGCTCCGGGGCGTGAAGGAGGAGTTCGCGGGCGAGATCGTCGCCGCCAGCCCGGTCTTCTCGACGCCCCCGTGGGGAGTCACCGACCAGGACGAGTTCCTCAACGCGGTGCTCATCGTCGACGTCGGGCAGACCCCGCTGGAGCTGCTGCGCCGCGGCCAGGCCCTCGAGGACGCCGCCGAGCGCGTGCGCGTCCGCCGCTGGGGACCACGCACCCTCGACGTCGACGTGGTCATGGTGGAGGGCGTCGAATCCGACGACCCCGTGCTCACCCTCCCGCACCCGCACGCCCACGAACGTGCCTTCGTGCTCGTCCCCTGGCTGGCCGCTGACCCGGACGCGCAGCTGCAGGGACGTCCCCTCGCGGAGCTCATCGCCGCGCTCGCCCCGGACGAGGTCGCCGGCATCGTCGAGGCAGGGGAGCTGTAGCCGTGCAGCGCACACCGATCATCGGGCTCATCGCCGCCGGAGGCTTCGTCGCCGCGGTCACGGCGATCCTCACGTGGCGTTTCTACGGCTCCATGACCACCATCCCCGTGACCGTCTCCGTGACCCTGTGGACCATGACGGCCGTGTGCGTCATGCTCGCCTGGCGTGTGCGGGACCGCAAGGAGAACAGCGGCATCGGCCAGGACCGCAGCCAGCTCAGCCCGGTGACGGCGGCACAGTTCCTGGTGATCGGCAAGGCCTCCGCATGGACGGGAGCGATCATCGGCGGCGCCTACGTGGGCATGGCCGCCTTCATCCTGCCGCGCGCTGACACCCTCATCGCCGCGGCCGATGACCTGCCCGGAGTGCTCGCCTCGGCCCTCGGCGGACTGGCTCTCGCGGGTGCCGGTGTGTACCTCGAACGACACTGCGAGACACCACCACCCGCTGAAGGAGAGGCGGCGGGTTAAAGTGGAGGGCATGACTGAGGAGCAGGGTGGAGCGGACCGCAGCCAGATGATGCTGGTTGTGCTGATTGTCCTCGCGTTCATCGCGAGCGTCGTCATGCTGTTCACGGACAGCGACGGCGCCCTGAAACTCGCGCTGCTCGCTTCTCTGTGGGCGGCGATCATCGGGTTCTTCCTGGTGTTCCGCTACCGCCGTGAGGCGGAGACCGCCCGCCGCGAGCTCACCCACAACGGGCAGCTCCACGACGTCGAGGTGGCCCGTGCCGCCGCAGAGCGCGAGGCCCGCGCCGAGGCCCGTGCCCTGGAGCTGCGCGATCAGCAGCACTCCCGCGACACCGAGGTCCTGCAGGAGATCCAGCGCGAGCTGGCCGGCATCCGCGCCCAGCTGGAGACCCTGGCCGGCCGCGAGTTCGAGTACGAGCCCGCCGCCCTGCGCGCCGAGGCCCGCCGCATCATGGAACTCGAGAACATGACCTTCGAGCACGCGCAGACCGACGAACCGGAGCTGCCGCTCAACCTGCCGCGCCTGGGTGCCTTCTCCGGTGCCCCGTCCGCGGACGCCATCGCCGGCCGCCTCGGCCAGCAGCCGACCCGCCCGCAGTCGAACCCGCTGACGGAGATCATCAGGGAGAAGCAGGCGGCGGAGAAGAAGGCGGAGACCGTCGAGAAGAAGCCGGAGAAGCCCGCCAAGGAGGACCTCGCCGAGACCCGCGTCTTCGACACCGGTTCCTTCCAGGCCGTGGCCTGGGACGAGGGCGGCGACCGGCACGTCAAGGAGGAGCCGGCGGAGGCGGTCGTCGAGAAGGAGACCGGGACCGAGGAGCCGCGCCGGGGACGCCGTCGTCGTGACGAGCAGTCCGGTGCCCTCTCCGTCGCTGAGCTGCTGGCGCGCGCCCGTGCCCGCGAAGACCAGGAAGACCAGGAGGACTAGTGCGTGCCCCGCGGATGCGGGTCGGCGTCTACGGTGACTCCCGCATGTCCTCCCTGCCCGATCTGCTGAGCCAGGTCGGGCACGACGTCTCCTACATGGACTACGACCCGACCCCGCCCGCCTTCGAGGAACTCGACATGGTGGTCCTGGAGGTGCGGGACCCGCTGCTCGAGCCTGCGATCGAGCGGCTGGCGGAGCGGGCCCGGCGCGGGCAGATCTTCATCCACACGTCGCTGCAGCACGGTGTGCAGGTGATGGATCCGCTGGAGGTGACCGGTGCGGTCGTCATCGCGATGGGAGAACTCAGCCCGACGCGTTGGGCGGTGTCGACCGTCGATGAACTGGGCGACACCATCGCGGAGCTGCTGCTCGGTGAGCTCGGTGCGAGCGGGGTGCCGTGCACCGATGAGGAGCGTGTGCGTCTGGCGGCGGCGATCACGTACGTGGAGGCGGTGAATTCGCTGGCTCTCGACGCGACGCGCCTGCTCGGTGACGTGGTCGGGGACATCCAGGAGGCGGATGACATCGCGTCGCACCGCACCCGGCTCATCCGCCTGCCGGAGATCGCGGCGCTGCGGGAGCAGTGGCTGTCCATCGACAATCCGGGGCAGGCGCGGGCGTTCCGGCAGGTGCTGCGGCGCGTCGCCGAGACCCACCACAACCAGGACGCCGAACTGTGGGCCATTCAGGAGGAGAAACTGTGAGTTTTGAGTCGGGCCAGGCCCGCGAATTCAGTCTGGAGCAGGTCGGGGTGCTGTCGCGTGCGATGCGTAAGACCGGCCGTCCCGTCGTCCTCGTGCCGTTGGGCCGGGGGCTGCACGCGGGGCACGCGGCGCTCCTCCGTGCCGCCCGTCGTATCCCGCGCGCGGTGGTCGTCGCCGCCTATTCCGGCACCGACCGTCAGCTGCTCGTCGATGAACGTGTCGACGCCGTCGTCCCCTACACCCAGGACGACCTGTGGCCGCGCGGCCTGCGCACCCTCGTGCAGCCGGTCGACCACTACCTTGAGCCGGTCGAGTCGGTCGCGATGCAGCTCACCCTCGAGCTGACCCTCATCAACCTGGTCGGCCCGACCGACGTCGTGGTCGGGGAGAAGGACTACGAGCAGATGCGCGCTCTCCAGTCCGCGATCACCGACCTGCACCTGCCGGTCCGTCTCCACGGCGTGCCGACCGTCCGCATGCCCGACGGCCTAGCGCTCTCCCTGCGCAACACCTCCGTCGCGGAGTCCGCCCGCGAGCAGGCGCTCGTGCTGTCCGCGGCGCTCACCGCGGGTGCGCACGCCGCGGAGCACGGTGCCGAGACCGTCCTGGAGGTCGCCCGCTCCGTGCTTTCCGACGCCCACGTCACCCCCGACTACCTCGAGCTCCGGGGCCTCGACCTCGGCGACGCCCCCGAGACCGGCGATGCGCGCCTGCTCATCTCCGCGGTGGTCGGCGGGGTCCGCCTGACCGACAACGTCGGTCTGCCGCTGGGGATCGGGTTCCGCAACATCGAGGGGTAGCGC
>NZ_DUOE01000135.1 GCF_012838985.1 Corynebacterium sp. | reverse complement strand
GACACCCCTTTCAAATTGTGTACTCAGATGCGTGCGCCCCAGTAGTTGAGGTGGTTGATGGAGTGGCTCAGGGCCGTGCGGTCACCGAAAATCGAGTAGGACGGATCGCTGCCGCGGCCGGTACACCGGCGGCGTAGTCTACGGCGGTAGCCAGGGAGTTTCCCTCTCAGTGTCGTTACGGTACGCACGCTAAGGGGAGGGGTGACGGACCGCCGTCCGAATGCGTAACACCCGGACTATGGTTGGTGATGTGAGTACTGAACCAGCTGTCACAAGATGAAGGAAGTTAATTCATGAATCGCGACCTCAGTTCAGATCCAGTCATGATGGTGTTCGGTCCACTCAGTATCGCCCTCATCGTTTCGATGATTGTTCAAGCGTTTACCGGAACCCTTTCGAGCGCTCCCGACCAATAGAGAAGGAAAGAACGAGGCGTCGTACCGGAAATCTTCTCTGGTACGACGCCTTATTCACGGGCAGCCTAGATGCGTGCACCCCAGTAGTTGAGGTGGTTGATCGAGTGGCCCGGGGCGGTACGACCACCGAAGATCGCGTCGGACGGATTGTTGTAACGACCGTGGGTATTCTCGCCAAGGTTAACGTTTCATGCATGCAGTCCGATAGGTGAGGTGAATGGGTTCACATCTCACGGAAGGATTTCACCATGCAGTCGTCGCCTTTCTCCTCCATCCTCGGCGCGCTCCTCACCTGCGGCGCGATCACGAGTTCACTTCAGGACAGCAAGGGGATTGAGCCCTGGCTGTCCTTCGTGCTGCGCCAGTTCAACATCATCGGTCCGCGGTAGTCGGACCGCCTGTGGGCACTCCTGCTGGACTCTTCAGCGGGAGTGCCCACACTGCTTTCCGACGCCCGCTTGGCCATCCCTAACTCTCAACTGAAGCTTGAATAAACGGGGGTTGAAGTGGGGGTTTAGAGTTGCTGGCGTGATCGGCGGGGTGGAAACTGGTCCGTGTTAGCAAGCAGTTAGCAAGCAAGCAAGACGTAAACGAGGCCGTTGGGGAAGACGAACCTCGTCTTACACCGCCGCATCCGCCTACCCTCCGTAGGCGGATGCATGTGCGGTGGTCGTTCCTGCCTAAGGATCTTCGACATGACCACCCTTGCACCAACGCTCGCACGCTGGTTGGGCGCCGCCGATTCCGAGGCACCGGACCATCTGTGGGAGCCCTCTGACGTGCCCGTGATCGCCGCGGTCTATGACACCCCGGCGTCGACGGTCGCGCGCACCGCCATGCTCACCATCTCCGGCATGCCGCGGGCCCTGCGTCCGCGCATCGAGACGGCCATGGTCATCTGCATCCCGAGTGAGTCCGAGCTCCGTGTCCCCGGTGCCGATCCGCTCACCGCAGACTGGTTCACCTCGTGGCACCGTAGCCACAGCAATGGACCGGGTCCCTACATCGACTGCCGCCAGATCCTCACCGGCACGGAGTGCGAACTCGCACGCCTGCGTGACATGGTGACCAACCTGGCCCGTGACTACGACTTCACCGCCGAACTCTCACTGGCCGACTAGCAGCACAGACACCAACGCCGCGCACACCCCGGACGGGGCAGCGCGGCGTCGACGAGTTTCCGGGGGCTCCGGGGGGCTAGAAGTCCCAGTCGTCGTCCGTGGTCTCCTCGGCGGTGCCGATGACGTAGGAGGATCCCGAGCCGGAGAAGAAGTCGTGGTTCTCGTTGGCAGAGGGGTCCAGCGAGGTCATCACGCCGGCGTTGAAACGGCAGGCGTCCGGCGGGAAGATGCCCTCGAAGCCGAGGTTGTTCATCGCCTTGTTCGCGTTGTACTTGAGGAAGGCCTTGACGTCCTCGGTCCAGCCGATCGGGTCGTAGATGTCCTGGGTGTAGTGGGCCTCGTTGTCGTAGAGGTCCAGGAGCATCTCGAGTGCGAACTCCTTGTCCGCCTCGTTCTCCTCGGCGGACAGGTGCTTCGCGGCCTGCTGGAACTTGTAGCCGATGTAGTAGCCGTGGACGGCCTCGTCGCGGATGATGAGGCGGATGATGTCGGCGGCGTTGGTGATCTTGCCCATCGAGGCGAAACGCAGCGGCAGGTAGAAACCGGAGTAGAAGAGGAACGACTCCAGCATGACGGAGGCGATCTTCTTCCGCTGCGGGGTGCCGTTCTGGTACTGCTCGATGATGGTGCGGCCCTTGTACTGCAGGTTCTCGTTCTCACGGGACCAGCGGAAGGCGGCGTCGATCTCGGGGGTGTCGGCCAGCGTCATGAAGATGTTGGAGTACGACTTCGCGTGCACCGACTCCATGAAGGAGATGTTCGTGTAGACGGCCTCCTCGTGCGGGGTGGTGGAGTCGGGGAGGATCGACACGGCACCGACGGTGCCCTGCATGGTGTCCAGGAAAGTCAGTCCGGTGAACACACGCATGGTCGCCAGCTGCTCCTCGGCGGTCATGTTGCGCCAGGACGGGATGTCGTTGGACACCGGAACCTTCTCAGGCAGCCAGAAGTTGGAGGTCAGGCGGTTCCAGATGTCCAGGTCGGTCTGGTCCGGGATACGGTTCCAGTCGATGGAGTCGAGGACGTCGCCGTCCTCGTAGTGGACAGGGGTGCTGATCGTCTTGTGCATGCTCACGTTCTCCCTCCGGGACTCGAACCCGGGACGCCGGATACTCCGGCGTGTTGCCAGTGACACAATGGGAAATCCCCCTGTGTGGAATGCGGGCCAGGGGGTTGCCCTCTCGGACCACACTGTAGCCCTTTCCGGCTGTCCGGTCACCTGTCGGCCAGGTGGGTCACATCTCAGCCCTCATAGTGACCGTCCCCGAAAGGGTCGAGAATGGACCCGGCGATCACCCCGATGTCGTCGACCACGCGCGTCGGGCGGTAGGGGTGGCGGTCGATCTCGGCGTCGTCGGAAATGCCCGAACGCACGAGGACCGTCCGCATCCCGGACTCCATGCCGGTCTTGATGTCGGTGTCCATGCGGTCGCCGATCATGACGGTGTGCTCCGAATGCGCGCCCATGGTGTTGAGTGCGGAACGCAGCATCATGGGGTTCGGCTTGCCGATGTAGTACGGCTCCTTGCCGGTCGCGGCGGTGATGAGGGCGGCCACCGCACCGGTCGCCGGCAGGATGCCCTGCGGGGCCGGCCCGGTGACGTCCGGGTTGGTGCAGAGGAAACGGGCCCCGCCGATGATGAGGTTGATGGCGGTGGTGATCGCCTCGAAGGAGTAGGTGCGGGTCTCGCCCAGCACCACGAACTCCGGGTCCGCGTCCGTGAGGATCCATCCCTTCGCGTGCAGTGCGGTGGTCAGCCCCGACTCCCCGACGACGTAGGCTGTGCCCTCCTGGCTCTGGTGGGAGAGGAAGTGGGCGGTCGCGGTGGCGGACGTCCAGATCCGCTCCGCCGGGATCCGGAGGCCGGAGGCGGAGAGACGGGCGGAGAGGTCACGCGGGGTGTGGATCGAGTTGTTGGTGAGCACCATGAACTCGATGCCGTGCTCGTGCAGCGCGTGGAGGAACCGGTCGGCGCCGGGGATCATCTCGCCCTCACGGATGAGGACGCCGTCCATGTCGGTCAGATAGCTGATGGTGGCGGTCATGGCCGTCATTGTGGCCGTTGCGGGGGCAAACCGCGCGTCGAGAAGCTACTGAGGGCCGGGAGCCTCGACGAGTTCGGCCAGTTCACCCACCGTCGACGTCCGGAACACGGTCTCGTCGTCGAGGCGGACACCGAAGGCGTCCTCGATGCGGACGGCGATCTCGATCATCGCCAGGGAGTTGATCCCCAGCTCGGAGATCTTCGCCTCCGGGGTGAGGTCCTCGGCCTCCAGGCCGGAGGCCTCCTCGATGATCTGGGCGAGTTCGGGAGAGATGGTCATGCCACCGATCCTAGTGGGCGGGGAGGGGCTCGGTAATGTCGCATGTATGGCTTTCACCCTCAAGGACCTTCCGAACCTTCTCCGCAGCTGGGTGATGAGGCTGACCCCCGGGGGCCGTCGGCGTCTGGCGCTGGAACTCGGTGAGCTCCACTCCGGGGTCCGTGAGCCGGGGCTGACGGACATCGACCGGGTGGGCACCGTCGACAACGACGGCATCCGCGTCCACTGGTACGAGTACGGCGACGTCCGCGCCTACGACTCCTCCGTGACCGTCGTATTCGTCCACGGTTTCACCCTCGCCGCCGAATCCTATTATCTGCAGGTCAATCACCTGCGTGAGAGGTGGCCGGACGCCCGGCTCCTGCTTCTCGACGTCCGCGGCCACGGACAGACCGGCAAGGTCGACCCCGCGGCCTGCACCGTCGAGGGGGCCGCCGACGACACCCTCGCGGTGATGGAGGCCCGGGGAGTGAACGGGCCGGTCATCCTCGTCGGGCACTCACTCGGCGGGCTCGTGGCACTCAACCTGGTGCGCCGCTGCCCGCCCGTGCTGCGCGGCAACATCGCCGGCCTCGTCCTCGTCGACACCTCCATCGAGGCGCTCTCCGACCAGGGGCTGCCGCAGATCCTCGCGTCGCCCGTCGCCACCCAGGTCTACGAGGCGGTGGAGAGTTCCCCGCAGGAGGCCCGGAAGTTCAAGGAGCAGGCGGCGCTCATCCTCGCCCCGACCCTGGCCGTGACCGTCTTCCACCGCAGGACGGACTACGGCATCATCGAGTTCCACGCCGCCATGATCCACGAGACCCCGCTGGAGACCTTCGTCGGCTACTTCGAGGACCTGCAGCAGCACGATGAACTGGCGGCGGGGGAGTACCTGCAGGGCATCCCCGGCTACGTCATCGCCGGTGAGAGGGACGGCGTCACCCCGCTGTCCCAGGCGGAACGTCTCATCGAGGTGTGGCCCGAGGCGTGGCTCCAGATCGCCCCGGACGCTGGCCACATGGTGCCGCTGGAGGCCCCCGAGGTGCTCAACGCGGCGATCGACCGACTGCTGATCCGGACCCTGGAACAGGAGCGGGGCAGCGGCCCGGAACGGCAGGTGCCGGCGGAGTTCTCCTAGACTGGTGGGCGTGAATGCTCTGGATCTGGTGAAGGAATGGCCCGTCGACAACTTCGCGGCGGCGGTGATCGACGGCGACGACATCCATCGGGTCGGTGACCTGGGTAAGGTCTTCGAACTCATGAGTGTGACCAAGCCCCTGTCGTCGTACGGTTTCCTCATGGCGATGGAGGAGGGCATCTTCGAGCTCGACACCCCGCTCGGACCCGAGGGCTCGACCGTGCGGCACCTGCTCGCCCACGCCAGCGGCGTCGGCTTCAACCACGGCGACCGTGAGCGCGCCCCGGGAGAACGCCGCATCTACTCCAACCAGGGGTTCGAGATCCTCGCCGACGCCGTCGAGGAGGCCGCCGGCATGACCTTCGCCGAGTACCTCCAGCTGGGCATCATGGAGCCGCTCAACATGAAGTGGACCCGCCTGCGTGGATCCGCCGGCTGGGAGGCCGAGGGCACCGCCCACGACCTCATCACCTTCCTCCTCGAGCTGATGAACCCCACCCTCATCCACGAGTCCACCATGGCGGAGGCCACCTCCGTCCAGTTCCCGGAGCTCAACGGCATCGTCCCCGGCTACGGCATGATGAAGCCCTGCCCCTGGGGCCTCGGATTCGAGATCAAGGGCGACAAGGAGCCCCACTGGCTGGCCCCGAACATGCCCGCCGACACCTTCGGCCACTTCGGCCAGTCCGGTACCTACGTCTGGGTCGCGCCGGGCACCGGCCGCGCCATGGTCGCCCTCACCGACCGCCCCTTCGG
>NZ_DUOE01000134.1 GCF_012838985.1 Corynebacterium sp. | reverse complement strand
TCGAGTACCACCTCACGCGCGTGTACCGGAAACTCGGCGTGCGTACCCGGAACGAGCTGCCGCGGGTGCTGGGCGAGCTTTAGGTCGATCGCCGGTACACTTGCCCAATTTCGGGGCCGTAATTTCGCGGAGTGTACCGGCGATCGCCCTCCCGGCGAGCATCTGACCTCCCCGGTAGCGTGGATGACAGCCCGATCCCCCACCCCAGGAGTCATCCATGTTCGACCTGCACAACCAGACCGCCATCGTCACGGGAGGCGCCGCAGGTATCGGCCGCGGCATCGTCGAGTCCCTCCGCGAGGCCGGGGCCACCGTAATCATCGCCGACCTCGACCTCGCCGCCGCCGAGCGGACCGCCGCCGAGACCGGCTCCCACGCCCGCCATCTCGACGTCACCGACCGGGAGCAGGTCCGCACCGTGTTCGCCGACATCGCCGAGGAGTTCGGCGGCATCCAGATCCTCTGCTCCAACGCCGGCATCTTCCCGCAGGCAACCCTCGACGAGCTCACCGACGAGAAGTGGGCGCAGATGTTCGACATCAACACCCGCGGCACCTTCGTCGTGGTCCAGGAGGCCCTGCCGTACATGCGGCAGGAACGCTACGGACGCATCGTCATCACCACCTCGATCACCGGCTCCCACACCGGCTACCCCGGCTGGTCCCACTACGGTGCCTCGAAGGCCGCGCAGCAGGGCTTCATGCGCGGCGCCGCCCTGGAGGTCGCCCGCGACGGCATCACCGTCAACGGTGTCCTGCCGGGCAACATCCTCACCGACGGGCTGCGCGCCCAGGGAGAGGAGTACCTCGCGCAGATGGCCCGCGGCATCCCCGCCCTGCGTCTGGGTGATCCGCGCGACATCGGCAACGCCGCCGCCTTCCTCGCCTCCCGCGAGGCGGGCTACATCACGGGCCAGACCCTGGTCATCGACGGCGGCCAGATCCTGCCCGAGTCCCCCGAGGCGATCCTGCCGCCGCACGACGACTAACAACTTCGGAACCACATCGTCGAGACCAGTCCTCCGGCGGCGCACATGTTCGAGACCGGTAGCGGTCTCGAACATGTACATCCGACGTTGAGCAGGCGCCGGGACAGCAACGAAAAAGGGGCCCCGCAGGGCCCCTTGAACGTCACCGCTTAAGCGTTGAGCTTGCGGTAGTCGAAGACGGTGTCGATGATGCCGTACTCCATGGCCTCCTCGGCCGTGAGGATCTTGTCACGGTCGGTGTCCAGGCGGATCTGCTCCGCGGACTTACCGGTGTGACGCGAGAGGGTCTCCTCCATGAGGCGACGCATGCGCTCGATCTCGGCGGCCTGGATCTCCAGGTCGGAGACCTGGCCCTGGGTGCCCTGGGTGGCCGGCTGGTGGATGAGCACGCGCGCGTTCGGCAGGGCGGCACGCTTGCCCGGGGCGCCGGCGGCCAGCAGCACGGCGGCGGCGGAGGCGGCCTGGCCGAGGCAGACGGTCTGGACGTCGGGGCGGACGTACTGCATGGTGTCGTAGATCGCCATCAGCGCGGTGAAGGAGCCACCGGGGCTGTTGATGTACATGGTGATGTCGCGGTCGGGGTCAAGACCCTCGAGGACCAGCAGCTGCGCCATGATGTCGTTGGCGGAGGTGTCGTCGACCTGGGTGCCCAGGAAGATGATGCGCTCCTCGAAGAGCTTGGCGTACGGGTTGGTCTCCTTGGTGCCGTAGGCGGACTGCTCGATGAAGGAGGGCAGGACGTAACGCGACTGGGGCATCTGGAATCCGTTGTTCATAATTTCTCTTCTCACATTCCCTAGTTGCTGATCGGGCCCTCAGCGTGGCTGATGACGTGGTCGACGAGTCCGTACTCCTTGGCCTCCTCGGCCGTGAACCAACGGTCACGGTCGGAGTCCTTGGTGATCTGCTCGAAGGTCTGGCCGGTGTGCTCGGCGATGAGCTCGGCCATCTCGCGCTTGGTCTGGGCGAACTGCTCGGCCTGGATGGCGATGTCCG
>NZ_DUOE01000133.1 GCF_012838985.1 Corynebacterium sp. | reverse complement strand
GGAACGACGGAACCCTCCCGACCGAAGTCGGGAGGGTTCCGTGGTGAATTGGTAGCGGGGGCAGGATTCGAACCTACGACCTCTGGGTTATGAGCCCAGCGAGCTACCGAGCTGCTCCACCCCGCGACGGGTGCTTATTCACTTACACCTTGCCACGTTTCCGTAGCAGATGTTGAACTATACCCACAGCCCGGGGATTCATGCAAATCCCCAGGCTGGGCAGGGTTTAGTTGGTGGAGCGGTACTCTGCCACGGCGCGGTCCAGCTCGTCGAGGGCCTTGCCGTACTCCTCGAAGGAGCCGTCACGGGCGGTCTCGAGCTTGCGCAGGGCCTCGTTGATGCGGTCGATGGCCTCGCCCTCGGTGCCGGTCCCGGAGGCCGGCGGGGTCGGGGTCTCGGCGGCCTCGGTCTCGTCCGCCTCAGTGTCGTCCGTGGTGTCCGGGGTCTCCGGCGCCGGGGTCGCCTCAGAGCCGGCGATGTCCTGGGCGGCACGCGGGTCGATGCCGACCTGGGCGAGTGCCTCGGAGATCGTCGGGGCGTAGCCGACGCGTCCCTTGTAGGACACGAGCACACGCAGGAGCTTCGGGAACGCCGACTCCTGGTTCTTGCGCTGCGAGTAGATCGGCTCGGCGTAGAGGATCTCGCCGCCGCCGACCGGCAGGGTCAGCAGGTTACCGTTGTGCAGCTCGTTGGTGCCCTCCCAGAGGGTGCGGTCACGTGCCACCTGGTCGGAGGACATGAGGGCATCCTGGGCCTGCTTCGGACCCTGGGTCTGGGTGTTGGTCGGCAGGACGCGGACGGTGATCTTGCCGTAGGTCTCCGGGTCGGAGCTGACGGCCATGTGCGCGGAGAGGAACTGGCGGTTGAGGCCACGGAACGGGGTGATCAGCTGGAAGCTGGACTCGTTGGTCTCCGGGTCAGCGGCCACGATGTAGTACGGCGGCTGGTTGAGGTTGGAGCGGCCCTCCGGCGCGGTCGGGTCCTCGGAGACGGACCAGAAGGCGTCGTTGGTGAAGAAGGTGCCCGGGTCGGAGACGTGGTAGCGGGCCAGCAGGTCACGCTGGACCTTGAACAGGTCCTCGGGGTAGCGCAGGTGCTGACGCAGCTCCTCGGAGATCTCGGACTCCGGCTTCACGGTGTCGGGGAAGATGCCCTGCCACGCCTTGAGGACCGGGTCCTCGGTGTCGAACTCGTAGAGCTCGACGGTGCCGTCGTAGGCGTCGACGGTGGCCTTGACCGAGTTGCGGATGTAGCCGACGTTGTCGGTGATCAGCGCGCGGGTCGTGCCGTCCGGGTTGAGGGCGTCAACGGTGGTCTCGGTGAGCGAGGTCTGCTCGGTGTACGGCAGGGCACGCAGGGTGGTGTAGCCGTCGACGATCCACTTGACGCGACCGTCGATGACGGCCGGGTAGGTCTTGGAGTCGGTGGTCAGCCACGGTGCGACCTTCTCGACGCGGGACCGCGGGTCACGCTCGAAGATGATCTTCGACTCGCCGTGGACACGGTCGGAGAGGATGAGGTTCATCTCCTGGTAGCGCAGGGCGAAGGCGGCACGGTTGAACATGTTGCCGATGTCGACGCCGCCCTGGCCGTCGTAGGTGTAGAAGGAGTTGTCGGTGTCGTACTCGACCGGGCCGGAGCCGTCGGAACCGACGATGGCGTAGTCGGCGCCGTCGTTCGAGTTGGCGATGACCGGGCCGTAGTAGATGCGCGGCTGGTCGACCTTGATGCCGAGCTCCTCGGCCTCCTCCGCCGCCTGGCGGGCGGCGTTGGTCTGCAGGTCGGAGACGGTGAACACCGGGAAGCCACCACGGGTGGAGCCGGCGTCACGGGCCGCCTCATCGACGGTGTTGGCCTGCGCGGCGATGAAGCCGTTGCCGTGGGTGTAGACGGTGTGGCGGTTGATCCAGTCGCGCTGGTTCTCACGCAGTGCGTTGGGGTCCATCTCGCGGGCGGCGACGACGAAGTCACGCATCTGGCCGTCGACCTCGTAGCGGTCGACGTTGAGGGTGTCCGGGAAGCCGTAGAAGTTACGCAGCTGCTGCATCTGGGTGAACGTCGGGGACAGGATCTCCGGGTCCAGGAGGCGGATGTTGGAGATCGTGGCCTCGTCGGCGGCGACGGCATCGTCGGAGGCGCCGGCGGCACCCCAGTCATCGAGGTAGGTCACCTGTTCGTCGGTCAGTCCGTAGGCGTGACGGGTGGCCTCGATGTTGCGGGAGATGTACTCCGCTTCCTTGGCCACGCGGTTCGGCTGGACGGAGAAGCGCTCCATGAGCAGCGGCCAGGCCACGCCGATGACGAAGGAGGACAGCAGCAGCAGGACGACGCCGAGCGCCGGGATGCGCAGGTCCTTGAGGACGATCGCGGAGAAGAACGCCACGGCGACGAAGACCGCGATGATCATGAGGATCATCTTGGCCGGCAGGTGCGCGTGGATGTCGGTGTAGCTGGCGCCGGTGAAGGTCTCCTGGGAGGAGTACAGCAGGGTGTAGCGGTCCAGGAAGTAGGACACCGCCTGCAGGACCATCCACAGGCCGCCGGTGACGGCGAGCTGGATGCGGGCGGGACGGGAGATGTGTCCCTTGACGCCCATCGCCTGGTTGCCGATGCGGATGCCGCCGAGGAGGTAGTGGCCGATCATCGAGATGATGAAGGCGACGACCAGCAGCATGGACAGGGTGTCCACGGTGAGGCGGATCATGGGCAGGTTGAAGGCGTAGAAGCCGAGGTCGTGCCCGAACTGGGCGTCCTTCACCCCGAAGTCCCCGCCGTTGAGGAACATCATCACGGTGCGCCAGGTGCCCTGGCCGACGAAGCCGGCGAAGAGTCCCACGACGACGGGGATACCGATGAGGATGGCGCGGACGGACTTGTCCAGGGCCTGGCGGTACTGGTGGACCGGGGAGTTCAGGTCCATCGTCTCCAACGTGTCCGGTCGGTTACGCCACGTGAAGAAGCCGGCCAACCAGACGATGAAGCCGGCGACCAGGGCGAACGCGAAGAACAGCGCGAAGCGGACGAGCAGGACCTTCGTGAACACGCCACGGAAGTCGACTTCGCCGAACCAGAGCCAGTCGGTGTAGAAGCCGACCGCCAGGGGAGCCAGGATGAACAGAGCGGCGACGATGCCGATGATCCAGCTCAGTACCTTGGGGGGTCGGCTGACGGACGGGGAGGGTTGTGAGAGGCCGGTGGCCAAAATCCTTCTCCTAAATATTTAAGACATACATTTCTGCCGGTGTACTGTCCTTAGCCTAGAGAAGTACACCCCTGTGTGACCAACGAAGGATGGACCGTGACTGTTCCCGAAAATACCGCGCAGGCGCTGAACAAGGCCATGATGGAGGCCGTCGAGTTCGTGCACGCCGAGGGCTGGGACGCCGCACCGACCTTGTTCGCGCTCGTGCCCACCCGTCTCCTCGCTGATCAGCTGGCCGATCCGGATGGGGCCGCGCCGCTGACGCTCGTCGTCCAGGACCTGCCCGGGCACATCCTCCCGGGCTCCGACGAGCTCGGCGACTACCTGTCCCGCCTGGCGTGGCCGGAGGTCATCGAGGGTGTGGTCCTGGCGCAGGAGATCATGTTCCGCGATTCCGCGGACCCCTCGCTCGCCGACGCCCGCCCGGCCCGACTCTTCTCCGGTGTGCTGCGTGAGGAGGGCGTCGAGCTGACGCTCCTGCAGCTGCGTCCCACCGAGGAGGAGCTGGAGGCGGGCGGCGTCTTCGCCGAGGACAACATCGAACTGCGCGGCGGCCCGGACATCGCCCCCGGGGTCCTCCAGGCGCTGCGCTTCGGACTCGAGCAGGACCCGGATCCGGTCGACTAGACTGGGCCGGACCATGATTCCCCAAGGAGCCTGAGCCCCGTGCGACTTCCCCGCCCTGCCCGCGTCAGACGTGTCACAACCGTCGCCTCGGCGGTGCTGCTCAGCGTCAGCCTGGTCGCCTGCTCCTCCGGGGATGAGACCCCGGAGCCGTCCGCCACCCCGACGACCCCGGCCACGACGAGCACCGCCCCCACCACCGTGACGTCGACGTCTGCGGCGGCTCCGACGTCCCCCGGGACGACGGAGACGACGACCAGCCGTGCTCCCCGGGAGACGGGGTCGAAGTCGACCCCGGTGTCGTCGACAAGCAGTCGTGGGGTGCCGGAGGACGTCGCGAAGGTGCAGAAGATCTTCGGCTCCGTGGCGCCACCGTCGCTGTTCCGTCAGTTCCAGGCGTGCAACGACAGCATCGCCAACGCGTGGGAGTGCTCCGGCCCGGAGGTCGGCCAGTTCCAGTTCTTCCAGTCGATGTCGAAGGCCGCGTCGACGACGCAGCTCATCACGGAGCTGCGCAGCTCGCGCGTGGTCGAGGACACCGGGCGCAAGGTCGTGGGCTGGTCGACGCTGGGGACGACGGCGGTGATCACGGTCGTCGACAATGAGGAGGGCCTGGTCATGCAGCAGATGGTCTCCTCCGACCGCGTGGACCCCGAGGAGCGCATCTACGAACTCGGCCTCGCCGAGCGTCCCTCCGCGGAACCGGAGGAGGACGACGAGGAGACGGACGTCTAACCGCAGGTCACGACGTCACGGCCCGCGCCGAAATCCTCCATCGCGGTGATCGCCTCAGCGAGGGTGGTCACCTTCGCCACGACGATGTCGCCCTTCTGCCCCTTGAGCGCCCCCGCGCAGTTCGCCGCGGGTGAGAGGAAGAGCTCGACGCCGTCCTCGGCCGCGGCCCGCACCTTGTGCTCGATGCCGCCGATGCTCCCCACCGTGCCGTCCTCCGCGATGGTGCCGGTGCCGGCGACGGTGCGCCCCGCGTTGAGCTCCCCCGGCGTCAGCTTGTCGATCACCGCCAGCGAGAAGATCATGCCCGCGCTCGGGCCGCCGATGTCCTGCAGGTTGTAGGACACCTCCAGCCCGTTGACCGGTCGGGAGTTCATGTAGACGCCGAGCATCGCGACCTTCCCGTCGTGCGGATTCGCACCCAGACTGATGGTCTCGGTGACGGTCTCCCCGCCGCGGCGCAGCTCGAGGGTGATCTCCTCGCCCGGCTTCTTCGCCCGGACGATCTCCTGCACCTGCCCCGGCTTGTCGACGTCCTGTCCCTCAACCCCCACGATCACGTCACCGCCGTGGAGGCGGCCGGTGGCCGCCGACTCCGGCATGACCTCGGCGACGACGATCTCCACCGGGCGACCGAGATGGTTCATCGCGGCGACGGTGGCGGCGGCCTCCGAGGAGGTGAAGGCCTGCTTGTTGGCCTGCTCGACCTCCTCCGGGCTGAGATCCGGCGGGAAGACCTGCTCGATGGGCACGAGGGTGTCGTCGGTGGTCAGCCAGCGGCTCAGCGCCTGCGCGAGGGTCATGCCGGAGCGCACGGAGACGGTGGTCATCCGCAGCTCCCCGGCCGTGTCGTCGGACTCGGCGCCCTCGATGGCCACCACCGGGGTGCCGTCGACCTCGCCGAGGGTGTCGAACATCGGGCCCGGCCCCTCGGCGGCATAAGGCACGGTCAGGGAGATGTCCGTGCCGGGGATGTGGTCCATGGAGACCAGCGCGGCCAGTGCCATCACCGGCACTCCACCCCACACGAGGGTGCGCATTCGGCGGCTGGCGGGGGTCGATGTCGCATTCACGAGAGATCAGGGTACCTGTGTTCGCTGTCAGCGTTGCCGACATCGTGGCCTGTGGTGCGCACCGGGCGGTAGATTGGGTGCCATGAACACAGGCGGATTCGGCTTCTCTTTCGGACCAGGCGACGATGACGACGACAAGTCGCGCCGCGATCAGAACCCGTTCGGCGCGTTCGGTTTCGGCGGTGCTGACGGATCGGGCGGGCTGGGCGACATGCTCAGTCAGTTCGGCCAGATGCTCTCGGGCATGGGCTCCTCGATGAGCTCCCCCGAGGGGCAGGGCCCGGTGAACTACGCCCTCGCGGAACGCATCGCGCGTCAGCAGATCGGCCATGCCTCCCCGGTGGGTGACCAGGAGCGCGCGGCCGTCGAGGAGTCCGTGCGCCTCGCGGAGCTGTGGCTCGACGACGCCACGCAGATGCCCACCGCCGGGGGCCGCGTCGTGGCCTGGAACGCCGAGGACTGGCTCACCCAGACCCTCCCCATGTGGAAGCGCCTGGTCAGCCCGGTCGCCGAGCACATGGCCGACGCCCAGCTCGCCTCCCTCCCGGAGGAGGCCCGCGAGATGATGGGCCCGATGCTGCAGATGATGAACCAGATGTCCGGCATGAACTTCGGCATGCAGCTGGGCAACGCCCTCGGCGACCTGGCCAAGCAGGCCCTCACGGGCTCCGACTTCGGGCTGCCGGTCGCCCCGACCGACGTCACCGCCCTCCTGCCGGCGAACATCACCGCCGCGGGCAAGGAGCTCACCGTCGCCGGCCAGGAGCTCATGGTCTACATCGCGGCCCGTGAGTCCGCGCGCCAGCGTCTCTACCGTCACGTGCCGTGGCTGGTCGAGCGTCTGGTCTCCTCCGTCGAGGAGTACGCCGCCGGTCTGGTCATCGACACCTCCCACATCGAGGAGGCCACCCGCGAGCTCAACCTCGAGTCCGGGGATCCGGCCGCCATCCAGGACGCGATGCAGCGTCTGCAGGGCATGGACCTGTCCCCGCGGATCTCCTCCCGCAACGCCCAGGCGGTCTCCCGCCTGGAGACGCTGCTGGCCCTCGTCGAGGGCTGGGTCGAGTACGTCGTCGACCAGGCCATGGCGGAGCGCATCCCCTCGACCCCGGTCATGACCGAGGCGTGGCGACGCCGCCGTGCCACCGGCGGTTCCGCCGAGCAGGCCTTCGCCAAGATCGTCGGCATCGAGTTCGCCGCCCCCAAGGTCGCCGAGGCCGTCGAGCTGTGGCGCCGCGTGGACGTCGCCGTCGGCCAGGAGCGCCGCGACGGCATCTGGGAGCACCCGGACCTCATGCCCTCCGCTGAGCAGCTGGACAACTCCGCCGACTTCATCGACGGCCTCCTCGGGGAGGGCGACTCCGATGAGTTCGACCGCGAGTTCGCCAAGCTCGAGGAGATGCTGCGGGAGCAGGACGAGAAGGGTGAGGAGGACCCGGACAACCGGGAGGACTAGTACCCCGGCTGTCACCCGAAGCGCTGGTAGGCCTCCAGGTAGCCCTTGGCACGCTCGGCCTGCGGGGCCCGGTCGGCCCACTCCCAGAACTCCGGGCCGTGGCCGGGGATGAAGGTGTGCACCAGTTCGTGGAGGATGACGGCGTCGAGGACGTAGTCGGGCACCTGCCGCAGGCGGTCGGTGATGCGGATCGCCCCGGTCGAGGGTGTGCACGAGCCCCAGCGGGTCTTCTGGTTGGACACCCAGCGGATGGAGCCGATGGTGGCGCGGCCGTCGAGAAGCCGGGCGTTGAGTTCCTCCGCCCGGGCCTGCAGATCCTCATCGGAGGTGGCCGTGGACATCTGCTTCCGCCGGAGACGGGCGAGGATGTCGGCGACGGCCTTCTCCTCCTCCGCCGCGCTCATCCGCGCGGGGATGCGCACCTCGACGGTGTCACCGACGAGTCGGGCCTGCACGGTGCGGGTGCGGCGGGCGGAACGGATGACCTCGACGGCGGGGGTGCGGGACGGCATGACACGGCATTGTAACTGTGGTCAGATGTGGCCATGGGGGATGGCATTCACCTGCGGCTGGCCGACGGGGCACACGTCTACCTGCGCGGCCGGGACGCACTGCAGTTCGGGTTGGACGCGACACGCGCCGGCGTCATCGAGACGTCACACGCGCCGCTCATCATGGCGACGCTGCTCGGCGCCCGGCGCGGCCGCACCCGGGAGGAGCTGGTCACCGGCCTGTGCGGGGCGGGTCTGTCCCGCGCCGCAGCGGTGAGTCTGCTCGATGACCTGCTCGTCTACCGCATCCTGGTACCGCGCCGGGAGCGCAGCGTCATCCTCCTGGGGCGGGGTCGTCTGGCGCAGTCACTGTCGGAGCTGCTGCACCGCTCGGGCGTGGACGTGCGCACCCCGATGCGCGGGGAGTCAGAGTACGCCTACCTGGCGGCGGCGGAGGTGACCGTCCCGGTGGTGGTCGTGGACCGGCTCGCACACTCCCGCGCGATGGCGCCGATGCTGACGCGCTTCGCGCGGACGTGGGTGGGTGTGGCGGTGCTCGACCACCGCGGGGTCATCGGCCCGCTGCGTATCGACGCCACCGGCCCCTGCCCCCTCTGCGCCGACCTGCACCTCACCGACCGGGACCCGTTCTGGCACCGGGTGGTCACGCAGCTGCCCGGCGGTCCCGTGAGCCCGGCACCGGCGACGCTGGCGATGGTCGCGGCGCAGGCCGGCACCGTGATCGCGTCGCTGGTGGACTCCCCCGCCCCGCCCGGGGTGGCACCCGTTGTCCCCGTGCCGGGCGAGCTGATCACCGTCGACCCGTGGGCCGGGGTCTCCCACGACGTGCTGGACGTCCACCCGCGGTGTCCGGTGTGCTTCGTCTACGAACGGAAGGCCTCGAGCACGGCGAGCAGCTGCGGGCCGTAGCGCTCGACCTTGACGGGGCCGACGCCGGGGACGTCGAGAAGCTCGTTGCGGCTGGAGGGCAGGGCCTCGGCGAGCGCCATGAGCGTGGCGTCGGAGAAGACGATGTAGGCGGGGACACCGGCCTCGCGGGAGGCCTCGGCGCGCCAGGCACGCAGGGTCTCGAAGATCTCCTCGTCGGCGCCGGAGGGGCAGTCCTCGTGGCGGCCCAGGACCTTCTCCGCGGGGGTGCTCAGCTCGCCGCCGCACACGCGGCAGCGCTTCGGGCGGACCGTGCGCGCCGGGACCTTCTCGATCTCCAGCTCCGGGACCACCCCGTCGAGGAAGCGGGACCGGGTGCGCGACTTGCGGCCGCCCTCCTGCCGGGCCAGGGCCCAGGACAGGTGGAGGTGCTCGCGGGCACGGGTGATGCCGACGTAGAAGAGTCGGCGCTCCTCCTCGATCTGGTGGGCCCCGGCCTTGATGGCGTGGGAGATGGGCAGGGTGTTCTCGACGAGCCCGACGAGGAACACCGCGTCCCACTCCAGGCCCTTCGCGGCGTGGAGGCTGGCCAGGGTCACGCCCTCCATGGTCGGCGGGTGCTTCGAGTCGGCGCGCTGCCGCAGGGCCTGGAGCACACCCGTCAGGTCGAGGTCCGGCTGGGCACGTTTGAGCTCCTCGACCAGGTCCACGAGGGCGACCAGCGACTGCCAGCGCTCGCGGGCCTGCGCGCCCTCCGGTTCCGTGGGGGTCAGACCCAGCGGGGCGAGGGCCGCGCGGGTGACGGCGACGGGATCGTCGGGCAGGTCGGTGCGTTGGGCGACGCGGACCAGCTCCGAGATGGCCTGCCGGATCTCGGGGCGGGTGAAGAAGCCCTCGCCGCCGCGCACCTGGTAGACGATCCCGGCGTCGGCCAGCGCCTGCTCGAAGACCTGCGACTGGGCGTTGATGCGGTAGAGCACCGCGATCTCACTGGCCGGCACACCCCGGTTGAGCAGGGTGAGGATCTGCCCGGCGACCTCGCGGGCCTCGGTGGGCTCGTCGTCGTAGGCGTTGAAGGTGGGCGGCGGGCCGTCGGGACGCATGCCCTGCAGCTCCAGGCGGGTGCCGGCGGCCCGGCCCGTGGCCTGCCCGATGACGGTGTTCGCCAGGTCGGTGATCTGCGGGGTGGAACGGTAGTCACGCTGCAGCTTCACCAGGGTGGCGTTCTCGTAGGTCCGCGGGAAGTCGAGGAGATAGCGCGGGGTCGCCCCGGTGAAGGAGTAGATGGTCTGGTTGGCGTCGCCGACGACGGTGAGGTCGTCGCGGTCGCCGAGCCACGCCTGCAGGACCCGCTGCTGGAGCGGGGTCACATCCTGGTACTCGTCGACGACGAAGGTGCGGTACTGCTCCCGGAACTCATCGGCCACACCCGGGGCGTTCTCCAGGGCGGCGGCGACATGGAGGAGCAGGTCGTCGAAGTCGAGGAGCATGCCCTCCTCCGTGGTCTTCGCGGCCTCGTAGCGGCGGTACACCTCGGCCACCTTGAGGGCCGGGACCGGCGGGGTGCGGTCGGAGTTCTCGATGCGCTCCGGGTACTGGTCCGGGGTGATGAGGCTGGCCTTCGCCCACTCGATCTCCCCGAGGAGGTCACGCACGTTCTCCGTGGTGGACTCGACGCCGACACCGCGGGCCGCCCGCCCGACGAGGGGGAACTTGTTGTCCAGCAGACGCCACGGCAGGGAGCCGGCGATCTGCGGCCAGAAATACGACAACTGCCGACGCGCCGCCGCGTGGAACGTCCGGGCCTGCACCCCGCCGATGCCCATGAGATTGAGGCGGTGGCGCATCTCGCCGGCCGCCCGCGACGTGAACGTCACGGCCAGCACCCGGTTGGGGCTGACGAAACCCCGGTCGATGAGATGGGCGATGCGGTAGGTGATGGTGCGGGTCTTACCCGTGCCGGCACCCGCCAGGATGCACACCGGCCCGCGGGGGGCGGTGGCGGCGATGCGCTGGTCGTCGTCGAGCTCGGACAGGTCGATCACGGGGTGGTCCTCCTTGCGTTCCTCCACTCGGTGATCATCGCATGTGCGATCGAACCCGGGCGGGCCAGGGGTAGCCCGTCCAGCTCGGAACGCGCCACCCAGCGGGTCTCCGCGAGCTCCCCGTCGGTCTCCCCCACCGGATCCTCGTCGCTGGTCAGGGACGTGAAACCGACCATGAGCGAACTGCTCACCGCCCAGGGCTGACTGCCCCAGTAGCGCACATCGCTCACGCGGCGGCCGGTCTCCTCGCGGACCTCCCGGGCGAAGGCCTCCTCGAGGTTCTCCCCCGGCTCGACGTACCCGGCGATGAGCGACCAGTAGGAGCCCCGGCGCGCGTTGCGTCCCAGCAGGATGCGCTGCTCCCCCGCCAGCTCCACCAGGCCGATGACGGCCGGGTCGAGGCGCGGGAAGATCCGGCGGCCCGCCCCACCCACCGCGACGACCCCGTCCGACTCGAAGGACAACGGGGTCCCGTCGACCGGGTCGAAACCCGACAGCTCCCGGTGCCGCAGCAGGGCGATCGCCCGGGAGATGGTGCGGTCATGCCCGAAGGCCCGCGGGTCGGCCACCCGTCCCCCGGCCGGCAGCAGGGACTCCAGCTGCTCCCGGCTGAGGCGCACGGCGGCCAGGTCGGCGGTGACGCGGACGGTCAGGCCGGGGTGAGGGGGCGTCGGAAAGCGCAGGGGTGTGCCGTCCTCCGCGACGGGGACCTCACCCGCGGGGCCGATCGGCAGGAACATGTTTCACGTCCTCCCCGGTGACGTGGCGGATGAACAGGAGACGGTCGCCCGGTTCGACGGTCTCCGCCTCAGGGGAGTCGATGCGGTAGAGCTCACCGGAACGGACCAGCCCGAGAGCGATGTCGGCGAGGTGGCGCGGGTTGGCGCCGACCTCGTCCTCCGCGATGGGGCGTTCCGCGACGGAGAAACCCTCGTCGGGGCTGAGCAGGTCCTCCATCATCTCCACGACCGACGGGGTGACCGTCGCCAGGCCGAGGAGACGGCCGGCGGTCTCCGAGGAGATGACCACCGAGTCGGCGCCGGACTGCTCCAGCAGGTGCTGGTTCTCGGACTCGCGGACACTGGCGACGATCATCGCCGACGGCGCGATCTCCCGGACCGACAGCGTGACCAGCACGGCGGTGTCGTCCATGCTGGGGGCCACGACGACGGAGCGGGCACGCGTGACACCGGCGATCTTGAGCACCTCCGCCTTCGTGCCGGAACCGTAGACGGTGACCAGTCCCTGGTTCTCGGCGCGGGACAGCGCCTGCTTGTCGGTGTCGACGACGACGATCTGGTTGGCGGGCACGCCGTCGGCGAGCAGCGCCGACACGGCGGAGCGCCCCTTGGTGCCGTAACCGATGACGATGGTGTGGTTGCGCACGGACTTCCTCCAACGCTGGATCTGCAGGGTCTTGCGGGAATTCTCCGTCAGCACCGACAGTGTCGTGCCGACGAGGAGGATGACGAAGCCGATCCGGAGCGGTGTGATGACCACGATGTTCATCAGTCGGGCGGACTGCGTCACCGGGGTGATGTCGCCGTAACCGGTCGTCGACAGGGAGACGGTCGAGTAGTAGAACGCGTCGATGAACGTCAGGTCCTCGGTGTAGCCGTCCTTGTCCAGGTAGACGATGAACGCCACCAGGAACAACAGGAGGTAGGCGTAGAGCACGCGACGCCCGATGAGCGCCCACGGACTCGCCGCCACGGAGCCCGGAATGTTGATGATCCCGAGCAGCGCGTGATCCGGCAGCTTGCTCAGCTCCGTGTCACCGCGGAATCTCTCGCGGATGCGGTTGCGCATGCCGGACTCCTTCCTGTTTCTGCTCCCTGACTCTACTGCCTACGACCGCTTGCCGACGACCGCCTCCTCCAGCAGTTCCACCAGCTCCGCATGACCCGGCAGATCGTGCGGCTCCAGGGTCTCGCCCCAGCCCACGTAGTGGAAAGCCGCACGCACGGGAACGTCCTCGCCGATGATCCGGCGCCACGCCTCCCTGTACACCGCCAGCTGGATGATCGCGGCCTTCCGGTCCGGGCCGCTCGGGGGCCGACCGGTCTTCCAGTCGACGATCAGCCAGCCCGTCGGATCCTCCGGATCACGGAACACGGCGTCCATGCGTCCGCGCACCACCGACTCGCCGATGGTCACCTCGAAGGGCTGCTCCACGAACTCCGGGGTCCGGTCCGCCCACTCACTGGCCAGGAAGGACTCTTTCAGCTTCACCAGGTCATCGGCGTCGACGGGCGGCTCATCGAGGCCCGGCAGCTGATCCTCGTCGAGCAGCGCCGTGGCCCCGAAACGGTCCTCCAGCCACTCGTGGAACGCGGTGCCGCGCTTGGCGTACTGGTTCGGCTTGAACGGCACCGGGCGCCGCTGACGACGCGCGAACTGCAGCGGATCGGCCCGCAGATTCACCAGGTCCGTCGCGGTGAGCTCACCCGGCAGCGCCACCTCGACGACCGGGGCCTGCGCGGCCTCGTGCTCCTCGATCAGGGCCGTGACCTCCGCCTCCCAGAAGTCGAAGGTCTCGCCCGTGACCTGGGCGGGCAGCTGCTCACGTGCCTGCCGCACCAGCTCCGCGCCGGCCAGGGCACGGGGTTCCGGGTGCAGCTGCGGGAAGGTGCCGGTCTCGACCTCCTGCTTCTCGACGTCCGCGTCATCCTCCGCGTCCTCCCGCTTCGCCGTCTCCCAGGCCACGACCGCCTCGGGAGCGGCCTCCTTGAGGCGCACGAGGTGCTCATAAGGATCGGCGCTCTTGATCCGCCGTGACCCGGTGACCGACAGGACACGCTCGGAGCGGGTGATGGCGACGTAGAACAGGCGCGACGCCTCCTCTTCCTCGGCCGTTCTGCGTTCCTGCAGCCAGCCGACGATCTCGTCCCGGTCCCTGGTGGCCTTGGCCCCGTTGACCAGGCGTTCGAAGTCCTTGCGGTCGGCGGCGTCCCCCAGCGCGGTGAAGCTGGGGTCAGGCACCTTGGTCACGTTGGTGAGGAAGGTGGACACCTTCGCCTGGTAGGTGGTGCTGTCGGCGTGGACGACGGCCACCACGTCCCACTCCAGGCCCTTGGCCTTGTGGGCGGTGAGGATCTGCACCTGGTCCTCACGGACCACCACCTCGCCGGGTTCCAGCCCGTCCTCGTGTTCGAGGGCGAGGGCGAAGAAGTCGAGCAGACCGCTGAGGCTCTCACCGGAGTAGGAGGCGACCTCGTCGTGGAGACGGTCCAGGTGCACGGCGCCGGCGATGTTCCCGGAGGCGAGAACCTCGGTGCGGACCCCGAAGACGTTCTCGATGTCCGCGAACAGGTCCGGCAGGGACTTGCTCAGACTCTGCGTGCGGAGCCGACGCAGACGGGAGGACAGCAGCTCGAGACGCTGCACCCCCTCCTCGGAGTACCGCTGCCGTTCTCCGAGGTCGGCGACGGCGTCCGTCAGCCCCGGCACCTGGTCCGGCGGATCCGCGGTCAGTTCGGCCAGTTGGGAGGCCAGCCGCTCCATCGGCTCCTCGGGGTGGAGGACCCTCTCCCCGTGGCCGGCGAGGTTCTTCGCGCGTCGTCCCAGTGCCACGAGGTCCGACAGCCCCAGCCCCACCATGGGTCCGGTGAGCACCCGCAGCGCCGCCGCGGAGTCCTGCGGGCGGATGAGCATCGTCGCCAGGGCCACGACGTCGGCGACCTCCGGGGTGCGCAGCAGTCCGCCGCGGCCGACGATCTCGAAGGGGATGCCCCGCTCGTTGAGTGCGTCGGCGATGTCCTGGGAGTGCTTGTTCGCACGCACCAGCACCGCACCGGTGAACTTCTCCCCCGCCTCCTTCTTCGCGCGGAATTCCCGGGCCATGAGATCGGCGACGGCCTCGATCTCCTCGGCCTGCTCCGCGTAGAAACCGAGGTGGACCTCCCCGGCGTCCGCGCCCTCGCGCGGTTCCAGGGCGGCGACGGCACGGTCGCTGCCCCGCCCGAGGACGCTGTCGGAGACGGCATTGGCCAGCGTGAGGATCTCCGGCGGATTACGCCACGAGGTGGTCAGCTCGCGCTTGAGGGTGGGTGCGTCACCGAGCCGGAAGTCATCGACGAAGGCCTCCAGGTTGGCGGCGGTGGCACCACGCCACCCGTAGATCGACTGCATGGGATCGCCGACGGCCGTGATGGTGGAACCCTCGTTGACCTTGCCGAACAGGCTGGACAGCAGGATGCGCTGGGCGTGGGAGGTGTCCTGGTACTCGTCCAGCATGATGACCTTGTAGCGGGAGCGCTGGCTCGCGCCGATGGCCGGGTGCTCGGAGGCCAGACGTGCGGCGACGGACATCTGCTCGTTGAACGTGACCACGTCGCGGCGTTTGAGTTCCGCCCGGAGTTCCTCGATGAGCGGCAGGTACTGCAGGCGCAGCTGCTGGATCTCCGGCCATTTCAGTGTGGGCTTGTTGTAGTCCTTCGTCCCGTCGAGCGGGAGCTCCTCCATGCCGAGGAGGAAGGCGCGGGTCTCCTCCTCGAGATCCGCCGGGCTCATGACCTGGTTGTTCATCTCGTCGATGAGCTTGAGCAGGTACTCCGTCACCGTGGACACCTGCTGGGTGGCCCGCAGTTCGCCCCGGTAGTTGGACACCACCTCGTGGGCGATGGCGTACAGGTCCGCGTCTGTGATGATGCGGGCGGCCGGTTCGACGGGCACGAGCAGGCCGTACTCCCGGATGAGCTGACCGGCGTAGGAATCGTAGGTGGACACCGTCGGAGCGATGGTGCTCAGGGTCTTCTCGAGCTCGCCGCTGGGGTCGATGTCCCGGATCGCGGGCACCCCGGCGAGGGTCTCCAGCCGCTGCCGGATGCGGCGGCCGAGTTCCTGGGCCGCCTTGCGGGTGAAGGTCAGTCCGAGGATCTCGTCCGGACGCGCGAGTCCGTTGGCCACCAGCCACACGACACGTGCGGCCATGGTCTCGGTCTTTCCGGCACCGGCGCCGGCGACGACGAGCAGGGGGCCGGGTCGGTCACCGATGATGGCGGCCTGCTGTTCGGTCGGCGGGAACTTCTGCCCCAGGTACTTGGAGAGCAGGACGGGGGAGGTCTCACGCACGGGTGATCACCTTTCCTTCGGACTGGATGGGGCACAGGCCCCGCACGGGGCAGCGGTCGCAGTGGTCGTTGGCGCGGGCGGTGAGGACGGGGCCGCGCAGTTCCGCCAGGAGTGGGGGCAGCAGTTCCGCGAACTCCGCCAGCGCCTCGGGGGTCTGCGGCTCCTGGTCCCTTTCGGCCACGCCATATGTCGGGGTCACGTGCGCGGGGAAGACGAGCTTGCCGCCCGCGACCTGCAGAGGCTTCTCCCCGGGGGCGGGGTCGGTGATCTGTCCCTCCCTCATCACCCCCCTGCTCAGGGCGAGTTGATAGGCCCTGAGCTGGAGATGTTCCTTCGCCGCGTCAGCGCTGACCGCCGTCCGGGAGGTCTTGAGGTCGACGATCCAGTGCCGGTCGCCGCTGTCCTTGTCGAGCATGTCGATCCGCCCGCCGATGCGGACACCGTCCGCGACCTCAACGTTCACCCCGACCTCCACACCGACCTGGGTGTAGTTGATGCGCCGCGACCGCAGCCAGCCGGCGGTCTCCTGGAGGAGGGCGACGAAGGTCTCCTTCTCCTGCTCCCGCATCCACTCCGGGGACTTCTGCAGGGACTCCCAGGCGGCGATGGTCAGGGCCATCGCTTCGTCCGCGTCAGCACCCCTTCCGAGTGCCTCGAAGAAGGCGTGGACCAGCGATCCCCGGACCATCGCCTCCGGTGTCTCCTCCTCGATGACCAGCCGCTGGATGACCTCCCGCAGCGGGCACGTCAGCAGCCCCTCGATGCGCGAGGGCGACAGCGCGGTCGCCGCCGGCAGGGGCTCGCTTGTCGACGGCGCCGTGGTCGTCCACCACTCCTCCGGCGCTGCCCCGGGGATGCCGGCCTCCGCCAGTCGGGCGAGCTGGCGGGCGGCCTGGGTGCGCTCGTCCGTGCGGGCGGAGTCGTCGCAGACCACGCGGCGCAGCTCAGCGAGCAGTCCGGGCACGGAGAGCAGGCGCACGTGCAGCGGGTCGTAGTCGGCGGTGTCGTCCGCCGGGTCGACGGCGTAGCGGGCGGGGGTGAGGTCGTGGGCGGTGCAGAACTCCTCGATGAAGCGGGAGGGCTCGGTCGGGTCCTCGGCCTCGGGGGCGTGGACCGCGGTGATGAGGAGTCGGCTGGTGGCCCGTGAGGTCGCCACGTGGAAGAGGCGGCGCTCCTCCTTGAGCCGGTCGGCGGTGTGGGAGACGGGCAGGTCGGGGTCGATGTCGGAGTCGAGGAGCTCGACCAGCTCCTCCTGGTCGAAGAGCGAGCCGGTCGAGCCGAGGGACGGCCAGGCACCCTCCTGGGCGCCGGCGAGGACGACGTGGCCCCATTCCCCGCCGACGGTGCCGTGCGCGGTGAGCAGGGTGACCGCCTCGGGGGTGGCGGTGCGGCGGTCACGGACACCGGTGGGCAGCTCCTGCTCCTCGATGTGCGTGAGGAAGCCGCGGACCGAGCCGGTGGGGCGGCGCTCGGCGTAGTCGCCGGCGGCGTCGAAAAGCGACATCATGGCGTCGAGGTCACGGTCCGCCTGGGAACCGGTGGCGCCACCCCGCAGGGAGGCGGCGAGCAGGTGGTCGGCGAGTCCCGTGGCGGACCACACCGCCCACAGGACCTCCTCCACGTTGCGGCCGGGCAGTGCCGCGCGACCGGCCTCGAGCACCCCGCGGATGCGGTCGAGGATGGCACGCTCACGGTCGGTGAGGAGGCCCCCGAAGTCAGGCAGCGGGGTGTCGGGGAGCAGCAGTCCGCGGAGGGTGTCCATGCCGCGGGTCGCCGGGTCGAAGCGGCGCAGACCGCGGATGAGGCGGCGGAGCGTGACCGGGTCGGCCCCGCCGACGGGTCCGAGGAGCAGATCCTCCAGGTCGGAGGGTGCCAGTTCCTCGGTCAGTGCGCGGACACCGAGCAGCAGGTTGGCCACGATGCGCTGCTCCGAGAGCACCACGTCCGTCGGGTTGAGGTGGACCGGCACCCCGGCGGCGAGCAGCGCCCGGCGCACCGGGGCGATCTGCCCCGTGGAGCGGACGATGACGGCGATGTCCGAGTACGGGACGTCCTCCAGCAGGTGCGCGCGCCGGATGCGGTCGGCGATCAGCGCGTTCTGCACCGTGGCCGAGTCGACGATGACCACCTCACGCTCCGGCGTGCGGCGGGACTCCGGCAGGACGATCTCGTGGTCGACGGGCAGGTCGGTGAGGAACTCGGGGGACGCACCACGGAAACGGAAGATCGACTGCGCCGGATCACCGCCGACGACCACCAGCTCCGTGCCGGGGATCAGTCGCCGGATGAGCTCGGCGGAGGTCGGGTCGAGGTGCTGGGCGTCGTCGACGACGAGCGTGTGCCAGCGGGACTTGACGGGCTTCTCCAGCACCGCGCTGACCAGCTCCGATGCGGAATAACTGGTGTAGCTCGAGGCGGCGGACAGCGCCATCGTCTGCTCGTACTCCCGCAGGAAACCACCCGCGGCGCTCCAGATGGGACGACGGTACCGCTGGCCCAGGTTCTCCAGGTCCTCCGGGGACAGGCCGCGCTCGGCGGCACGCAGCAGGAAGTCACGCAGCTGACGGGCGAAACCCACGAAGGTGAGCGCGGGACGGTGCTCGACCGGCCAGGTCCCCCGTCCCTCCTCGGCGTGGCCCCGCAGCAGGTCCCGGATGACCGCGTCCTGCTCCGCACCGGTGATCAGGCGCACCGGCTCCTCGGAGGCGTCCCGCAGCAACGCGAAGGCCAACGAGTGCACCGACCGGACGAGCGGTGCCTCGGAGGCGAAGTCCGTGCCCGCCAGGCGGTCCGTGAGTTCCCGGCGGATGAGTGCCCCCGTCTCCTTCGACGTGGCGACGACGAGGATGCCGGTGGGGTCCACCCCGGAGCCGATACGCTCCAGCACGGTGTCCACCAGCAGGCTGGTCACGCCGGAACCCGCGGGCCCCGTCACCCGCCAGACACCGCTCGCGGGCAGGTCGCCGGGCCAGGTACGGGTGGGCAGATCCCGGTTCCGCGCGACAAGGCGGACCACGGGCTTCGGTGCAGGAGACGTCATGCCCTAGTTTGTATCAGCTGCCTCCGACATGAGGAGATCCTCCACCCTCCGGATGTGCGCCCGCGCGTTCGATGACCCCCGCGGGTGGAGCTCGTTGACGTGGCGTCGGTAAGCGACCGCCCGCAGCAGCAGCTGGTCGATGTCGGGCAGATGACGGAAACGGTCGACGATGCCGTCGTCGACGGCCCCCGCGATGAGACCGTCCACCATGACCAGCGCGGCGGTGTACGCGGGTGGACGGGGCGCCGCGAAGGGCACCAGGTCCGTCACCGCCGGGGCCTGATTCCCGTGGTACAGGGTGCAGGCCAGCAGGTCCGCATGCCCGAACTGGAGCGGACCGGAGATCTCCCGGTACTCCGGGGCGTCCTCCTCCCAGGCCCGCTGCTCGGCGAGGACGAAGGGGTCGGAGTCCTCCGGCTCCGGGGGGAGCGCATGGCCGTTGAGTCCCGCGAGGGCCTCCGTCAGCCGCAGGGCCACGAGCACCGTCTCATCGACCCGGCGCGCCAGTTCCCCGTCGATCCAGGTGGAGGCCTTCCAGCCGGCGACGATGAAACGGCCGTCGGTGGACCGTACGGGGCGGGCCAGGCGCACACCGTCGACGTGGAGGGAACCACGCAGCTTGGCGGACCAGCCGGCGGCGACGCCGGAGGCCCGGGAATACACGACGGGGCCGATCCGCCAGCCGTGGTCCCAGGCGTGTCCCGCCGGTTCCGGCAGCCCGGACTCGCCCTGGAACGCGTTGACCACGTGGGCGGGGACGGTCTCCTGGTACATCATGCGGGCGCTCCCCTACAGCACCGCGGGCCGCGGGTAGGGCCACGGGTTGTAGCGGCAGGTGACGTTCTCGTCCGGGTAGACCTCGTCAGGGTTGATGGCGTGGAGTTCCGCGTTGTTGAGCGAGAGCGTCTGCTGCATCATGATCGGCGCCAGCTCACCGTCGGCCGCGCACGCCTCGTGGGCGGCGTAGCCCAGTCCGTGGCCGACCTCGTGGTTGACCAGGTACTGGCGGTAGGAGCCGAGGTCACCGTTGAAGGGGGCGGCGCCGCGGACCCAGCGGGACTCGTTGATGAGCACGCGGGAGACGCCGTCGATGCGGATGTGGCAGCTGGTCTCCATCTCCAGGTCACGGCCCCCGCAGAGTTCACGGGTGGTGCCCACGCTGGTGAGCTGGATCCGCATGGTGGGTTCCTGGTCGGGGGCGACATGCTCGAAGCGGAAGGCGGTGTCGTTGGTCCAGCCCTTGGGGTTGGACAGGGTGGCGTCGATCATGGCGGCCAGGGCGTCGTCGCCACCGGAACCCGCCGTGTCGACGCCGTCCTCCACCTCGACGACGTAACGGATGACCGTCTCCAGTCCCTCCCCCGCGGTCATGCCGGGGGTACCCACCGTGCGGAAGGTCCCCTCACCGCGTTCGGTGTACGGGCCCCCGGGCGGCAGCTGGTTGATGGGCAGCGTCTGGTCGGGGTCGTCGGCGGGGTTGGGCCCGTGCCGGGTCCCGTCGCCGTCGGCGGCCTCCCGGTCCTGGGTCCGTGACGTGGCGTTCACGGGGCTGTCCGTCGTGCCCGGGTCCGCGGGTGACGTGAAGACGTCGATGAGCACCCAGACGGTGATCACGACGAGAACCGGGATGGCGTAGGCACGCCATCCCAGGTCACGGGCGTATCGGGCCAGCACGGACCCGGAGGAACGGGAGGTCATGGAACGCCGGGGTTTAAGCGCCGGCGAAGCCGACGAAGCGCTGGGTGGTGGTGCCCAGCTCGACCCAGGCGATCTGGCGTGCACGGACGATGTAGCGGACGCCCTTGGCGTCGGTCAGCTGCAGCGTCGCCTGGTCATTGTCCAGGGCCTCGGCGACCTGCTGGGACACGTCCTCCTGGTTGTCCTCGGTGGTGATCACGAGCTCACGGGGCGAATCTGCAAAACCGATCTTGATATCCATGGGCCCCATCATAGACCGGGACCGATAGTATCTAGGTTGTGTCTGCACCTACCTCGCATTCCTCGTCCCAGTCCGCTTCCCCGACCTTTGCTGAACTCGGTGTGGCGGTGGAGATCTGTGAGGCTCTCGCCGCCGAGGGAATCACCCGCACGTTCGCGATCCAGGAGCTGACCCTCCCCCTCGCGCTCGACGGCACGGACCTCATCGGTCAGGCCCGTACCGGCATGGGCAAGACCCTCGGTTTCGGTGTGCCTCTGCTCGACCGGGTCTTCGACTCCGCCGATGTCGAGGAGCTCGACGGCACCCCGCGTGCCCTCGTGGTGGTCCCGACCCGGGAGCTCGCCGTCCAGGTGGGTGAGGATCTCGCCCGCGCCGCCGCGAAGATCCCGGTCCGTCTGACCACCATCTACGGTGGCCGTCCCTATGAGGAGCAGATCGAGGCTCTGGAGGCGGGCATCGACGTGGTCGTCGGCACCCCGGGCCGCATCATCGACCTCTACCAGCGCGGTGACCTGCAGCTGGACCGCGTCGCCATCCTCGTCCTCGACGAGGCCGACGAGATGCTCGACCTCGGTTTCCTGCCGGACATCGAGAAGATCCTCCGTGCCCTCGAGCACGAGCACCAGACGATGCTCTTCTCCGCGACGATGCCCGGCCCGATCATCACCCTGGCCCGCAGCTTCCTCACCCAGCCGGTGCACATCCGCGCGGAGGAGGCCGGGGCCGCGCAGACCCACTCCACGACGGAGCAGGTCGTCTTCATGGCGCACCGCATGGACAAGGCCGCCGTCACCGCCCGCATCCTGCAGGCGAACGGCCGGGGCCGCACCATCATCTTCGCGCGCACCAAGCGCACCGCCGCGGAGGTCGCCGAGGAACTCGCCGGCCGTGGCTTCACCGTCGGCGCGGTCCACGGTGACATGGGGCAGCCGGCCCGCGAGAAGTCGCTCAACGCCTTCCGTGAGGGCACCATCGAGATCCTCGTGGCCACCGATGTCGCCGCCCGCGGCATCGACATCGACGACGTCACGCACGTGATCAACTACCAGACCCCGGACGACCCGATGACCTACGTCCACCGCATCGGCCGTACCGGTCGCGCGGGCCACTCGGGCACCGCGATCACCCTCGTGGGCTACGACGAGCTGCCCAAGTGGAAGGCCATCAACGACGAGCTCGACATGGATCTGCCGGAGCCCCCGCAGTGGTTCTCCACGTCACCGGAGCTTTTCGACGCCCTCTCGATCCCCGAGGGTGCCCAGGAGTCGGTGGGTAAGCCGCGTCGCGTCTTCGGTGGGGCGGCCGCCGCCGTCCGTGGGCGGGGTCCCCGCACCTCGCGTGGTCCCCGCAGTGAGCACCGTGACCGGGGTGACCGTCGTGACCGCAGCGGTCGGGGTCGCCGTCGATGAACCGCCCGCTCCGCCGCACCCGTGGTGATCTGCTCGCCACGGGTGCCATCACCGTGGTGTCCCTGGCCGCCGTGGCGGGGGTGTGGCTGACCGCCCCGATCCGGTCGTCGGAACTGACCCCGGCGGAGACGGAGTACACCGCCCCGGAACAGCTGGACACCGTGCCCGACGCCCTCCCGGAGTCGTGGTCGGTGGTGGACCGGGCCCTGCCCGGCGTGCACCGGCCCGTGGTCATCGACGGACTCGTGGTCACCTCCGACGGACACCGGGTCTCCGCCCTCGACCCGGCGGGGCAGGTCGTGTGGACCTATGAACGTGACCTGGAGCTGTGCTCCCTCGGCGTGGCGTGGGGTCGGGTGGTCACCACGTGGCGGGCGGGCAACGGCTGTGGTGACGTGGTGGCCATCGACGCCGCCACCGGCACCTACGAGCGCACCCGTTCCGATCTGTCACCCGACGACGTCGTGGCGCTGGCCTCCAACGACCGCATCGGCACGGTGGGGACGGACCGTCTGGAGCTGTGGCGCTCTGACATGGTCCGCACCGTCGAGTACGGCCACGTCGAGGCGCTGCAGGAACCGAATCTGCAGCCGCATCCGGGGTGTGAACTGACCTCCGCGCTCACCCGTACGACGCTCCTGGCGGTCACCGAGGTGTGCGAGGACGGCGCCTGGCTCCGTTTCCAGGAGGCCACGCCGGAGGAGTCCCGTTCCCCGGAGGTCGGGGCCTCGGTGGAGCTGCCCGACCCCGGTTCCTTCCTGGTCGCCGTCGGCGAGGAGGGGGCCACTGTGGTCACCGACCAGGCACTCGTGTCCTACTCGGACGAGGGCGTCGAACTGCACCGCCACGAACGCGGTGCTCCCCTGCCCGCGGCCGTGGATGGTCTGCCCCATGCCCCGGTCACCGCCGACCTGCCGCACCACCTCACGTGGTTCGACGGGGACAGCCTCGTCCTCCTCTCCCCCGCCGGGCTGGAGGTGCAGCACGAGTTCCCGGAGGCCCTGGGCCCGGGTGTCGCCGTGGGGGAACGTCTGCTCATGCCGGTGCCGGAGGGCATCGCCGTGGTGGACTGGACGACCGGTGAGACAGAGAACACCATCCCGGTCGACCGCGGAGGGTACGCCGGGATGGTGTCGCTGAACGTGGTGGGCGGGACGGTCCTGGAGAAGCGGGGCGATCTCGTCGTGGGGCTCGTCCCCGGCCCCTAGAAACCGTGCCGTGCCTCCGCCCACTCGAGGGAGCTGCGGTTGAAGAGGAAGAACAGGGCCGCGACCGCGGAGAGCGCGGTGATGACACCCGCCAACGCCACCCCGCCGGTGAACATGAAGTACGCCAGGCCCAGGGTGATGATCTCCAGGTAGATGACGAGGCCGCGGCCCCACTGGTGGCCGCGCATCATCCAGACCGCGGCGAAGATCGCGGCGCCGAAGATGAGGCCGAGGAACACCGCGGTGCCGGTGCCGACCCAGTTGATGTTCGCGCTGTCGGAGATCAGGTCGGCCTCACGCGCGCCCATGATGTCCCGGGCGACGAGGAGTGCGGCGAAGGCGAGCACGATCGCCGACTGCACGATGGCGATGATGCCGGCCCACCGGATGGGGGCGGGCGGCAGAGGACGCTGGGGGCGGGGATTCACGTCAGTCACGGCTCATTACTCTATACGTCCGCCCGCCGGACGGACGGTCCCGGCCGGCCGGATGCCAGGAGGCGGGTGCGGGGGCGCGAACATGC
>NZ_DUOE01000132.1 GCF_012838985.1 Corynebacterium sp. | reverse complement strand
GCCGCCGCCGCCCCCGACCGCGCCGCCGTCCTCTTCGGGCTCGACGTGGTGGCGAAGGAGGTCGCCGACATGGCCGGCGCCCGCACCCGCTTCGTCGTCGTCGGCCCCCGCGGTGTGCCCACACCACGCACCGGCACCGACCAGACCACCGTCGTGTTCACCCTGCCCAACGAACCCGGCACCCTCGTCGCCGCGCTCACCGAGTTCTCCCTCCGCGGCGTGGACATGAGCCGCATCGAGTCCCGCCCGACGCGCAAGGTCTTCGGCACCTACCACTTCTACGTCGACCTCGTCGGCCACATCGACGACATCCCGCTCGCCGAGGCCCTGCGGGCCCTGTGGCTGCGCGCCGAGGACATCACCTACCTCGGTTCCTGGCCCACCCCGGGCCGCGACGGCCGCGAGGACGCCCTCGAGGCCGACCAGGCCCGGCTGCAACGCGCCACCGACTGGGTGCGGGCCGCCCGCGACGGAAAGGATCTCCCGTGAACGGTCGTCTGATTCTTCTGCGCCACGGTCAGACGCACAGCAACGTCGCCCGCAAGCTCGACACCCGTCCCCCGGGCGCCGAGCTCACCGACACCGGCCGCAACCAGGCCTGGAACGTCGGCGTCGAACTCGTCGAGTACTGCGAGGCCGGGGGCGGGTCCGCCGGCCGCCTCGGCGCGGTGGTCAGCTCCGTGGCGCTGCGCGCCCAGCAGACCGCCCTGCTCGCCATGACCGCCTTCGAGCAGACCGCTGGCCTGCGTGAACGCGAGATCGACATCGACGTGGAGCTCGGCCTCCACGAGATCTACGCCGGTGAGCACGAGATGCTTTCCGACGACGCCTCGCACCGCTCCTACGCCATGGCCTTCCGGAGCTGGCTGCACGCCGACCCGGGGGCCCTCATCCCCGGCGGCGAGACGTATCTCCAGCTCATGGACCGCTACCGCCCCGTCATGGAGAACCTCGCCCTGGAGCACCTGTCCGACGGCGCGAAGAAAGACGTGCTCGTGGTCAGCCACGGCGCGGCGATCCGCACGATGGCCGCCCACGCCGCCAGCGTCGACCCCGACTACGCCTTCGCCGGTTACCTGGGTAACTGCCGCTTCATCGTGCTGGAGCCCGACGACCGGCCCTTCGGCGAGTGGAAGCTCGTCCGCTGGGCGGACCTGGACCACCAGATCTGAGTCCCCCCCCGGAAGGCAAGGAAGGAGTGCGCAGCTGCGCACTCCTTCCTTGTCTGACCTGCGGTGATGCTAGCGGATGGTCACCTGACGGGACTTGATGTTCTGCAGCTGCTTGCGCTCGTCGGCGGTGAGCTGCTCCTCGTTGGCCACCTCGGCGGCGACGGCCTCGGAGACGCGGGTGAGCTCGGCGCCGTAGGAGTCGTGGGCGACGGCCGGGTCGAGGTCGAAGACCGGGACGATGATGCCGTGGGTGCGGAACACACCGGCGAACTTCGTGCCCTCACCCAGGTTGAGCTCGCCACGGGCGGCGACGCGGGCCAGGGCGTTGAGCAGGCCGTCCTCGTTGTCGTCCGGGCGGACCCAACGGATGTGGGCCTTGCCGCCACCGGGGTTGACCCACCAGACGGCGCCGGGGATCTCCGTGTCGACGCGGTGGGACTCCACGACGGCGTCATTGGCCTGCTGCAGGGCCTGCGCGGTGACCGGGTCCAGCTGGGTGCCCTCCGGCATCCACCAGTTGAAGTCCTGGTACTCGGTGATCTCCAGCTGCGCGTCGGCGGCGATGAGCTCGCTCAGCGCGGGCTGGGAGCCGTCGGCCACGCCCTGCTCCAGGGTGTCACCGGCCTCGGCGTCACGGACCCACGCCAGGGCGTAGGCCAGGTCGCGGCCCGGGTTCTGGGAGGGGATGCGGGTCTGCAGGGCCACGAAGGCCTCGTTGCCGTCCTCGCGGACCAGGGCGGCGGCGCCACCCGGCAGGACGGTCGCGATGTACACGTCGCGGTCGGTGCCGGCGACGGCCACCTTGGCGGTCGCGGCGGGGACGAACTCCTGCAGGGCGATGAGGTCGGCCTCACCGCCGATGCCGCCGTAGGGGCGGGCGTCCTTCTCCAGGGCGGCGCGCTCGGCGGCGCGGGCGGCGAGCTTCGCCTGGCGGCGGCTCATGCCCTCCGGCAGGTTCTCGTTCTTCTTGTTCTTCTTGGCCATGCGTCAAAGATACCCGGCGCACCCTAGCCGGACGCGCCCAGCACCTCCAGCGCCAGCGTGACCTCGTCCGTGGCGATCATGTCGACACCCTGATCGCGGGCCCAGCGCATGTCATCGGGGTCGTTGACGGTCCAGATGTAGGTGGGCAGTCCCAGCCGCCCGATGAGCGAGGGGTGCATCTTCGCCCGCAGCAGCGACAGCCCCAGCCCGGTGGGCCGCCCCGGATGGACGTCCAGGGGGTTGACCCAGCGGTCGTATTTCCGGCGCAGATGGATGCGGTCGATCTCCGGGGCGAGCCGGCGCATGCGCACGATGGCGCTGGAGGCGAAGGAGACGACGTGGATGCGCTCGTCCCGCTCCATCCCGTGGTGCCGGAGGGTGCGCACGACCTGCTCCTCCACCATCGGTCCGTAGCGGGAGAGGTGTTTCGTCTCGATGTAGAGGTGTTTGTCGGTCGGTTTCACCATCTCCAGCAGCTCCGGGAGCGTGAGCATGTCCTGCGGCAGATCAGAGGTGCCGTAATTGTGGTCACGCAGGGCGGCCAGGGTCATGCGGGAGACACGGCCGGAGCCGTCGGCGACGCGGTCGATGAGCGGGTCATGCAGGACCACGACCTCGCCGTCGAGACTCAGGCGCACGTCGCACTCGATGCCGTGGACCGGCAG
>NZ_DUOE01000131.1 GCF_012838985.1 Corynebacterium sp. | reverse complement strand
TCCGCCGCTTCCGCCGCTTCCGCAGCTTCAGCTGCACGTCGCTCGGCCTCGATCCGCTCATTCTCGAGACGCTGGCGCTCCTCCTCCGCCTCTCGTTCGATCTGTGCGCGGCGTTCCCCGATCTCGGAGATGCGCTGCTCGATTTTCGCGGCCGTGTCGTTGAGCTCCTCCTGCTCCGCACGGTGACCGTCGTAGGCGTTCTCCGCGAATTCACTCGGATGGAGGGCCAGTGTCCGCACCTTCTTCACCTTGGTCAGTGCCGCGAGCAGCTTCTCCTCGTGCAGATCCAGGTCAGCCTGGCTCATCGCCAGCAGCCCCGCTGCCAGCAGGGGCGCCGCCTCAGACACAGTGGTGGCCGTCTGCGCGGACACCAGGCACTCATCCGGAAGCCCGTGGACACCCAGTCGCTGGGCCTTCGCCTCAGCCTCGGCGGCGGACACCTCCGGCATGAAGCGGTCATTCCCGCCGAACTGGACCGCAACGCCGTAGCCCTCCCGCGCGATCTCCGCGTTGACCAGGGTGTCGTCGACAAAGACACCCGCCAGGTCGCGACCGTAACGGTCGGTGCGTTCGGAGTCGTAACTGAGGGTGATCTCCCGGCCGGAGGGGAGGAGGGACTGCAGGTAGGCGGTGGCCTCCTCCGCCAGGCAGTCGTCCGCTGCACCGTCCCTGCCGTACTCGGGGGTGTCGACGTTGAGGAGACGGATGCGCTTCTCCTTGCCGTCGACGCGGGCGTCGATGGTGTCTCCGTCGACGACCCTGATGACGGTGACCGGATCCTCCCCGGACAGGACGGCGACGGTGGCGACCGTACCGACCACGACAACTCCGGTGATGAGTGCACCCTTGAGCATGACCAGACAACTCCTTGCGTTCTGTGGGACGCCGGCTGACCTTACCCGCCCCACGCGCGCGTCTATTCTGGGGCGCATGGAGATCACCATCGTCGACCATCCGCTCGCCGCCTCGCGACTGACCATCATGCGCGACGCGCGCAGTGACAACGCCGCCTTCCGTGCCGCCCTCGCCGACCTCGGCGCCATGCTCGTCTACGAGGCCTCCCGGGACCTGCCCGTGGAGCACTTCGACTGTCAGACCCCCGTCGCCGTCGCCGACGGCACCCGCCTGCAGGACCCGCCGATCATCGTGCCGGTCATCCGCGCCGGGCTGGGCATGATCGACCCGGCGCTGTCGATGATCCCGGACGCGCAGGTCGGTTTCATCGGACTCGCCCGCAACGAGGAGACCCATGAGCCGGTGCCGTACCTGGAGGCGCTGCCCCAGGATCTGAGCGGCCGCACGGTGTTCGTCGTCGACCCGATGCTCGCGACCGGAGGCTCCCTGCTCCACGCCATCCGGATGCTCGCCGACCGCGGCGCGACCCATGTCACGGCGATCTGCATGGTCTCGGCGCAGCCGGGTGTCGACGCGTTGGCGGACTCCGGCCTTCCGGTGCGTCTGGTCACGGCGTGCGTGGACCCGGAGCTCAACGAGGACGCCTACATCGTCCCTGGTCTCGGCGATGCCGGCGACCGTCTCTACGGTCCGCGCAACATCGATCTCTAGCCCTTCGGGCCTGTTCCCGCCACGCAACTCCGCCCACTGCAGTGGGCGGAGTTCTCCCATTCCAGTGGGCACCGTGGAGGAATGGCGCAGGAACAGGACTGGAACGGCTGGCCGAGCTTCGGGCTCGGCCTCGGCCGCAACCTCCGCCGCCTGCGGAAGGCCCGCCGACTGACGCAGGACGACCTCGCCGCGCTCACCGGTCTGACGCGCAACACGATCTCCAACATCGAACGCAGCCTCGGCAACGCCGACACTCCCGGGGATCCACGCCTGTCCACCGTCTACCGCCTCGCGCGGGCCCTCGACGTCCCGCCGGCCGCGCTGCTGCCCGCCGGAGGGGAACTGGTGGCGGACATCTGTCCGACCCGGCCCTACGGCATCACGCTGCGCTGGCCCGCGGACATCGTCCTGGAGCCTTTCCGGAAGGAGTACATCGACCACGGCACCGGACCCCGTTATGAATCGGTGGTGGCGGAGGAGGCACGGGAGACCCGTGAGGTCCGGGAGGTCCGTCAGGTACGGAAGATCCGGGCTCCCCGGCCGGGGGAGACTCCGGCGGTCGAGGGAGGTGCCCCGGGTGGGGTCGACGGTGGGGAATCCAGGACGGAGTAGCATTGAAGCCGTTGACCCTACTGGTGTGGTCTGCGGAAAGGGGCAGTTCGTGAAGGGGATCGCCGCACGCGTCGATGACTGGCTGAGCAAGCACAAGGATGAGGTGATCGGCTGGCGTCGTCACCTGCACTCCCACCCGGAGCTGTCGCACATGGAGTACGAGACCACCGAGTTCATCGAGGAAACCCTCCGGAACCGGGGTCTGTCGCCGCAGCGTTTCCCCGGCACGGGCCTCATGGTGGACATCGGGCCGGACACCGACGACAAGCTGGCCTTCCGCGCCGACATCGATGCGCTGCCCGTCACGGAGCTGACGAAGCTGCCCTTCGCCTCCGCGGTGCCGGGGGTGTCGCACTCCTGCGGCCATGACGTCCACACGACCATCGCCCTGGGGTTGGCCTGTGCCCTGGCGGACAACGCGGATGCGCTCACCCACGGCATCCGTGTCCTCTTCCAGCCGGCGGAGGAGGTCATGGACGGCGGTGCCACCGACGTCATCGCCTGGGGCGGGCTCGACCGGGCCGGGTCGATCTTCGCGGTGCACGTCGAGCCGAAGCTGCGGGTGGGCAAGGTCGGTGTGCGCACCGGTGCGATCACCTCGGCCGCGGATGTCCTGCGGATCAAGGTGACGGGGCCGGGCGGGCACTCTTCACGCCCGCACCTGACCAATGACGTGGTCTACGCCCTGTCCTCGCTGGTCACGCAGCTGCCGGCGCTGCTCTCCCGCCGCATTGACCCGCGCACCGCGACGGTGCTGGTATTCGGTTCCCTCAACGCGGGTTACGCCGCGAACGCCATCCCGGAGTCCGGCCAGCTCACCGGAACGATCCGTACGGCCGACATCACCACGTGGCGCACCCTCCAGGAGCTCCTCGAGGAGCTCATCACCCAGGTCCTCGCGCCGACCGGCTGCGAGCATGAGCTGTCCTACCAGCGGGGTGTCCCGCCGGTGCTCAACGACGACGTCGCCACCGCCATGCTCGCCGACGCCGCCCGGGCCATCGACCCGCAGGCCGTCGTCCAGGCCCCGCAGTCCTCCGGCGGCGAGGACTTCTCCTGGTACCTGGAGAAGGTCCCCGGTTCCATGGCCCGCCTGGGCTGCTGGTCCGGGGAAGGGAAGATGGGCGACCTCCATCAGGGCGACCTCGTCGTCGATGAACGCTCGATCGGTGTCGGCATCCGTCTCTTCGCCTCCGTGGTGGAGCAGTACGCCGAGGTCACCGGAACGGGTGGAACCAGCGGCGGCTTCCTCTCCTAACGACTAAACTCGGGCAGCAGTTCTGCACAACCCGAGTGAACCCGCATAATCTCAAACGCGCGTGGAGGAGACCCCTTGAAGAATCGCATCGTCATCATCGGTGGAGGACCTGCCGGCTACGAGGCCGCCCTGGCCGGAGCCAAGTACGGAGCGGATGTGACGGTGATCGAGGAACGCGGAATCGGCGGCTCCTCCGTCCTCCTCGACTGCGTGCCCTCCAAGTCCTTCATCGCCGGCACCGGTATCAAGACCGACCTGCGTCGGGCCGATGACATGGGCCTGAACTCGCTCCTGGGTCGGGCCCGCATCCACCTGCCGGCCCTCAACCAGCGTGTGAAGACCCTGGCGCAGGAGCAGTCGGACGACATCATCGTCCAGCTCGAGCGTGCCGGCGTACGTTTCGTCCACGGTCGCGGCCGCTTCGCGGAGTCGCAGATCGACCAGGTCCACCACGAGATCACCGCCACCCTGGAGGACGGCACCGAGGAGGTCTACGAGGCCGACCTCGTCCTCATCGCCACCGGCGCGACCCCGCGCATCCTGCCGAACGCCAAGCCGGACGGTGAGCGCATCCTCACCTGGCAGCAGGTCTACGACCTGGAGGAGGTCCCCGAGCACCTCATCGTCGTCGGTTCCGGTGTCACCGGTGCGGAGTTCGTCTCCGCCTTCGCCGAGCTGGGCGTCAAGGTGACCATGGTCGCCTCCCGTGACCGTATCCTCCCGCACGATGACGCCGATGCCGCGGACGTCCTCGAGCACGTCCTCTCCCAGCGTGGTGTCTCCCTGGAGAAGCACGCCCGCGTGGAGTCCGTGACCCGCACCCGGGACGGCGGTGTCTGCGTGAAGACCTCCGACGGTCGCGAGATCTTCGGCTCCCACGCCATCATGTCGATCGGTTCCATCCCCGCCACCGAGGGCCTGTGCCTGGAGAACGTCGGTGTGAAGACCACCGACTCCGGCCACATCAAGGTCGACCGTGTCTCCCGCACCAACGTCGCCGGCATCTACGCCGCCGGTGACTGCACCGACCTGTTCCCGCTGGCCTCCGTCGCCGCGATGCAGGGCCGCATGGCCATGTACCACGCCCTCGGTGAGGGTGTCACCCCGATCCGTCTCAAGACCGTCGCGACGGCCGTGTTCACCCGCCCGGAGATCGCCGCCGTCGGTGTCACCCACGCCCAGGTGGAGAGCGGTGAGGTCTCGGCCCGCGCTGTCGTCCTGCCGCTGCAGTCCAACCCGCGTGCGAAGATGCGTTCGCTGAAGCACGGCTTCGTCAAGCTGTTCTGCCGCCGCAACTCCGGTCTCATCATCGGCGGTGTCGTCGTGGCCCCGTCCGCGTCCGAGCTGATCCTGCCGATCGCCATCGCCGTGTCCAACAACCTCACCGTCAAGCAGCTCGCCGAGGTGTTCGCGGTGTACCCGTCGCTGTCGGGTTCCATCACCGAGGCGGCCCGCCGTCTGGTGGCCACCGACGACCTGGCCTAAGCTTCCCGACGTCCCCGACACACCGCCCCGGAACAGGTTCCGGGGCGGTGTGTCGTGTCAGTAGGTGGTGTAGGAGAAGTCGAGGGTGGCGTCGAGGTCGACGACGACCTGGCGTCCGACGTGGGGGAAGGCGCGCTGGGGGCAGCGCTCCCGCGGGCAGGTGGTGCAGCCCGGGCCGATCGGGGTGGCGGAGCCGGGGGAGAGGTCCAGTCCGGTGGCGTAGACGAGGCGTTCCGCCTGGTCCAGGTCGCAGCCCAGGCCGACGGCGAACTCCTTGCGGGGCTGTCCGAAGCCGTGGATCTGGCCCGCGACGGTTCGGGCGATCCACAGGTAGTGGCGGCCGTCGGGCATGCCGGCGACCTGGCGGGTGACGCGCCCCGGGGTCTCGAAGGCCCGGTGGATCACCCACAGCGGGCAGGAACCCCCAGAGCGGGAGAAGTGGAAGCCGGTGGCGGACTGCCTTTTGGAGATGTTGCCCGCCCGGTCGGTGCGGACGAAGAAGAAGGGGACGCCGCGGTTGCCGGGGCGGTTGAGCGTCGACAAGCGGTGGCAGGTGGTCTCGAAGCCGGTGCCGAAGTGCACCGCGAGACGGTCGATGTCGTAGCGCACCTCCTCGGCGGTGGTGAGCATCTGCTCGTAGGGCATGACGACGGCCGCCGCGAAGTACTGGGCCAGCGCCAGGACGGCGATCTCGCGGGCCTCCTCGGTGGGCAGTTCGGCGGCGATCTCGCGGAGCAGTTCCTCGTGGCCGGTGAGTCCGTACTGGAGGGCGAGCTCGAAGCACAGCTGCGCCTCGGACAGTCCCGTGCGCAGGTGCAGTTCGCGGGTCGCGGGGTGGTAGATGCGGCGGGGGCCGGTGGAGATCTTGCGGAAGCGGACGACGATGCCGAGGTCGCGGTCGAGGGACGTCGACAGGCGGGTGAGGCGCAGCTGCGGGTCGCCGAGGCGGCGGGCCAGTTCCTCGCCGAGGAGGTCGAGCTCGTGGACGTAGTTGTGGGCGTCGTAGAAGAAGTCGCGGACGAGGCGGTAGGGGGATTCGTCGATGGGGGAGGGGGCGCGGTCGGCGAGTTCGAGGACCTGCCCGACGAGCTCCGGGTAGCGGGCGGCGAGGTCCGCGAGCTGGTCGTCGGGGACGGTGGGGAAGGCGTCGCGGAGTTCGCTGATGGTGCGTGCGTCGTGGTCGGGGGAGAAGAAGGCGGGGTCGACGTCGAAGTGCTGCGACAGCGCCATGAGGACGGTGACGGTGAGGGGACGCTGGTCGTTCTCCAGCTGGTTGAGGTAGCTCGTCGACAGGCCGAGGCGTTTGGCCATGTCCTGCTGCGTGAGGCTGCGGCTTCTCCGCAATGTGCGGATCCGTGCCCCCGCAAAGTGCTTGCTCATGTGTCGTCCTCTCCGGAGATTCCCTCGTTGACCTGCGCTTTCCACAAGTTTTGCAGGAAGCTCGGTGTGATGCCACAACTTTACACAGACTTCACTGTGACTCCCAACACAGAATTCGCACTACTGTGAGGGCCAACGCAAGAACAGTCAGCCCAGAATGAGGAGTAGCCCGAGAACCATGATCAACCACACCGTGCGTACCTACCGCTCCGCCGAGGACTTCCCCCACGAGGAGCACCTGGCCTACAAGATCGCCCGCGTCGCCGTCGACCCCGTCGAGGTGCCGGAGGAGACCAAGGAGATGGTCATCAACCGGATCATCGACAACGCCGCCGTCCAGGCCGCCTCCGTCCTCCGCCGCCCGGTCACCTCCGCCCGTGTCATGGCACAGGCCCGCCCGGTCACCGACGGCCGCGGCGCCTCCGTCTTCGGACTGCCGGGCAAGTACGCCGCGGAGTGGGCCACCCTGGCCAACGGCACCGCCGTCCGTGAGCTCGACTTCCACGACACCTTCCTCGCCGCCGACTACTCCCACCCGGGCGACAACATCCCGCCGGTCCTCGCCGCCGCCCAGCAGGCCGGCAAGGGCGGCCGCGACCTCATCCGCGGCCTGGCCACCGCCTACGAGATCCACGTCGACCTCGTCCGCGGCATCTGCCTCCACGAGCACAAGATCGACCACGTCGCACACCTCGGCCCGGCCGCCGCCGCCGGCATCGGCACCCTGCTCGAGCTGGACACCGAGACCATCTACCAGGCCATCGGCCAGGCCCTGCACACCACCACCGCCACCCGCCAGTCCCGCAAGGGCGAGATCTCCTCCTGGAAGGCCTTCGCCCCGGCCTTCGCCGGCAAGATGGCCATCGAGGCCGTCGACCGTGCCATGCGCGGTGAAGGCGCCCCGGCCCCGATCTGGGAGGGCGAGGACGGCGTCATCGCCTGGCTGCTCTCCGGCCCGGACCACGAGTACACCGTCCCGCTCCCGGCCGAGGGCGAGGAGAAGCGCGGCATCCTGGACACCTACACCAAGGAGCACTCCGCCGAGTACCAGTCCCAGGCCCCGATCGACCTGGCCCGCACCATGGGCGAGCGCCTCGCCGCCGAGGGTAAGGACCTGGCGGACGTCGAGTCCATCGTCCTGCACACCTCGCACCACACCCACTACGTCATCGGCACCGGCTCGAACGACCCGCAGAAGTTCGACCCGAAGGCCTCCCGCGAGACCCTCGACCACTCGATCATGTACATCTTCGCCGTGGCCCTCGAGGACCGCGCCTGGCACCACGAGCGTTCCTACGCCCCGGAGCGCGCCAACCGCCCGGAGACCATCGAGCTGTGGCACAAGATCTCCACCGTCGAGGACCCGGAGTGGACCCGTCGCTACCACTCCACCGACCCGGCCGAGAAGGCCTTCGGCGCCAAGGCCGTCATCACCTTCAAGGACGGCTCCGTCGTCGAGGACGAGCTCGCGGTTGCCGACGCCCACCCGCTCGGCGCCCGCCCCTTCGCCCGTGAGCAGTACATCGAGAAGTTCCGCACCCTGTGCGAGGGCGTCGTCTCCCCGGAGGAGCAGGACCGCTTCCTCGCCGCCGTCCAGGACCTCGAGAACCTGACCGACCTGGCCGAGCTCAACATCGAGCTCGACGCCGACGTCCTGGCACAGGCACCCACCGTCGGTGAGGGTCTGTTCTGATGGCCGGCCTGTTCTCCTCCCAGGTGACGCCGACCGAGCGTCGGAAAGCCTTCCGCGACGGCCTGAACAGCGGAAAGATCCAGAAGTTCCCGGGCGCGTTCTCCCCGCTCGTGGCACGGGCCATCCAGGAGGCCGGCTTCGAGGGCGTGTACGTCTCCGGCGCCGTCGTCGCCGCCGACCTGGCCCTGCCGGACATCGGACTGACCACCCTCACCGAGGTCGCCCACCGGTCCCGCCAGATCGCCCGCGTCACGGACCTGCCGGTGCTCGTCGACGCCGACACCGGCTTCGGTGAGCCGATGTCCGCGGCCCGCACCATCTCCGAGTTCGAGGACGCCGGTGTCGCCGGCTGCCACCTCGAGGACCAGGTCAACCCGAAGCGCTGCGGCCACCTCGACGGCAAGGAGGTCGTGCCCACCGAGCTCATGCTGCGGCGGATCACGGCGGCGGTCAACGAGCGTCGCGACGACCAGTTCGTCATCTGCGCACGTACCGACGCCGCCGGCGTCGAGGGCATCGACGCCGCCATCGAACGCGCCAAGGCCTACGCCGACGCCGGTGCCGACCTCATCTTCACCGAGGCGCTGCACACCCCGGCGGACTTCGAGAAGTTCCGCGCGGCCGTCGACGTGCCGCTGCTGGCCAACATGACGGAGTTCGGCAAGTCCGAACTGCTCTCGGCGAAGGAGCTCGAGGACCTCGGCTTCAACGCCGTCATCTACCCGGTGACCACCCTGCGCATCGCGATGGGGCAGGTCGAGGAGGCCCTCGCCGAGATCGCCGCCACCGGCACCCAGTCCGGCTGGGTGGACCGCATGCAGCACCGCTCCCGCCTCTACGAACTGCTCCGCTACAACGAGTACAACGCCTTCGACCAGGAGGTCTTCACGTACTCCGCCGACACCTACCAGCCCACCTTCCAGTAGCCCACCAGCAACTCCTGACATTCCTTGAAAGGGGATGAGCACCATGTCCGACAACACCAACATCGAGGTCCGCAAGGGTCTCTACGGCGTCATCGCCGACTACACCGCAGTCTCCAAGGTCATGCCGGAGACCAACTCCCTGACCTACCGCGGATACGCCGTCCAGGACCTCGTCGCAGAGTGCTCCTTCGAGGAGGTCTTCTACCTCCTGTGGAACGGTGAGCTGCCGAACGAGGAGCAGCTGGCGGAGTTCAACAGGCGCGGCCGTTCCTACCGCAAGCTCGACGCCGGCCTGATCGCCCTCATCCACTCCCTGCCGCTCGACTGCCACCCGATGGACGTCATGCGCACCGCCGTGTCCTACATGGGCACCAAGGACTCCGAGCACTTCACCCCGGACGCCGACCACATCACCCACGTCGGCCACAACCTCCTCGCCCAGCTGCCGATGGTGCTGGCCATGGACATCCGTCGCCGCCAGGGCCTCGACATCGTCGCCCCGGACCCGGACAAGTCCGTCGCCCACAACCTGCTGTCGATGGTGTTCGGCAACGGCCCGGAGTCCCCGGCCTCCAACCCGGAGGACGTGCGTGACTTCGAGAAGTCGCTCATCCTCTACGCCGAGCACTCCTTCAACGCGTCGACCTTCACCTCGCGCGTGATCACCTCGACCCGTTCCGACGTCTACTCCGCGATCACCGGTGCCATCGGCGCCCTCAAGGGCCCGCTGCACGGCGGCGCCAACGAGTTCGTCATGCACACCATGCTGGAGATCGACGACCCGGACAAGGCCGCCGACTGGGTCAACAACGCCCTGGACAACAAGGACCTCATCATGGGCTTCGGTCATCGCGTGTACAAGAAGGGTGACTCGCGCGTCCCGTCCATGGAGGCCTCCTTCCGCGACCTCGCCGAGCGTCACGACGGCGCGAAGTGGGTCGCCATGTACGAGAACATGCGCGACGCCATGGACGCCCGCACCGGCATCAAGCCGAACCTGGACTTCCCGGCCGGCCCGGCGTACCACCTGCTCGGCTTCCCGGTCGACTTCTTCACCCCGCTGTTCGTCGTCGCCCGCATCGCCGGCTGGACCGCCCACATCGTGGAGCAGTACAGCGACAACTCCCTGATCCGCCCGCTCTCCGCCTACAACGGCCCGGAGCAGCGCCAGGTCACCCCGATGGCCGACCGCTAGACCGGCACCGGACATCCGCGACGCCCACGGCACTGCCCACATATTGGGGTGGTGTCCGTGGGTTTCGCTGTTCGGAACGCCCTCCAGAGATTTCCGCAGGGCGGAACAGAATCGGGAATTCAGGCGCCCGTCCAACGGAGTCCGGAAACGGACCGCACTCAGCCACCCGCCCCCGGATACCCCCTGTGACTAGGGGATACTCCCCAGAAACCAACCCTCTTTCTTGCGATACTGTGGTGTGCGAGAGAGCACACCCACTCTCGGACGCATCCCCGACATGACGTTCGGAAAGGAACCCCACCGTGGCCACAACCACCCTGCCCGCCTTCACAAAGGTACTGGTCGCCAACCGCGGCGAGATCGCCGTCCGCGCCTTCCGCGCCGCCTTCGAGACCGGAGCCGCCACCGTCGCGGTCTACCCGAAGGAGGACCGCAACTCCCATCACCGCTCCTTCGCCTCCGAGGCCGTGCGCATCGGTACCGAAGGCTCCCCGGTCAAGGCGTACCTCGACATCGACGAGATCATCCGCGCCGCCCGGAAGACCCACGCCGACGCCGTCTACCCCGGCTACGGTTTCCTCTCCGAGAACGCCCAGCTCGCCCGGGAGTGCGCCGAGAACGGCCTCACCTTCATCGGCCCGCCGCCGGAGGTCCTCGACCTGACCGGCGACAAGTCCGCCGCCGTCGAGGCCGCCCGCAAGGCCGGCCTGCCGGTCCTGCAGGACTCCGAGCCGTCCACCGACATCGACCAGCTCGTCGAGATGTCGAAGGACTTCACCTTCCCGATCTTCGTCAAGGCCGTCGCCGGTGGCGGTGGTCGCGGCATGCGTTTCATCGAGAAGCCCGAGGACGTCGCCCAGCTGGCCACCGAGGCCTCCCGTGAGGCGGAGGCCGCCTTCGGCGACGGTAACGTCTACCTCGAGCGTGCGGTGCTCAACCCGCAGCACATCGAGGTCCAGATCCTCGCCGACCACACCGGCGACGTCATCCACCTCTACGAGCGTGACTGCTCCCTGCAGCGCCGCCACCAGAAGGTCGTGGAGATCGCCCCGGCCCAGCACCTCGACCCGGCCCTGCGTGACCAGATCTGCGCCGACGCCGTGAAGTTCTGCCGGTCCATCGGCTACGTGTGCGCCGGCACCGTCGAGTTCCTCGTCGACGAGAACGGCAACCACGTCTTCATCGAGATGAACCCGCGCATCCAGGTGGAGCACACCATCACCGAGGAGGTCACCTCCGTCGACCTGGTCAAGGCGCAGATGCACATCGCCGCCGGCGCCACCCTCAAGGAGCTCGGCCTCACGCAGGAATCCATCAAGCTCAACGGCGCGGCCCTGCAGTGCCGCATCACCACCGAGGACCCGGCCAACAACTTCCGCCCGGACACCGGCACCATCACCGCGTACCGCTCCCCGGGTGGTGCGGGCGTGCGTCTCGACGGCGCCGCCTCCCTCGGCGGTGAGATCTCCCCGAACTTCGACTCCCTGCTGGTCAAGATGACCACCCGCGGTGCCGACTTCGCCACCGCCGTGGCCCGCGCCCAGCGTGCGCTCAACGAGTTCACCATCTCGGGTGTGGCCACCAACATCGGTTTCCTCCGTGCCCTGCTGCGGGAGGAGGACTTCCAGACCCGCCGCATCTCCACCAACTTCATCGGTGAGCACCTCCACCTGCTGGCGGCCCCGCCGGCCGATGATGAGGCCGGGCGTATCCTCAACTACCTCGCCGACGTCACCGTCAACCGCCCGCACGGCAAGCGCCCCACCGAGATCCGCCCGGTGACCAAGCTGCCGGCCCGCGACGACAGCCCGCTGCCGCGTGGTTCCCGCGACGTGCTTCGTGACCTCGGCCCGCAGAAGTTCGCCGAGCAGCTGCGCACCCAGGACGCCCTGGCCGTCACCGACACCACGTTCCGTGACGCGCACCAGTCGCTGCTGGCCACCCGCATCCGTTCCTCCGCGCTGGTCGCCGCCGCCGAGCACGTCGGCCGCCTGACCCCGGAGCTGCTGTCCGTCGAGGCGTGGGGCGGTGCGACCTACGACGTGGCCATGCGCTTCCTCCACGAGGACCCGTGGGAGCGCCTCGATTCGCTGCGCCAGGCCATGCCGAACATCAACATCCAGATGCTGCTGCGCGGCCGCAACACCGTCGGCTACACCTCGTACCCGGACAGCGTCGGCCGGGCCTTCGTCAAGGAGGCCGCCGACTCCGGCGTGGACATCTTCCGCATCTTCGACGCCCTCAACGATGTCTCCCAGATGCGCCCGGCCATCGACGCGGTCCTGGAGACCGGCTCCACCGTCGCCGAGGTCGCCATGGCCTACTCCGGCAACCTGCTGGACCCGGGTGAGAAGCTCTACACCCTCGACTACTACCTCCGCCTGGCCGAGGAGATCGTGGAGTCCGGCGCCCACATCCTGGCCATCAAGGACATGGCCGGCCTGCTCCGGCCGACCGCGGCGTCCCGCCTGGTCACGGCGCTGCGCAGCAACTTCGACCTGCCGGTGCACGTGCACACCCACGACACCGCCGGTGGTCAGCTGGCCACCTACCTGGCCGCCGCCCAGGCGGGCGCGGACGCCGTGGACGGTGCCTCCGCGCCGCTGGCCGGCACGACCTCGCAGCCCTCGCTGTCCGCGATCGTCGCCGCCTTCGCCGACACCCACCGCGACACCGGTCTGTCCCTGCAGGCCGTCTCCGACCTGGAGCCCTACTGGGAGGCCGTGCGCCAGCTCTACGCCCCCTTCGAGGCGGGTGTGCCCGGCCCGACCGGACGGGTGTACAAGCACGAGATCCCGGGTGGTCAGCTGTCCAACCTGCGTACGCAGGCCAAGGCCCTGGGCCTGGAGGACCGTTTCGAGCTCATCGAGGACTACTACGCCGCCGTCAACGAGATGCTGGGCCGGCCCACCAAGGTCACCCCGTCCTCCAAGGTCGTCGGCGACCTGGCGCTGCACCTGGTCGGCGCGGGTGTGGATCCGCAGGACTTCGCCAACGACCCGCAGAAGTACGACATCCCGGACTCCGTGATCGACTTCCTCCGCGGTGACCTGGGCAACCCGCCCGGTGGTTGGCCGATGCTGCGGGAGAAGGCCCTGGCGGGTCGTTCCGCCACGCAGTCCAAGCTTGTCGACGTCGCCGCCGAGGACGAGCAGGCCCTGCAGAGCGAGGACCGCCAGACCCGTCGCTCGACCCTGGACAGGCTGCTGTTCCCGAAGCAGGCCGCCGAGTTCGCGGAGCACCGTCGCCAGTACGGCAACACCGCCGCACTCGAGGACCGCGTGTTCTTCTACGGCCTCAAGGAGGGTGAGGAGAACGTCATCCGTCTCATCGGTGAGCACGGTCAGCCGCCGATGGTGGTGCGTCTCGACGCCGTCGGCGAGCCCGACGAGAAGGGCATGCGCCAGGTCGTGACCAACGTCAACGGTCAGATCCGCCCGATGAAGGTGCGTGACCGTTCCGTCGAGTCCGTCACCGCCTCCGCGGAGAAGGCCGACACCACCAACCCGGGCCACGTCGCCGCACCGTTCGCGGGTGTGGTCATGGTCACCGCGAAGGTGGGCGACGAGGTCAAGGCCGGCGACCCGGTCGCGGTGATCGAGGCCATGAAGATGGAGGCCACCATCACCGCCACCAAGGACGGCGTGGTTGACCGTGTCGCCCTGGCCCAGGCCACGAAGGTGGAGGGCGGCGACCTCATCGTGGTCATCGCCTAGACCGGAGGGGGATAGACCCGCTGAGACCGTGAACCCGGGGTGCGCGCCGCAGGGCCGCCCCGGGTTCCGCCGATTCCGGGGTGGGTGTCGGCCCCGGTGCACTTATACCCGCATGGTCTGACCGGCAGGGACCGTGTTGACATGTACTCAGTCGGGGTAGAAGTGCACCTTCCCCGCAGACGCCGAAGCCCCGCCGCTCCCACAGGGGAGCAACGGGGCTGTCGAAGGACGGAGAGATCTACTTGATCTCGAGCAGGACCTGTCCCTTGGTCACGCCGGCGCCGGCCTCGACGGCCAGGCCCTCGACGGTGCCGGACTTGTGGGCCTTGACCGGGTTCTCCATCTTCATGGCCTCGAGGACCACGATGACGTCGCCCTCGGCGACCTCCTGGCCGTCCTCGACGTTGACCTTGATGACGGTGCCCTGCATCGGGGCGGCCACGGCGTCACCGGAGACACCTGCGGCGCCACCGGAGGCACGACGCTTCTTGGCCTTCTTCTTCGGGGCGGCGCCGCCACCGATCGCCAGATCGCCCGGCAGGGAGATCTCGACGCGGCGGCCGTCCACCTCGACGACGACCTTGTGGGCCGGGACGGACTCGTCCTCGGGCAGGTCGGCTGGGTCGACGAAGGGCTCGATCGGGTTGTCCCAGACCTCCTCGATCCACTTGGTGTAGATCTCGAAGCCGTTCTCGTCACCGACGAAGGCCGGGTTCTCGACGATGTGGCGGTGGAACGGGATGACGGTCGGCATGCCCTCGACGACGAACTCGTCCAGTGCACGTGCGGCACGCTGCAGCGCCTCCTGGCGGTTCTCGCCGGTGACGATGAGCTTGGCCAGCATGGAGTCGAACTGGCCGCCGATGACGGAGCCCTCGCGGACGCCGGAGTCCACGCGGACACCCGGGCCGTCCGGCTGGTGGTAGCGGGTCACGGTGCCCGGGGCCGGCATGAAGTTCAGGCCGGCGTCCTCGCCGTTGATGCGGAACTCGAAGGAGTGGCCACGCGGGGTCGGGTCCTCGGTGAAGCGCAGTTTCTGGCCCTCGGCGATGCGGAACTGCTCGCGGACCAGGTCGATGCCGGTGGTCTCCTCGGTGATGGGGTGCTCCACCTGCAGACGGGTGTTGACCTCCAGGAAGGAGACCAGGCCGTCGGAGCCGACGAGGTACTCCACGGTGCCGGCACCGTAGTAGCCCGCCTCCAGGCAGATCTGCTTGGCGGACTCGTGGATCATGGTCCGCTGCTCGTCGGTCAGGAACGGTGCCGGGGCCTCCTCGACGAGCTTCTGGAAACGACGCTGCAGGGAGCAGTCACGGGTGCCGGCGACGATGACGTTGCCGTGCTGGTCGGCCAGGACCTGGGCCTCGACGTGGCGGGCCCGGTCCAGGTAACGCTCGACGAAGCACTCGCCGCGGCCGAAGGCGGCGACGGCCTCACGGGTGGCGGACTCGTAGAGCTCCGCGACCTCCTCCATCTTGTAGGCGACCTTCATGCCGCGGCCACCGCCACCGAAGGCGGCCTTGATGGCGATGGGCAGGCCGTACTCCTCAGCGAAGGCGACGACCTCCTCGGCACCGGAGACCGGGTCCTTGGTGCCCGGCACCATCGGTGCGTTGGCGCGCTTGGCGATGTGGCGGGCGGTGACCTTGTCACCCAGGTCCGCGATGGCGGACGGCGGCGGGCCGATCCAGATCAGGCCGGCATCCATGACGGCCTGGGCGAAGTCGGCGTTCTCGGCGAGGAAGCCGTAGCCCGGGTGGACGGCGTCGGCGCCGGACTTGGCGGCGGCGTCGATGATCTTCTCGATGACGAGGTAGGACTCGGCGGAGGACTGGCCGCCCAGGGCGAACGCCTCATCAGCCATTCCGACGAACGGAGCATCCGCGTCCGGCTCGGCGTAGACGGCGACGCTGGCGATGCCCGCATCCTTGGCGGCTCGGATCACACGGACCGCGATCTCGCCGCGGTTGGCCACGAGGACCTTCGTGATCTTCTTGGTCTCTACTGCCACTTTGGGGGTCCCTTTCATGTGCTGCGTTGGTGGTTCGCGTCGGCCCGCCCGCGTGAGGCGGCCGCGCGACGCATGCGACTATTCTTGCACACAAAAACGTGAGCATTCCGTCAGGTTCGTGATTTTGC
>NZ_DUOE01000022.1 GCF_012838985.1 Corynebacterium sp. | reverse complement strand
TGCGTGAAGGCCGCTTCGTCGCCGCCGAGCAGACCAACCTCCCCCTCAACGACTTCATGACCCGGATGATCGCCCAGGAGCTGCCCATCCTCGACAGCCACGACCGCAGCGAGGTCTACCGCCTGCTACGCGAGTACGCCGCCGGCGGGGGCCCGGAGATCACCTCGCAGGAGGAGCTCCCGGCCGCCATCCGGGAGATCCTCGACCTCTGAGGCCCTCCCCGACCCTCCCCGGAAAACGCAGAAGCTCCCGTGTGGATGATCCACACGGGAGCTTCTCCCTGCAGGGCCCCGCTCATGGACAGGGCCGCCACGAGGGGTGTCTTAGAAGGCGCCCCTGATGGAGTTGAAGACAGCCACGACACCGTTGAAGATGGCGGTGATGACGTTGCCTGCACCAGTGAGAACCTGGGAAGAGATACCGAAGATGTTGTCGACCATGATGGTCTCCTTTACTTTTGTCGGGTCACACGTTCCGGTTGGTCCGTGTCGGTGACTCCACAATCACACAGGGCCGCGAGCCAGTGCAAGGGGCGCAGCTGTTTTCAGGCAGCACAAAGCGGACCCTCATTGAGGGCCTGAGAGAAAAGGCAGTGGTCACAGGGATAAAATCACATCATCCCCACGGGTGAAAAAACTTTTCCGACCCGTCGGCCACCTACCCCCATCCGGGGTGAAAACACCCGAAACGGGGCTCCGTGACGCGCTGTCCGCGTTTCCGGAGGAGTTAACGCAAAAATAACACCCCTATCGCGGGTCCACAACCGAATGTTTCATTGCGGATGAAAGTGACATGGTTTTCCCACCCCCGACCACCCCCGTTCCGCATTCTGTGCTGCGAAAAGTTCCACTTATCACCCTTCCCCGGCCCCGTGCGAACCTGTCACCCACCTGTCAATCCCCGGAACGGCCTGCCCCTGAACTGGCAACGTGAGAACAGAGGCCCCTGTCACATCGCCGCCTCCCCGCCGCAGGAGGGGTGCAGGACTACTGTGGAACCGATACCCAGATCTGTCGAAAGAAGAATTCGCGAAGATGGAACTCCAGACCAAGTCCCTCACCGGCTGGGGCCGCACGGCCCCCTCGACGGCGCACGTGCTGTCGACCCCGGACGTCGAGAAGATCATCGCGGCGGTGGCCCGGGTGGCCGACGAGAACGCCGACAAGCCCGCCCACCTGCGTCGCGGCGTCATCGCGCGTGGCCTGGGCCGCTCCTACGGTGACCCGGCGCAGAACGGCGGCGGCCTCGTCATCGACATGCCGGCGCTGAACAAGATCCACTCCATCGACCCGGACACGGCCCTCGTGGACGTCGACGGCGGAGTCACCCTGGATCAGCTCATGAAGGCCGCGCTCCCCTACGGCCTGTGGGTGCCGGTCCTGCCGGGCACCCGCCAGGTGACCATCGGCGGTGCCATCGGCCCGGACATCCACGGCAAGAACCACCACTCGGCCGGCTCCTTCGGCGACCACGTCGCCTCGATGGAGCTGCTCGTCGCGGACGGCCGCGTCCTGCACCTAGAGCCGGAGGGCTCCCCGGACGACCCGGACGGCACCCTGTTCTGGGCGACCGTCGGCGGCATGGGCCTGACCGGCATCATCCTGCGCGCCACGATCCGCATGACCCGCACGGAGACCGCCTACTTCATCGCCGACGGCGACCTCACCCAGACCCTGGATGAGACGGTGGAGTTCCACTCGGACGGTTCCGAGCACAACTACACCTACTCCTCCGCCTGGTTCGACGCGATCTCCCCGGAGCCGAAGCTGGGCCGCGCCGCCATCTCCCGCGGCTCCCTGGCCACGCTCGACCAGCTCAAGGAGCTGGCGCCGAAGCTGGCGAAGGACCCGCTGAAGTTCAACGCCCCGCAGCTGGTCACCGTGCCGGACATCTTCCCCTCGTGGACGATGAACAAGCTGTCCATGATCGCCATCGGTGAGCTGTGGTGGCTGAAGTCGGGCACCTACCAGAACCAGGTGCAGAACCTGACGCAGTTCTACCAGCCGCTCGACCTGATCGGTGAGTGGAACCGCGGCTACGGCAAGAACGGCTTCCTGCAGTACCAGTTCGTCGTGCCCACCGACGCGGTCGAGCCGTTCAAGGAGATCATCCGCGACATCCAGAAGTCCGGCCACTACTCCGCGCTCAACGTGTTCAAGCTCTTCGGCCCGGGTAACCGTGCGCCGCTGTCCTACCCGATGCCGGGCTGGAACGTCTGCGTCGACTTCCCCATCAAGAAGGGTCTCCACGAGTTCCTCGACGAGCTGGACCGTCGCGTCATGGAGTTCGGCGGCCGCCTCTACCTGGCCAAGGAGTCCCGCACCTCCGCGGAGAACTTCCACCAGATGTACCCGGGCATGGAGGGCTGGCTGAAGACCCGCAACGAGATCGACCCGACCGGCGTCTTCGCGTCCGACATGTCCCGCCGCCTCGAACTGAACTAGACAGGAAGAACACATGCTCAACGCAGTGGGCCAGGCCCAGAACATTCTGCTGCTCGGCGGCACGTCCGAGATCGGTCTCGGCATCGTCTCCGAGTTCCTCCGACGCGGTCCCGCCCGCGTCATCCTCGCCGCCCGTGAGGATTCGCCGCGTATCGACGCCGCCGTGGCCCAGGTCCGCGACGCCGGCGCCACCGACGTCGAGGTCATCGACTTCGACGCCACCGACTTCGAATCCCACCCCGACGTCATCGACCTGGCGTTCTCCGACGGTGACATCGACGTGGCGGTCGTCGCGTTCGGCACCCTGGGTGACCAGGAGGCCCTGTGGCAGGACCAGGCCGCCGCCGTCGCGTCCGCCCAGACCAACTACACCGGCCCCGTGTCGGTGGGTGTGCTGCTCGGCCAGAAGTTCCGGGAGCAGGGTCACGGCACCATCGTGGCACTCTCCTCGGTGGCGGGTGTCCGCGTGCGCCGCTCCAACTTCGTCTACGGCGCCTCCAAGGCCGGCCTCGACGGCTTCTACACCCAGCTCGGTGAGGCCCTGCGCGGCTCCGGCGCCAACGTGCTCGTCGTCCGCCCGGGTCAGGTGCGCACGAAGATGTCCGCCGGGGTCAAGGAGGCCCCGCTCACGGTGGACATCGAGGAGGTGGCGGAGGCCACCGTCGAGGGCGTGATCAAGGGCCGCGACATCATCTTCGTGCACCCGGCCTTCGAGGCCGTGTCCGCCGTGTTCAACCTCATCCCGCGCCAGATCTTCCGCAGGCTACCCTTTTAGGCATGTCGACTGCGACCGAGGAGTACACCACCGACCGGCTGAGCAGACGGGGCACCCTGACGGGGATCCCGGTTGCCGCGGTCGGTGGTGCTCTGTTCACCTTCGCCGCCTGGTTCGTCCTGCGGATGACCAGCTGGCCGGCGTTCAACACGTCCAACATGACGTATGCGCTGTCCACGGCGGCGACGCTGCTGCTGCTGGCGGTCGTCGGGACGCTCGTCGTCCTGTGGGCGCTGGATGAGCAGCGGGCGGCGCGGCGTCGGGAAGCGGCCCTCGAGTCCCACGAACCGGAACCCGGCCCCGACGGGAACATCGGCCCGGCGGTGCCGGAACTGGTGGTCCTCCGGCCGCGGTGGCGGGTCTGGCTGACCTACCTGGTGTCCTACCTGTCGCCGGCGGCGTTGGTCGTCTCCACGACGGCGGTCCCGCTGTCCGCGACCCGGCTCTACCTCGACGGCATCCACATCGACCAGGGATTCCGCACCCAGTTCCTCAGCCGGATGGCCACGACGTGGGCCAACCAGGACATGAACTACATCGACCTGCCCACCTACTACCCGCTGGGCTGGTTCTGGCTGGGCGGCCGGATGGCCAATCTCCTCGACATGCCGGGCTGGGAGGTCTACCAGCCGTGGGCGCTGGTCTCCCTCGGTGCCGCCGCCTCCCTGCTCGTGCCGGTGTGGCAGCGGATCACCGGCTCCCTGCCCGTCGCGGTGGCCATCGCGCTGGTGTCCACCGCCGTCATGCTGGTCATGGCCGCGGAGGAGCCCTACGGCGCCGTCGTCGCCCTGGGTGTGCCCGCCGCGACGGTCCTCGCCGGGCGGGCGCTGCGGGGCGCCTGGTTCGCGCTCGTGGGCACCGCCATCTTCCTAGGTGTCTCGGCGTCCTTCTACACGCTGTACACGGCGGTCGTGGCCCTCTCCGTGGTCACGCTGGGTGCCGTCTTCGCGGTCCTGGTGTTCCGCACCTGGGGACCGCTCCTCCGGCTCGTCGTGCTCGGCTCGATCTCCCTGGGCATCGCGTCCGTGGTCTGGGGGCCCTACCTGTGGCTCACCGTCACCGGGCACCCGACGGACGGCTCCACCGCCCCGCACTACCTGCCGGTCGAGGGTGCCCAGATCCCCGCGCCGTTCCTCTCCCTGTCCCTGGTGGGTGTGCTCTGCCTCATCGGCCTGGTCTGGCTGGTGGTCCGCTTCACCGCCGGTGACGCCCGCAGCATGGCCATCGGCCTCATCGGTTTCTATTTGTGGGCGCTGGCGTCGATGATCGCCACCCTGGCGGGCACCACCCTCCTGGGTTTCCGCGTGGACGCCCTCATCGTGCTGCAGCTGGCCACCGCCGGTGTCCTCGGCCTGGCCGAACTGCGCCTCGTGGGACTCGACGTCCTCTACCCGGACCGGCTGACGGCACGGGGGCGTCGTTACGTGACCATCCTCATGGTGGTGATCCTCAGCGCCGCGGGCCTGCACTACGCGCAGCAGATCCCGGTGGAGAACCAGCGCGCGCTCGACCGCGCCTACTCCGACACCGACGGCTACGGCGAACGCGCCGACCAGTACGCCGCGGACGCGGGCCGCTACTACGGGCAGATCGACGAGGAGATCCGCTCCCACGGGCACGACCCGCTGGACACGGTCGTGTTCACCGACGAGATCAACTTCCTCGCCTACCACCCCTACTTCGGTTTCCAGGCCTTCACCAGCCACTACGCCAACCCGCTCGGTGAGTTCCAGGCCCGCAACGACACGATCCTGCGGTGGGCGGAGAACTCCTGGGCGGAATCCCCGGAGAAGTTCACCGCCGCCCTTGACGACGCCCCGTGGCGCGCCCCCGACGTGTTCGTGCTGCGCGGCGTGCTGGACCCGCCCGCCGACGCCTCGATCAACCCGGGGTGGAAGTCGCACATCGCCGAGGACATCTACCCGAACAACCCGAACGTGCGTTACCGGGGCATCTACTTCGACCCGGAGGCGTTCAGCGGGGAGGAGTGGGAGACCACCCAGATAGGCCCGTTTGTGGTGGCGACCCGGGTGAAGGATGCTTCCTGACGTAGACTCCACATCTGTGTCTGTTACTGCCGTGTCTCACCGAGAGTCACCTCCCGCCACTCCTGTGGCACCGGGGTGGCTGAAGAACGTCGCGATCATCTCGGGCCTGCTCGGCTTCGTGCTGTTCCTGCTGACGCCTTTCCTCCCGGTCAACCAGACCCAGTCCTCCCTGTCCTGGCCCCAGGGTGACAGCCTGACCTCGGTCAACGCTCCCCTGGTGTCCTTCGCGCCGGAACACATCGACATCAGGTTACCGGTCGATGAGGCGTTGGACGGGCTGCGGGACGGGCAGACCCTGTTGCTGTCGACGCTACCCGCGGACTCCACCGACGCCACCTCCCGCGGACTGTTCATCCGCTCGTGGGAGGGCGGGATCGATGTGGTGGTCCGCAACCAGGTGCCCTTCGAGCTGACCGCCGACGAGGTGGACGCGCTTCCCGACGACGCCGTGCTCACCATCTCCTCCACCGAGGACGAGACGACCGTCACCATCCCCGGCACGAGACACAAGGGGATCATCGAGGAGGAGGACGTCCGTCCGCAGGTCACCGGCATCTACACGGAGATCGACGGGGACGCGGCCACGCTCGTCGACGCCGGCCTCGCCGCCGACATCGAGATCAACTCCCGCTTCACCTCCGCCCCCTCGGCGCTGAAGTACGCGGCGATGTTCGGCGGGCTGCTCTCCCTGCTGGTCGCCCTGTGGGCGCTGCACCGGATGGACCGCCTCGACGGCCGTTCCGCCCGCCGCTTCCTGCCCGCCGGGTGGTGGAGGCTCCGCCCCCTCGACGGGGTGGTCGGCGCGGTCCTGGCCTTCTGGCACATCTTCGGCGCCAACACCTCGGATGACGGCTTCATCCTCACCATGGCGCGGGTGTCCGGCAACGCGGACTACATGGCGAACTACTACCGCTGGTTCGGTGTGCCGGAGTCGCCCTTCG